>JAISQJ010000184.1 GCA_031274285.1 Treponema sp. | reverse complement strand
TTTATTCGAAGGGGGGTTGAATACCCCGCCCCTTGGGGCGGTTCAGAATCCCTCCGGGCAAGTTGGCGGGGTAGAAACCTCCCCCGTACAAACCGAAAAAAGTCCGAAGGACTTTTTTCTTCTCGACCAACGATACCCCGCTGCTCTGCGGCGGGGTTCGTCATTGCAATCTTTATTGCGGTCCTTTTGACCGGCGTAGGCGCGGCACAGGCCCAGGAGGCTCAGGGGATCGCCTTTTTCCGGGAAATAAGCGGAACCGTGGAAACCCGGGCCGCGGATTCCCAGGTTTGGGTAAGCGCCGTTGCCGGCGGCCGGATAGAAAAAAACACCCTGGTGTCCACCGGCTTTAAAAGCAGCGCCCTTATCGAACTGGGAAATTCCACCATAACGGTACGGCCCTTAACCCGCCTAAGCCTGGAAGAAATAATCAAAAAAGAAGACGGGGAGCAGGTAAACCTGTACCTGCAAACCGGCAGAGTCCGGGCCGATGTAAACCCGCCGGCCGGGGGAAAAGTTGACTTTACCGTGAGGAGCCCGTCGGTAACCGCATCGGTCCGGGGAACCCTCTTTGAGTTCGATACGGATAATATCCGGGTCTACGAGGGACAGGTCCAATACTCCTCGGCTAACGGGCAGTCGGTCCTGGTGGCCGAAGGGGGCACAAGCCGGGTGGACGAAACCAACAACACGGTGGTAAACCCCTTTATCGCGGCCGGGGAACTGCTGGTCCCCGCCCTGCCGGCCGGAGGGGAATCCGGCAATTCCCTGGGGGATACGGCCCCGGTAACTACCCCCATGGGGAGCCCGGTGGGCATTGATATCGGATGGGATTGAGCCCCCATGAGTGGTCCGTGGTTATCTTAAATTGAGCATTGACGCACGGATTAAGGCGCCGTTGCTGACGGCCCTGGGCGCGGCCCTGTTTTTCTCAATCCTCTCCCTAAGCCCCTTCTTTGAAAATGCGGAAAACAAAATCTACGATACCTTTCTGCGTTTCAGGCCCAGGCGGCAACGCCTTGATTCGGTGGTCTTTCTGGATGTGGATGATCAGTCCATCGCCCGGATAGGGGTATTTCCCTGGCCCCGCTCCGTCATGGCCGAAGGACTCCTCCATCTCAAGGAATACGGGGCGGACACGGCGATCTTCGATATTGAATACATTGATAAGAGTCCCACCCAGGTGGATGAACAGTATTTGCAGCAGGGTTTACGGGTCGATTATAACCGCCGCCTTTCCGGCATCGGCGCGGGGGTGGCGGACCTGCTCAACGCCATCGGCGCCGGGTATATCCGGGGAGCGGATGCCCCAAGCTATATCGGCGATATGACGGCCCTCATCCAGGAGGAGGGGGACGCCCTTTTCAGTGACACGCTGAAAATCACCCGGAATAACGACTTCTACCTTGCCCAGGCCGCGGCCCTCTTTGGGAACGTCTGGGGAACCTTGAACCTCCAGGACGAAGACCTTGAAGGGGAGCAGGCCGAAAGGCGGGCCACGGCGGAACAGCGGTTTTCCTATCCCCTTGAAGACCGGGGAGGACTTGGGGGGGACAACCGGGATATTCTTCCCCCCATACCGTCTTTCATGGAAGCGGTAAAGGGCGCGGGCTTTACCAATGTTACGGTGGACCGGGACGGCGTCAGGCGGCGTATTTTCCTTGTCCGGGAAGTTCGGGATCGTTGGTATTTGCAGTTAGCCTTTGCCCCCCTCGTTGACCGCCTGGGAAGGCCGGATATCGAATTGCACCGCCGCCGCCTGCTTATGAAGACCGCGGAGGGGAAGGACCTTACCATCCCCCTGGATGAATCGGGGGCCATGCTGCTGGACTGGCCCCTGGAACCTTTCAACGACAGTTATGCTCACGTTCCATTTGTCCGCCTTTCCCTGCTCGATGAATACCTGGCCCATATCGAGGAGTACCTGGACGCCCTTATTTATGCCGATAACCGGATTTTTCCCTATATCACCAATACTGCCGCGGGCATACGAGCGGTTTTTGAAGCCGCGCTGGAGGCAAAAAATTCCGCCCTGGCCGAAACTTCCGACGAGGAATTTAACCGGTATCTGGCCCTGCGGAACAGGGGGCTGGACACGGCCCGCCAATTTTCCGCCGCCGGCCGGCTCTACCTGGAGGAAACCCTGCGGGAATCATCGCCGGAGGCGTCGCCGGGATCGTCGCCGGAAGCCCTGGAACAGGAGGCGGCCTACTGCGGCGCGCTGCTGGATTATATCGACACCGAATTAAACGCCATTGCCGAAACCCAGGACTACCTTAAAAAAGAACTGGGGGGAAAAATATGCCTTATCGGCCGGGTTGATACGGGAACCACCGATATTGGGGTAAATCCCTTTCACGGGGAATATGTCAACGTGGGCACCCATGCCGTGGTGCTGGATACCATCCTGTCCCAATCTTTTATCACCCTGCTGCCCCCGTACTGGACCGTGATCCTCATCTTCATATTGACGCCCCTGGTCATTATGGGGATAAGCGGTTTCAAACCGGGACTGCGGATAGTAGCCGGTATGGGCGGCATCGTGCTCACCGGGGCCCTTTCCCTGGCCCTTTTTTCCCTGAAGGGTTATTTCCTTAGCCCCCTGGGTCCCATGCTTGCCATGGGCGCCGCCCTTATTATCCGGGAAACCATCGACTTTGCCGGGACGGAGCGGGAAAAACAATTTATCCGCAAGGCCTTTTCCACCTACCTTTCCGGCGATGTGGTCCAGGAGATCCTGGCCGATCCCGGCAAGCTGCAACTGGGCGGGTCCAAGCGGCGCATGACCGCCCTCTTTACGGATATACAGAGCTTTTCCACCATATCGGAAAAACTCGACCCCGAAGACCTGGTGCGGCTTCTGAACGATTACCTTTCGGCCATGAGCAATGTGGTATTGGAAGAACGGGGCACCATCGATAAATACGAGGGGGACGCCATTATCGCTTTTTTCGGCGCGCCCCTGGATCTGAGCGACCACGCTCTGCGGGCCTGCGTTTCCGCCGTTACCATGAAGCGGATCGAAAAGGAATTAAACAGGAACTACGCGGAAAACGGTTTGAGTCCCTTCCCCCTTCAAACCCGGATCGGCATTAACACCGGGACCATGGTTGTGGGGAATATGGGGACCCTGCGGAAAATGGATTATACCATCATGGGGAATGCGGTTAATCTGGCGTCCCGGCTGGAAGGGGTTAACAAGCAGTACGGAACCTGGGTGCTGGCATCGGAGGAAACGGTTAAAGAAGCGGGAGATCGAATGCTGACCCGCCGCCTTGACCGGGTCCGGGTGGTGGGGATTAACGAGCCGGTACAGTTATACGAAATTTTAGAAATCGCCGACAGGGCGCCGCTTGAAATGCTCAAGCTGGCGGAACTTTTTCGCGGCGCCCTGGAGATCTTTGAAAACCGGGATTGGTCCGCTGCGGAGGCCGCCTTTGAGGCCGTATTGCACCATGCCCCCGCCGACGGCCCCGCAAAGCTCTATCTTGAACGGTGCCGCCTCTACCTGACCAAGCCCCCCGAACGAAACTGGGACGGGATTTTTACGCTGACTCAAAAGTAATACTGCAAAATGCAGACCCATATTTTTGAAAAATAGTGTATTAATAATAACTTGACAAGATGATTAAAAAGGGTATAAAATAATACATTAAGAGTTGGCGGACTTTAAGCGCGAGGGAGATTATGAGAATGAAACAATGGGTATGTTCAAAATGCGGGTATGTTCATGCGGGAGAAAGTGCGCCTTCTCAATGTCCGGTATGCCATGTTCCGGCTTCGGCGTTTAAAGAAAAACTGATTGGCGGGGAAAAAAGAGTGCTAACGTCAATTACCAAACTTAACATCCAATATGCACATCGATTTTTGGGATATATTGGCGAGGCGCAGTATCTCCACGGGCACACCGGAACACTGACACTTGAAGTAGAAGGCGAGGTAAACAGCACAAATGGTTTTGTTGTGGCTTGCAATAGTATCAAAAATCATGCGTGGGAATATTTAGTAAATTTTGACCACGCGATTATTTTGCAAAAAGAAGACCCAATCCTTCCTGAGCTTCTAAAGGTGTATGAGGCGCAGGGAATCAAGGGCGGCTCAAAATGGAATACCAGCACCGGCATAGCCTTTGATACCGAGCTTGCAAAAGCCTATCCTGAATGCCGCCTTGTGGTTGTTAAGAAGGTCGCAACCGTTGAAAACTTGATTGAGGTGTTCTATTCCCTATTAAAAGATACCCTCAATATCAAGAAACTGACATTTACATCCGGCGACAATGCCGCTTCGTTTAGTGTCACATAATGAGAACTGTTGTCCGGTAAACATGGTTGGTTGTGCAACAGTTCTCTTTTTTTAGATAGAGTATCCAACAAGGAAAACCCATGAACAGGGGAACCCTGCTTATCCACAACGGCCACGAAACGGATCCCGCCACGGGGGCCCTTGGCGTAACGGTTTATCAAACGTCCACCTTCTACCGGAAAAAGATAACGGAGATGCCGGAATTCGATTATTCCCGCGGGGGGAATCCTACCCGCAAGGCCCTGGAGGAGACCATCGCCGTGCTGGAAGGGGGGGCCAGGGGCTTCGCCTTCGGGAGCGGCATGGCCGCCATTTCCTCGGTGCTTGGCCTTTTCTCCTCGGGGGATCACCTCGTAGCCGCGGAGGATATCTACGGCGGAAGCCGGTACATCCTTGACACCTTTTACAAGCGGTGGGGGCTGGAGTCCACCGCGGTGGACGCCGCGGATCCTGGGGCCCTTCAGCGGGCAATCAGGCCGAATACCAGGGCCCTGTACCTGGAAACCCCCTCCAATCCCCTGCTTAAAATCACCGATCTGAAGGCCTGCCTGGACATGGCCCGGCAGGCGGGCATCCTTTCCATCGTGGACAATACCTTTATGACCCCTTACCTGCAGCGGCCCATAGAACTGGGCGCGGATATCGTGGTGCACTCGGCCACCAAATTCCTGGGGGGCCACAGCGATGTAATCTCCGGCCTGGCCGTAACCCGCACCGGGGAACTGGGGGAGCGGCTCTACCAGGTCCAGAACAGTTTCGGCGCGGTGCCGGGCCCCTGGGATGCCTGGCTGGTGATGCGGGGAATCAAAACCCTCAAGGTACGGATGGATGCGGCCCAAAAGACCGCCGGGCTTTTGGCGGAGCAGCTTAGGGCCCACCGGAACGTGGAATCGGTCTACTATCCCGCGCTCCGGGGGCATCCGGGCTGGGCGATCCACGAGGCCCAGGCCGCCGGACCGGGGGCCATGCTCTCGTTCAAAACTAAAACCACCGAACAGGCGCTCCGCTTCTTTGAAAGGGTTAAGCTGGCGGCCGCGGCGCCGAGCCTGGGCGGGGTGGAGACCATTGCCTCATACCCGGTAAAGATGAGCCATATCAACATGCCGGAATCCGAGCGGGAACGGCTGGGCATAAGCGGCGCCCTTATCCGTATCGCCGTGGGCCTTGAGGATGCAGAAGACCTGATGGCCGATTTTGACCAGGCCCTGGCTTAGCGCCGGTTTAATCTTAGGGCCGGCTTAGAAGGAGGATCGTCATGGAAAGAACAGCTTTGCAGCATATACTGGAACCCCATTTTTTGTGGTTTCACCGGCACCCCGAACTGGGCTTTGAGGAATATGAAACCACCGCCCGTATCCGGGAACTCCTTGCCAAAACCGGGGCGGAGATCCTGGACCTTCCCCTCAAGACCGGGGCCGTTGCCAAAATCCGGGGCCGGGGGGACGGCCCGGTAGTGGCCCTGCGGGGCGACATCGACGCCCTGCCCATTGCCGAGGAGACGGGGCTTGCCTACGCTTCGGAACACCAGGGCCGTATGCACGCATGCGGCCACGATTTCCATTTGACCGCCCTGCTGGGCGCGGCCATGCTCCTGGGGGAAGACCGGGAAAACCTGGAGGGGACCGTCAAGCTGCTGTTTCAGCCCGCGGAGGAAACCGCCGGCGGCGCCAAAAAGGTGCTGGACACCGGCGCCCTTGATGATGTGGATGAGATCTACGGCCTCCACGTGGCCGCGGAACTGAAACCCGGCGTCATCGGCGTAAGTCCGGGGGCCACCTACGCCACGGTGGGGGCCTTCCGCATCCTTATCAAGGGCAAGGGCGGTCATGCCGCCGAGCCCCACCAGTGCCGGGACCCCATCGCGGCGGCGGCCCAGATCATCAACGGCGCCCAGACCATTGTAAGCCGGAACATCAGTCCCTTTGAGCAGGTGGTCCTTAGCATTACCCATATCGAGGCGGGCACGACCTGGAATGTCATCCCCCCGGAGGCCTTCCTTGAGGGAACCATCCGCACCTTTAGCGTCGAAAAACTCAACCAGGTAGCGGAACGGCTGGCCCAGGTCTGCCGGGGCGCGGCCGAAATGGGCGGCGTCGAGGTTGATTACTCCTGGCAGGTCAATACCATTTCTACCAAGAACGATCCCGCCCTTACCGAATTTGTGGCGGAAACCGCAAAAAGCCTTGGGTTCCCCGTGGGACCCAGCACGCCGGGCATGGGCGGCGAGGACTTTGCCCTGTATCAACAGCGGATCCCCGGGGTCTTTTGGAATATCGGCGTGGGCAGCCCCCAGGTCCCGCACCATCCCGGTTTTATCGCCGACCCCGCTCCCCTGGCCTCGGCATCAGTATTATTGGCGGCCCTGGCCCAAAGGGCGCTGAAGCGTTTGTCAGGAAAGAATCAAAGTTGTTCAAAAACTGAGGTTTTTGAACAACTCTAATTACCCTTCACGGTCCGGCATTTCAAGATAGGCATCCAGGAGACGGCATAGCCGGGTTAGATAGCCTTCCTCCAGGGCGATGCTGAACATACAACCTCTTAGATGATCCTGGGCCGAATCGGACGGCCGACCTGCCGCTTAGGAGGCGGCCGCTCTATCCACTGAGCTACAGGACCTTACCGGTTCATCATACCATTGGGGCGGGCCGGGGTCAAGGATTGAAACATACCGCCCTTTGTAAGAAAATGCTAGATATTGCGGATTAGCCCCATGCCGGGCTTGAATAGCGTTACTGTGGGGGAAAGCCATGAGTATTTTTGAAGCGGGAATGTTGATATGTTTTGGCCTTTCCTGGCCGGTTAATATCTACAAGTCGATAAAGTCCCGGACCGCTGCGGGAAGGAGCGCGGTCTTTCTCTGCCTGATATGGCTGGGCTACCTGTCGGGGATCGTCAATAAACTGCTCTACAATTTTGACCCGGTTTTCTGGCTTTACGTGTTGAATCTCCTGATGGTCAGCGTTGATATGGTTCTTTTCTGCCGGAACCGGAGTTTTGACCGAAAAAAGGGTCTTGTATAGTAATTTCCTCTCTTTTCGTTATAATCAATAAAATGTCCACGGAACGGTTTCCGGATCGCCAGGCCCCTGATTCGCTCAAGCCCCTGATTGTGCAGAGCGACCATACGCTGCTCCTTGATGTGCATGCCCCGCTGGCCGGGGAGGCCAGGGCCGCGATTCTGCCCTTTGCGGAATTGGAAAAATCCCCGGAACATATCCATACCTACTCCATTACCCCCCTGTCCCTGTGGAACGCGGCCAGCGCGGGGCTTTCCCCCGGCGATATTATCACGGCGATCAATGCCTACAGCCGCTATGCCATACCTTCGGGTATCCTGGAGGGCTTTGCCGATACCATGTCCCGCTACGGGAAGATTCGGATGGTTTCCCCCGCAGGGGCCGGGATGCCGGATACCCTGTTCCTGCGCTGCGAGGACGAGGCAATCGCCAGGGAGATCGGGGCCGCCAAGGCCCTGGAGAAATACCTGCGGCCCCTGAACGGGGAGGGGGAGCTCTTTGCCCTGAATCTGATCGACCGGGGCACGGTGAAGCGGGAGCTTATCCGGCTGGGCTGGCCGGTTAAGGACGAGGCCCCCTTTGTAAAGGGGGATGACCTGGCGGTGGAACTGCGGCAGACCAGCCGTGCGGGCCGGGCCTTTGCCCCCAGGGATTACCAGTGGGATGCGGCCCATGCGGTTTGCGGGGATGGCGCTCCGGGTACGGGCTACGGGGTGGTGGTGCTGCCCTGCGGATCGGGGAAAACGGTGGTGGGCATGATCGTCATGTCCCTGCTGAGGACCAATACCCTGGTGCTTACCACCAATGTGGCCGCGGTGCACCAGTGGATCGAGGAACTGCTGGACAAGACCGGCCTGGCGCCGGAAGACATTGCGGAGTACACGGGGGATTCCAAGTCGGTGGCGCCGGTTACCATTGCCACCTACCAGATCATCACCTGGCGGCCCAAAAAGGGGAGCGATTTCCCCCATTTCCGCCTGTTTCGGGAACGGTCCTGGGGGCTCATCATCTACGACGAGGTGCACCTGCTCCCCGCACCGGTGTTCCGGGTTACCGCGGAACTCCAGGCGGTGCGGCGTTTGGGCCTTACCGCCACCCTGATCCGGGAGGACGGTGCGGAGGATGCGGTGTTCAGCCTGGTGGGGCCCAAACGCTGCGACGTGCCCTGGAAGGACCTGGAGAGCCAGGGCTGGATTGCGGAGGCTATCTGCACGGAGATACGCCTGGACCTGCCGGAGGAGCTGCGGATACCCTACGCGGTGGCCTCCTCCCGGGAAAAGTACCGCATCGCCAGCGAGAATCCCCGTAAGGAGGATGCGGCTCAACAGTTGGTGGAAAACCACCCGGAGGACCAGATTTTGGTCATCGGACAGTACCTGTCCCAGTTGGAATCCCTGGCCAGGCTCCTCAAGGCCCCCCTTATCACCGGCAGGATGGCGAATCCCGAGCGGGAACGGATCTACGCGGCCTTTAAGCGGGGGGAAATCCGGGTGATCGTGGTGTCCAGGGTGGCCAACTTCGCCATCGATCTTCCCGATGCCTCCTGCGCGGTGCAGGTTTCCGGGTCCTTCGGCTCCCGGCAGGAGGAGGCCCAGCGGCTGGGGCGGATTCTGCGGCCCAAGGGCGGGAAAAACGTGTGGTTCTACACCCTGGTTTCCCGCTACACCGTGGAGGAGGACTTTGCCGCCAACCGGCAGAAATTCCTCGCCGAACAGGGGTACAAGTATTCTATTCAGCACTGGACGGCCTAGCATGGAGGGTATATTCCGCAGCCAGGACGATTGGAAGTCCGCCATGATGACCCTGCCGGATGATGTCTTTTTCGATCTCCTCCGCAGCGTCTTTGGCCATATCAAGACCCCCTTTAACAAGCAAAACCTTTTGGCGGACCTGGAGGCCTTCCTGTCCAGGGACGAGGTCCGGGAAAACATGGCCGCGTACATCGACGACGAGGATGCCCAGGTTATTGCGGCGGTGGCCATGCTGCATAACCCCCCTGCGGGGGAACTGGAACGGTTTTTTGCCGGGACCGGGCCGGAGCTTTCTGTCCTGCTTCCCAACCTGGAGGAGCGGTTCATCCTCTACCGTTTCCGTGACGGCCCCGCGCTGCGCCTGGGCCTGAACCCCCTGCTGGAACCCCTGCTTGGGCCCATTGCCGCGGACCCGCGGCGGGTCCTCCCCTCCACGCCCCTGTCCGGGGAAAAGGCCGGGCCCGGCGGCCTGGGGGATTCCGTCCCCTTTGACGACCGGACCCTGGGGGCCCTTTTTTCCCTGGTCCTGGGGGAGGGTAATATTTTTAGAATAGGGAGCCGGCCCCGCAAAAAGACCATGGATGCGGCGAAGCGTATCTTTCCGGCCATGGACCTGGAAGCCGCCAGCCGCTGCCTCCTCTGCCTGGGCCTTTGCCGCATGGATGGCGGGGAATCCCCGGTCCCCGATGATCATGCCCTCCGGGGCTTCGGGGCCCTTGAACCCCGGCACCGGCAGATCTACTGGGCCGCCGGCCTGGCGGTGGCTGCGGAGACAAGCCCGGAACTGCTGCAGGCCCCCCAACTGCTCCGGGGCCGGGTCCGTTCCCTGGCCCGGCTTATCGACAGGCTGTTGGGCCTGCTGGAACCCGGCCGCCTGTACCCCGGCAAAACCCTGGGCCGCCTTTTGCACATCCTGGAACGGGATGAGGAGGGCCCCGGCGATCCGGCGGCCATGGACGCCCCCATGCTCTGGGCGGCGCTGGTCCAGGCGGGCTTGCTGCGCCAGGGCCCCCAGGGCTGCTGTCTTGCCGACGCTCCGGCTACCGACGCTCCGGCTGCCGGCGATCCATCCGCCGCCGATCCATCCGCCGCCGATCCATCCGCCGACCCGCCGGCCGCCGCGGAGAAAGGCCGGGCGCTGCTGGCCATGGATACCCCCTTCTCCTGTGTGGTGTACCCCGGCGTCAGTTTTACCGATGCCCTGGCCCTGGCCTCCTTTTCCACGGTGCGGGAAACCGGGGCGGTCTTCCGCTTTGAGTTGACCAGGGAATCCTGTCTGCGGGGTTTTGAGCGGGGCGCCGGCGCGGCGGACATGGAGGCGCTCCTGGTCCGGCTTTCGGGGAAGCCCATGGAGGATTCCCTGCTGTGGACCCTGCGGGATTGGGAGCGGCGCTCCACCGAGGTGTCCCTTATCGAAGGGGCCATCCTGTGCCTGGCCCCGGAGCGGCGTTACCTGGCGGAGACCGAAGACCTGGCGGCCCTAATCCGGCGGGAACTGGCCCCGGGGCTCTATCTGCTTAGCTCCGGCCTGGGGGCTGCGGAGGCGCTGCGCAAGGCGGGGGTGGATATTTTTACCCACCTGGCGGGGCCCCCGGCCGCTTCCCCCCTGGAGGATTCCGGCCCTCCCCGGCCCTGGGGATTTCCCCCCCTGGGGAAGGTTCCCCCGCCGGCCTGGGACCGCGGAGCCCCGGGGGGCTCTGATTCGCCCCCCGAAAAGGCGGAAGACCTCAAGGTCCGGTTTCGCAGCGCACTGGGGGACCGGACCCTTTCCGCGGCCGAACGGAGCGAACTGGCGGCCCGGATTGAGCGGCGGCTGGTGCTGGCCGAATCCCAGCTTATCGCCGGGTCCGTGCGGGCCGAAAAACTTGAAGCCAGGGGCCTGGACTATGTGGGCAAGGCTTCCATCGCCAAGCAGGCTATCAACTCCCGCTCCCTGGTGGAGGCCCTGTGGTCCTCCGCGGAAGACGGGGCGGAGCAGCGTATCCTGGCCATTCCCCAGGCCCTGGAAAAGTCCGGGGAGGAGACCGTTTTGGTCATCGGCGACGCTCCCCATACGCTCCGCATTCCCCTGGGAAAGATAAGCCTGCTGCGGCGGATAAAAAAATCGATCTTTGAGTTTCAGCCCTAAAAGCCGCGGCTTTGCGGCGGGGTATCGTCATTGCCTGTTAGGGCAAAGACTGATAGTATGGGGTTAAGGAGCATGTTATGCCGCTGTTACCATTTGCCAGTGTGAATCAACAGACGGAGGTGAGTCAGGCGAAGCTGGCGGTTCTTATCGATGCGGATAACACCCAGCCCGCGATTATCGAGGGGCTTCTGGACGAGGTTGCCAAATACGGGGTGGCCAGCGTTAAGCGGATCTACGGTGATTGGACCAGCAATAATCTGCGGTCCTGGAAGGACAAACTCTTACAGTACGCTATCCAGCCGATCCAGCAGTTTTCCTATACCACCGGCAAGAACGCCACCGACTCGGCGATGATCATCGACGCCATGGACCTGCTCTACAGCGAAAGGCTGGACGGGTTTTGTGTTGTTTCCAGCGATTCGGATTTTACCCGCCTGGCCGCCCGGCTGCGGGAAAGCGGCCGCACGGTTTACGGCTTTGGGGAAAAGAAGACCCCCCGGGCCTTTGTGTCGGTCTGCGATAAGTTTATTTACACCGAAATACTGCGGGACAACCAGGAGGAGCCGGAGGAGGATGACGGTAAGCCTGCCGCCCGGCTGAGGAAGGAGTTTAAGCCGGACCGGCGGCTCCTCAAGCTGCTCCGTGACGTGGTGGACGATCTGGCCGATGAGTCAGGCTGGGCCTACCTGGGCGCGGTGGGGCAGAAGATAACCCTGCGTTCCGCGGATTTTGATCCCCGGAACTACGGCTTTAGGAAGCTGGGGGACCTTTTCCGGGCCCTGCCCCAGTTTGAGACCGAGGAGCGGCCTCAGGAAAACGGTACAGGCCGCCAAGTCTACATCCGCTGGAAAAAGCGAAAATAGACCTATCCCTTAAAAAGTTCCGTGGGCCGTTAGTTTGTCCAGGGGAAGGCGGTCGCCGTGCTGATCCGACGGGATCGATCCCGGGGCGGGGTAGCCGGCGGGGAGGAAGGCCACGGGCACCAGGTATGAGGGGAGCTTGAATTCGATCCTGGTGATGGCGGGGTCAAACCACATGACCCAGGTGCTCCCAATCCCCAGGTCCGCGGCCTGGAGCATCATGTGGGTAGCGGCAATGCTGGCGTCCACCCAGCCGGAATGTTCCTTGTCAAAATCCCGGACCCAGGCTTCCCGGTGGTCGTAGCAGACAAGGAATGCCAGGGGCGCGCCGAAGCGGCAGGTGGTACAACGGTCCATCCTGGCCAGGTCGTCGCTGGTTTCCAGGACCAGGATGCGCTGGGGCTGGCGGTTTGCCGCGGTGGGGGCCCTGCGGGCGGCTTCCAGGATGAGGGCAATCTTTTCCTTTTCCACCGGTTTTTCAAGAAAGTTCCGTACCGAATACCGGACTGCCGCCAATTCAGCAAAATGCATGGTATGCTCCTTTTCTCGTGGTGTATTGTTTTTTTAGGAACGTTTTAAAGCATTATACCAGATAGTGCCGCAGTTGTCCCGCCAGTTTTCCGTCCACCACGGCTTCCATCAGGATTCCTTCCCCCTCCCAGGATTCGGAGAGGACCTGGGCTTTGCGGTGGACCAGGCCCATCAGGTCCCCCCGGTCCGGGGGAAAGCGGAAGCGCAGCCGGGTCCCGGCAAGGGCCTCCCGCATCCGTTCCTTGAGCGTTTCCAGCCCCCAGCCCTGATGTACCGAAATGGGAATGGAGCAAGGGGGGTCGGCAACGGAGTTGCCGAGGCTTTCCCCCGCTAGATTCGGGTTTTCCAGCTTGTCGATTTTGTTGAGTACCGTGATCATGGGGATCTCCGCGGCTCCCAGGTCTTGCAGGACCCGGAGGGTGGTTTCCCGCTGGCTGTCCATGCCGGGGTCGGACGCATCGGCCACGTGGATAAGGAGGTCCGCCAGGGCGGCTTCTTCCAGGGTGGAATGGAAGGCCTCCACCAGGGTGTGGGGCAGGTTCCTGATAAAGCCCACGGTATCCACCAGGAGCACGGACAGGCCCTTGGAAAGTTCGAAGCGGCGGGAGGCGGCGTCCAGGGTGACAAAGAGTTTATCCTCCGCGGCCAGGTCCGCGCCGGTAAGGGCGTTCATAAGGGAGGATTTCCCCGCATTGGTGTAGCCTACCAGGGCGCAGACGGGGATGCTCTGGCGCTCCCGCTGCCGCCGCTGGACCTGCCGCTGCTGCCGAACTTCTTCCAGTTCTTCCCGCAGCCGCTTGATCTGCAGTTCAACCTGCCGCCGGTCCAGTTCCAGCCGGGTCTCCCCGGACCCCCTGGTTCCATAGCGGCCCCCCCGCTGGCGGGACAGGTCGATGTACTTATGGCTTAGGCGGGGCAGGGAATAGCTGAGTTCCGCCAGGCGCACCTGGAGTTCAGCTTCCCTGGTGGAGGCCCGCTCCGCGAAGATTCTGATGATGAGTTCCTGGCGATCCAGCGCGGGGATGCCGGTGAGGGTTTCCCAGTTTCGCTGCTGGGAGGGGCTGGGGTCCCAGTCAAAGACCAGACAGTCCGCACCCAGGTCCGCGGCCTGTTGGGCCAGTTCCTGGGCCTTGCCGGTCCCCAGGCCGTATTTTGCCGACCCTTCCCGGATGAGGGGGGTCTCGTGGGCGATAATCTCCAGGCCCAGGGAACGGACCAGCCCTTCAAGCTCCCGGGCCAGGGAGGCAGCCTCCGGGTCCGGTTGGCCCGCGGCCGCCGGGCCGTTGGCTGCGGCTAAGGCCGCCTGTCCGCGGCCGCGCGTTCGTGTCTTTGAGAAGCAGCTTACCAAGAAAGCTTTTTTTGTCTGCGGCGCTATGGTTTCCGGCATGCTGCCCAGTATAGGGCTCTTCCCGTAATGCCTCATCGTAAATTCTAACCCTAGCGTCCCGTTGCCTCACTATAAAAATCTAACCCTACGATACCTGAACAGCGGGCACTGGACTGACAGTCTGTGCCTGCTGTGTATG
>JAISQJ010000175.1 GCA_031274285.1 Treponema sp. | reverse complement strand
TTGAATTTTTCCGTGATGCTGGGGGCCACCAGGTGTTCGGCCAGCTCCCCGAAACGGTTACCCAGCTCCCCAATCTTCCGGTCGGTTTCCTGCATCCTCCGGCTGGTTTCCTTCATCATTCGGTCGGTTTCCTGCATCTTCCGGCTGGTCTCCTGCATCATCCGTTCGGTTTCCTGCATTATTCGGTCAATTTCCCTGTGCCGCTCCCGCTGCTCCTCCCGGTCCGCCATGATAGCGACCCACACATCCTCAAAAGTTAAGCCCCGCCGGGGTTCACTGATCTCTGCCGCCATAGACGCCTCCAGCTTTTTTTAACTATACAGATGATAGGGTCGGGAAGTCAATGGACGTGTTCGACGACCTATTTTGCGGAAAAGCCCCGCTTTCGCGGGGCTTGCGGTGGAACCTGTGACAAAAGGCCTGTTAAGGCTGGGGGATCTCCAGGATCATCCCCGGCAGGATAAGGTGCGGGTTTTCGGGGTTGAGCATCCGGTCCCGGTTTGCATTGTAAAGCCTTTCCCACTGGTAGGGGTCGTTGTAGATTGCCGGATCCGAGGCAATGCTGGTAAAACTATCGCCGTCCTGTACCGAATAGTACCGGGAAGTCCCCGGACTTGGCACCTGTAGTACCTGGCCGGGCTCTATCAGATCGGGATTGTTGGGATCGGTTAGGCGTTCCCGGTTGGTGATATAGAGCCGGGGCCAGCGGTAGGGGTTGTTGTAAATCTGGGGGAGCCCTGAAATGCGCCACAGGCTGTCTCCGCTCTGCACGGTATAGGATCGCTCGGCCGGGCTCTGATCTATGGGAGGCTGAGCCGCGGGCTGGACGGTTTGGGCGATCCGGACCGGCTCGGCCACGGGCGGGGCAATGGGCTCGGGGGCCTGGACCGGCGGAGCCGCGGGCTGTAGTGCCTCTTGGGCCGGCGGCGCGGCGATCCGGACCGGCTCGGCCACAGGTTGTATATCCTGCGATGGCGGAAGGGCCGGGGCTGGTTCCTGGCGGGCGGGCTGTCCGGCCGCGGGTTGTTGCCGGGCCGGGGCCGCCGGGGTTGCAGCCGCCACGGCGGGGGCCGCGGGAGCAGTCGCGGGCTGCTGCCGATTGTTGGCCGCAGGCCGCTGAGCCGGAGCCGCCGGGGTTGTAGCCGCCACGGCGGGGGCCGCGGGAGCAGCCGCAGGCTGCTGCCGATTGTTGGCCGCAGGCCGCTGGGCCGGAGCCGCCGGGGTTGTAGCCACGGCGGGGGCCGCGGGCTGCTGCCGGTTGTTGGCCGCCGGGGCTGCGGGTTGCCGGTTATTGGCCGCAGGCCGCTGAGCCGGAGCCGCCGGGGTTGTAGCCGCCACGGCGGGGGCCGCGGGCTGCTGCCGGTTGTTGGCCGCAGGCCGCTGAGCCGGAGCCGCCGGGGTTGCAGCCGCCACGGCGGGGGCCGCGGGAGCAGCCGCGGGCTGCTGCCGGTTATTGGCCGCAGGCCGCTGAGCCGGAGCCGCAGGCTGTTGCCGGTTATTGGCCGCAGGCCGCTGGGCCGGGGCCGCTGGGGTTGCAGCCGCCACGGTGGGGGCCGCGGGAGCAGCCGCGGGCTGCCGGTTGTTGGCCGCAGGCCGCTGGGCCGGAGCCGCCGGGGTTGCAGCCGCCACGGCGGGGGCCGCGGGAGCAGCCGCGGCAGCTTGGCGGGCTTCTTCTGCCAAGCGGGCTTCCTCGGCTAACCGGGCCGCTTCGGCTTGACGTGTTGCCTCAGCCTGGCGGGCCGCTTCGGCCTGGCGGGCGGCTTCTGCCAAACGGGCTTCCTCGGCTAACCGGGCGGCTTCGGCTTGGCGGGCCGCTTCGGCTTGGCGGACGGCCTCGGCTTGACGTGTTGCCTCAGCCTGTTGGGCCGCCTCAGCCTGTTGAGCCGCACCGGGCTGGGGTTCCGCCTCCGTAAGGCTGGTACCGGAAAAATCCCACCAGCGTTCTATGCTGGCGCAGCCGGGCAGCGAGGCGATAAAGACCGCAAGACACAGGACCCTTACCGCAGGGGCTAACTTTTTCATAGTTTCTCCTCACTATGCCTGGAAAAATCCTAAGAACCGCCGGAAGGGGGTCTTAAGAAACATAAGCCGCCCTTACAGCCTGCTACACATGGGCGCACTCGAAAGACTTCCTCGAAAGACTTCAATGATTAGTTTGAGACACTACTGCTTCAGCTTGCAATGGGGACGGTACTGAAAGCCCGGCTAAAAGTAAGCTTTCGCCAAAGGCCTTCGGCCTGCGCAACAGGCTGCTAGAATCCCATCTTGACTGCCAGGGTGGCTCCAAAGCCCTGGGCCTTGAAGCTGCTTATGATGTCCGGACCCCAAAGGGCGAACTTGGCGTCCAGCTCAATGACCCTGAAATTGAAGCGGACCCCCAGGGATTGCTTCCACACGTGCTCCTCGTAGCCGGTACCGATGGAAAAGCCCAGCATATTGACCAGGTTGATCCGCCCTTCCAGGCCGGCGTTAAAGCACACCGTGTCATACCCAAAAATGGTAAGGGCGGAAAGGCCGGCATGGGGCCGGATGACGAACATATCAACAAGCATGGGCCGGTAGTCGGCAAAGAAGTCTATGCGCAGGGGCCGAAAGGCAAAGAACGAAGCGTCATCAAAGGTTTGCACGGTCTCCGCCTCGGGGATGTCGAAATCGCCCTGGGTCAGGCTGTTGTACATGTTGGACCAGTCCCCCTCCATGCTGACTTCCTGGCGCATCCGGGAGTGAAGTTCCGCGGGGAACAGGGGGATGTGGGCAATGTTCAGGCCCAGGTCCAGGGAGGGCAGCAGGGTATAGACCCCCTCCAGGCCCAGGTCAAAGCCCAGGGGCATGGGGCTTGGAATCAACTTGGAAGAGTCCTGGGCCTGATCATCCCCGGCCAATTTTTCCATGGAAAAGGCGGAATAGATGTCGATTCCCGCGGTACCCTTGAGGCTCATGCCGGTAGGGGTCATAACCAGGCTGAAATTCACGTCCGGCGGGGGAACATAGAGCAGGGGGACGAAGGCCGCGGGCGCTACCATGAAGCGCAGCTTCCCGATCCTGGCCTGGGCCTTTACCCCGGCATCGATAAAGGCGCTGGCCCCCGCTTCCATGCCCCCGTTGATGGACCTGGTCTGGGCGTTTCCCCGGCGCAGGAATTTGGTAAAATCCTCCGAGGCCGACTGGTACGCGTCAATTTGGGCGCCGGTAAAAAGGCCGAAGCTTAAATTTTTGCCCACGTTCACGTTGATATAGGTGGAAAAGGCGGCCTTCTCCCCCATGAAAAGCTCCCCGGGACCCAGGGAGGAAAGGTCGATGAGCAGGGTTTTTTGAAAATTGAAGACATCCTTTAGCTTTATCAGGTTGCTGGCGTAGCCGCCCTCCAGGTCAAAGCCGAATTCGACGATCCGATCCGGCATCTGCCACAGATCTTGAGCCCCGGATTGCTGAGCCCCCAGGCCGCGGGTTCCCGCCGCAAGGCATAGCAGGAACAGGAGCGTATTTTTCTTCATCACGTTTCCTTATCCGCCTTAAAAGGTCGTATCGATGCCGGTACGCAGGATGACGCCCAGATTCACCGTCATGGCCCCCTCCGGGGGCAGGGTCCGCTTAATGTCAAACTCCCCGTGCAGGTAGATCTCCAGCGCGGGGCTAAAGGGGTTCGGCAGCTGATCTTTGGGGATGGTGACCATGGATTTACCGGAAAGGCCGAACTGCCCCAAGTCCTCGGTGTCGGAGGGCCAGGCGGTGGGCATGGCGCTGCGCAGGATGCCGTAGCCGCCGATCCCCAGGTTATTGGTCAGGGAAACCTCCAGGGCAAGGGCGGTGAGGTTTTTGAGGATGTCCTCCATGACCCCTTCCTCCCCGCCGCTGCCCCGGCCCAGCAGGTCATCGCCGCCGCCGATAAGCTCCATGGCCGGGTTGGGAGGTGCGGGGGAGCCAACAGCGGGGTCCGGGCCGGCGAACACAGGAATATTGTCAGCGGTAAACTGGAAGGGGAGGAACAGGACCAGGTGGGCGCTGAGGGGGGTGGCCAGTTCCGCGGCAAATTGGACAAGCTCGGCCTGGGGTACATGGACGGTTCCGATATTGAATGTCAGGTCGGCCTTGAGGTCCGTGGGCTTGTTGTTTATCACATCCGTCAGGTCAAAGACGGTAGCTGGCTTGGGGGAAAGATCGTTTAACACGGAACCGGAGGGAGGCAGACCGGGAAGGGCCGCCGGGATGACCACACTTGGATAAGGACTTCCAATAGATGTTGAACCATCTTTGAACTGCAATGTTATACTAATATATACTAATATTGCCGTTGTTAACGAGCCGGGCCGGACCGTTCACGTAGAGGTAGGCGGGAACCGAGCGGAATTCCAGGCCGGGGTAGTCCTTGAGGACCCCGGTTGAAGTATCAAAGAGGCCGCCCAAATCGATGGCGTTATCTGTGGCAGTAGGAGACGGCAAGGGAAAGGAGCCGGTACCGAAATCTATGCCCACCGGGCTGGAAGCTACCCCGGCGGCCATGCCGGAAAAGTCGTAGTTCGCCAGATCCCTCATCACCACCATGACCACCCGGGTATCCCCGTATTCGGGCCCCTGGTACTCGTAGATATCGGCGTTTGAGCCGGATCCGGAATTGATGTGCAGGGTGGTTAATGCGCCCAGGCCGCCCAGGCCGCCCAGTTGGCTTCCCAGGGGGTCCCCTATGGGCAGGTAGATGGAGGGGGAAGCCTTGAGGCGGACCTGTTCGGGCATCTTACAGGAGGCCAGGACCAAAACCAGGACGGCGGCGGGAATCCCGCGGGAAAACACTTTACCAATCATAAATTATTCTTACCCTTTTCCAGGCAGGCTGGCAATCGGGGAAGCCCTTACCTGGCATATTCGGTGATCCTGGTCTCCCGGATGATGGTGACCTTGATACGGCCGGGGTAGCGGAGATCATTTTCGATCTTCCTGGCGATCTGTTTGACCAGGTCCCGGGACTGGGCGTCGTCAACGGATTCGTTGTTGACGATGACCCGCAGTTCCCGGCCCGCCTGGATGGCAAAGGCCTTGTCCACCCCGCTAAAGCCGGTGGCCACGCTCTCCAGGTTTTCCAGCCGTTTGATGTAATTGTCCAGGGTTT
Organism: Treponema sp.; assembly: GCA_031274285.1. GTDB lineage: Bacteria > Spirochaetota > Spirochaetia > Treponematales > Breznakiellaceae > JAISFT01. Next base: position 5,770 of record JAISQJ010000175.1, on the reverse strand, counting down.
CCTTGCGGGCCCCGGGCCGGGCCGCGGAAATGGCGTCCGCTATCTGGACCAGCACGGACTCGATGCAGGTGGGCTCGATATCGTTGTGATGGCTCCCGATGGCGTTGATGATCCGGGAGTCTTCCCCCATCTTCCGGGCCATGTCCATGCCGATTTCCGCATGGTTCAGGTCCGAGTCGGATTCCACCCCCTTGCCGATGTCGTGGAGCAGGGCCGCCCGCTTGGCAAGCTCCCGGTTACAGCCGCCGATCTCCGCGGCGAGGATCCCCGCGATGATGGCCACCTCCCTGGAGTGCTGCAGCACATTCTGGCCGAAACTGGTGCGGTAGTGGAGCCGCCCCAGGGCCTGGATCGCTTCCTGCTTGATATTGTGGATTCCCAGGTCAAAGAGAACCTTTTCCCCTTCCTCGAAGATCCGCTGGGATATGTCCCGGCTGACCTTGGCCACGATCTCCTCGATCCGGGCGGGGTGGATGCGGCCGTCGGTGATGAGCCGTTCCAGGCTGACCTTGGCGATTTCCCGGCGCACCGGGTCGAAACAGGAGATGACCACCGCCTCCGGGGTATCGTCGATGATGATATCCACCCCGGTGAGGGTTTCCAGGGTACGGATATTCCGCCCCTCCCGGCCGATGATCCGGCCCTTCATCTCGTCGTTGGGCAGGGTGACGGAGGTGACCGTCACATCTCCGGTGACCTCCGTGGCGACCCGCTGAATGGTGGTCACCAGGATGTCCCTGGCCTTTTTCTCCCCCGCCAGGTTCGCTTCCTGCTCGATCTTGTTGATCAGGGCCTGGGCGTCGTGTTTTGCTTCATTTTCCAGGCTTTGGATAATGAGGGCCTTCGCCTCTTCCACGCTGAGACCGGAGATACGGACCAGTTCCGCCCGGTAACGCTCCTCTTCCTGACTTAAGGCCGCTTCCCGGTCCTGGAAAATCCGCTCCTGGTCGGAAAGGGCCTTCTCGGTCTTTTCAATCTGGGCCGATTTCCTGTCGATGGCCTCTTCTTTTTGTACTACGCGGCGTTCGTACCGCTGTAACTCTGCCCTGCGATCCCGGGTTTCCTTCTCCTGCTGGTTTCTGTCGCGAATAATCTGATCTTTTGCCTCAAGAAGAATTTCCTTCTTTTTGGCCTCAGCTTCCTTTATCGCATCCTGTTTTATACGTTCGGCGCGCTGCTCCGATGCCGTAAGTTGAAATCTGGCGTACAGCCATCTTGTGATCCAGCCTAAGAATAACCCGGCAAGAGGGAGGATTATCCAAAAAATCCACGCCATGGCGTTACCCCTTACCAATTTTTGTAAAAAAAGACATTAAACAATAACTTAACGGTGACCAGTCTGTCAACCGGCCGCTAAACTTCCGGGGACGGACAGGGTTTTTACGGCCAACTACCGCCGGCTGCTAGTCTCCAAAGCGGCGGGAGGCGGTAACGAGGGCCCCCAAAACAACCAAATGGGACGCCAGCACCCTGATCCAGGGGAGAAACTGGAAATTCCGGGTATTCTGAAAGGCGTTTACCAGGTCGGAAAGGACGATAAAGACCAGCCAGACCAGCAAAAAGATTAGAATGATGACGCCTACCGCGCGGATCTTGAGGCCAAAGAGTTCAAGAAGCAGGAAAAGGCCGCCGCCAATGGCCAAAACGGAAAAAAGAATGATGAGGGTCCTGGTAAGGTCCCCGGTCCCAAACACCTGGGTTAGGGTATCCACGATTTCGTTGCCTGTTGTCCTGCCCGCGGCCAGCCTGACCCGCTGCCAGACGCTCCGTTCCGCCAGCCCCAGGACGCCGTCCGCCAACAGGTACAGGGCCACCGCAACGTGGATTATATAAGCGCCAAGGCCTCGTCTCATACCAATGCTCTCCTGTAATTAAACAAACGATGGGGTCCTAAGGTTAGGCGGGGCCGAAGCTTTTATGCTTACGGAGGATACACCCCCTCACCAGCATGGCAGGAACACAGCGTAGTAATTTTCTTTGGGGTCCTGGCCGGTAAATTCACAGCGGGGCCCCCCTTGAGGTTCCCCCCGCAGTGATTTCCCGGCCACCCCCCAAAAAATTTAGCGGCTGTGTTTCTGCCACACTACCCATTGGGTGTATCCTCCGTGAGGGTAAGCGCTGCGGCCCCGGATCTCTATGGGGAAAGCAGTTTAGCGGAGGCGGCCGGCTTGGGGGCCCCCCGCCATCCGGCCGGCATGTTGGGCGCAGGGCGCTGTTTCTTTAACGCCAGCGCCGGGGATCGCCGCCGGGTGTATCCTCCGTGAGGGTAAGCGCTGCGGCCCCGGATCTCTATGGGGAAAGCAGTTTAGCGGAGGCGGCCGGCTTGGGGGGCCCCCCGCCATCCGGCCGGCATGTTGGGCGCAGGGCGCTGTTTCTTTAACGCCAGCGCCGGGGATCGCCGCCGGGTGTATCCTCCGTGAGGGTAAGCGCCGCGGCCCCGGCTTTTGTGGGGGGCTTGGGGGGCGGGGCCCCCCAGGAGAGGGGGGTAGGCTAAGACCGCCGGGCCTGAGCGGAAGCGAAGGGCGGGCGGGCTGGGCCGAGGGGGGAGACTTCCCCCCGCCAGGTGATTATGATGCCCTAATGGCTTACATCTCGAATGACCTCTCCCGGGGTAATGTGCTTTCCCAGCTTGTGCGGTTTGCCCTTCCCTTCCTGGCGTCCAATGTTATCCAGTCCTTGTACAATGTGGCGGATATGCTTATCGTGGGCAACTTTGCGGGGACCGAAAGCATGTCCGGGGTGAATATAGGCGGGCAGGTGACGTTTATCCTGACCAATACGGTGATTGGGCTCTGCATGGGGGCCACGGTGCTGATTGGGCAATACCAGGGGGCGGGGAACCAGCGGGCCCTGCGGCGCTGTACGGCCACGATTATTACCCTGCTGGTGATCATGGCGGCCTTTATTACCCTGGGGATGCTGATTTTTAAGCGGACGGTGCTGGGCCTGATCCGCACCCCCCCGGAATCTTACCTGGAAAGCGACCGCTACCTGACGGTGACGGTGACCGGGGTGATCTTTATCTTTGCCTACAACGCGTTTGCGGGAATCCTGCGGGGCATGGGGAATTCCAAGCAGCCTTTCTACTTTGTGATGGTTGCCTGCGCGGCCAACATCGTGCTGGACCTGATTTTTGTGGCGGGTTTTCACTGGGATGCCATGGGGGCCGCCCTGGCTACGGTGATCTCCCAGGCCCTCTGCGTGGTGCTCTGCGTGATCTACATGGTGCGCAACGATTTCCAGTTCGACTTTAAGCTCCGTTCTTTCAAAATTTACGGGGACCAACTGGCGCTGATCTTCAAGATTGGGCTGCCTACCTGTATTCAGAACGGGGTGGTGAGCATTTCGTTTTTGTTCATCACCACCATTGTGAACATGGTAGGAGGGGTAAGCGCCTCCGCTGCGGTGGGGGCCTTTGGCAAGTTTAACAGTTTTGCCTTTATGCCTGCCCAGGCCCTGAGCGCCTCGGTTTCCGCCATGAGCGCCCAGAATTTCGGGGCTAACCGGGTGGACCGGGCGGTGCAGTCCTGCCGGATTGGGATAGTTTTTTCGGTGATCATTACCTGGGCCTTTTTTGTCCTGGTGATGCTGGCGCCGGAGGCTATTCTGCGGATCTTTGGGGATGATCCCCGGATGATCCGGGACGGGGCGGCCTACGCCCGGTCCTTTGCCTGGGATCTGCTGATCATTCCCTTTGTGTTCTGCATCAACGGGTTTTTGATCGGCGGGGGCCACACGGTATTTACGATGATCAACAGCCTCTTGTCCTCAGTTATCCTGCGGGTGCCGGTGTGCTACATCTTTGGCATTACCCTGGGCTGGGGTCTGAAGGGGGTTGGCATGGGCGCGCCGGTAGCCAGCGCGGGGGTGCTCCTGGTGATCGTCGCGTACCTCTTTACCGGCAACTGGAAGCATAACGTGATACGGCACGGGGGGCGGGAAGGGGGCAGTGCAGGCGAGTCCTCCCCCAAGGGCCCGGCCTGATGAGCGGGGATAACCGGGGAAGTGACTACAACAGCCTGACCGACGGCGGCATTATCAAAAAACTCCTGACCCTGGCCGCGCCGATCATAGCCAGCAACCTTATGCAGATGGCCTACAACCTGACCGACATGTTCTGGCTTGCCAGGCTGGGGCCCCATGCGGTTGCCGCCTCCGGGGCAGCGGGCATGTACATGTGGCTGTCCATGGGCTTTCTCCTTATCGGCAGGATGGGGACCGAGATCGGCGTCAGCCAATCTCTGGGCCGGGGGGATAAAAAGGCGGCCCTGGGGTATTTTCGCAACTCCCTGGCCATTGCCGCGGCCGCGGGTCTTGTGTACGGCCTGTTGCTGCTCATATTCAGGGAGCCCTGCATCGGCTTTTTCCGTTTTAGGGAGGAGCAGGTTACTTCCGATGCGGTGGTGTACCTTTCGATAGTGGCGGCCTTTATGCCGATGAATTTTGCCATGGCCGTACTGGGCGGGGCCTTTACCGCGGCGGGGGATCCCCGCACCCCCTTTATCGCCATGGCTATCGGCATTGCCGCCAATGTGATCCTGGACCCGCTTTTTATCCTGGTCCTGGACCTGGGGGTGGCGGGGGCCGCGGCGGCGACGGTTATTTCCCAATGCCTGGTATTGCTGACGGTGCTTATCGGCTATTTCGGCATGGGCATAAAACCCTTCGCCGGTTTCCGCCTGGACGGGCCCATTGAAAAGGCAAAAATAGCGCAGATCTTCAAATGGTCTACCCCCATTGCGCTGGAAAATATTTTTTTCTGTTTCCTCTCGATGATCACCAGCCGCATAGAGGCCGGCTTTGGGGCAAACGCCGTGGCGGTGAGCCGGATTGGATCGCAGGTAGAATCCCTGTCATGGCTGGTGGGGGCCGGTTTCGGATCGGCCCTGGTGGTGTTTATCGGGCAGAACTACGGGGCCGGCAAGGAGGCGCGGATTAGGGCGGTAATAAAACTGTCCGCCTTTATCATGACCGGCTGGGGGCTCCTGGTGACGGCCTTCCTGTGGTTTGTGGGCTCCTATGTGTTTGCCCTGTTTTTTCCGGGGCCGGAACTCCTGGGGCTGGGGACCTCGTACCTGCGCATCCTGGCCTTCTGCCAACTGTCCATGAACATTGAGGCCGTGGGGTCCGGGGCCTTTAAGGGCAGGGGCAATACCATACCGCCCTCCATCGTGGTGATTGCCACCAATGCCCTGAAACCCGTTCTGGCATGGCTCCTGTCCCGCACCGGCCTGGGGCTCTACGGCGTCTGGGTGGGCGTTGTTATCTCCGCCAACCTGCGGGGGGTTTGGATGAACCTGTGGTACCTGGTTCACAGCCGCAAAAGGGGGGAAGGGGCCGCTCTTTCCGCTAAAAGCCTCTGGGACTGACCGGCGGGCCTGACCCGCTGATCCGCTTACCATTCCTTCGGTTTGAATCCCGCGGGGTTCTCTATGGTAACCGTGTCGCCGGACTGTTGTATCACATAGAATCCCTTTTTTAAGGCGTAGCCTTTCACATTTTCCGCCACGATGGCCCCGGCCACCGCGCCCAGAAATTTGCGCTTATCGCCGCGGTCATCGGCATAGCGCCGCAGCTTTTCCATCCGTTCGATATGCTCATCCACATGATTCACGTTTAACTGGGTCTTTACCTCTATCGCCAGCGCGTAGTCACCGTTCTCCAGCATGGCGTCCACTTCCATGATGATATTCTTTGCCTTGTCCGCTATCCTGATATTCGATACAAGCTTGGAAAAGTTATAGCCCAGGGCGTTAAATTTCTCATTGAT
>JAISQJ010000061.1 GCA_031274285.1 Treponema sp. | reverse complement strand
GCGCCGGGTCACGGCCCCGGAATATCAGGTTCGGGGCCGAAAAAGTCCGCCATGGACTTGTTGTAGATGCGGCCCGAAACGGCCCGGTGGGGTATACCGGTAAAACGGGGCGGGGCGGCCTCGGGAAGCAGATCCCGGATAAGAGGATCCGCGATAACCTCCTTGAGCGCCGGATCGGCGAGCGCACGGATCGCCTCATCCTCGTTGGTAAAAAACTCGTCGCCAGGACGGAGCAGGTCCCTTCCTTCAGGGAAGAAGGTGGCGATTTTTACCCGCCCCCCGCCGCCCTGGGCTTCAAAAAAGGCCCGGAGGGAGGAACAGAACAGGGCCTCCCCGATGATAAGGGTGGTTTCCTCCCCCGGCATCGGATCAGAGGGGGGCGGGAAGTTGCCCTTGCTTGTCTCGTCTCCGCCGCGGCTCAGGGCGGAAAGGATGCGGTCCCGCTCGTGCTTTCCTATGGGAAGTCCCGTCACAAAGGGGACGCCGTAGCGTTCCTGCAGATACCGGGCCAGGGGCAGGGCCGCCGCGGTGACGACCCAGTTGAACTCCGCCCCGCCGGATGATTTTAGCTCCTCCAGGGGGGACCGGGCGCCCCAGCAGGCGTTGATCCGGAAGCCCGCGCCGCCGAGCAGATCTTCCAGGGCGTCCAGGGCGGTCTCGTCAAAACCATCCAGCGCCGAGGCCCCCAGGATATTAACGGACCGGGGATTCCGGGGAGGGGTGTCCGGGAGAACGCGTTTTGCCACCGCCAGGTAGGCATCCCGCTGGCCCTGATCGTAGTAGCCCAGGCCGGTGGTGGGAAAGCCAAAAACCGGAAGCCCGGTCCGGCGCTCCACCATGGCGGCGAAACCCTTGAAATCAAAGCCCACCACCATGGGCACCGGACTCCCCACCACCGCCACGCAGGGGGCATGAGTATGTTTAAGGGCGGCCTCTATCTTTTTTACCAGTTTTTCATCGTCCCCCATAACGGCGTCCATCTCCCTTAGGCCCGAACAAAACGTGGGGCTGGCGCTGCCGAACCAGCGGGGCTCATCGTAGCCCGTATAGGTGCCGGTACAGCCCGCCGCATCATGGATAACCGTCAAGGCCTGTAAATCATGGAAGACCGAAGCCACCCCCGAATAATCAGGGGACAGGGGGGGCAGGTAATACAGCATCTGACTCATATACCCTTCCTATACGACAAGGCCGTAATCTTTAACCTGCCGGCGCAGGTCCGATTTTCCCTGGCCGGCGGTCCGTATCAGGGTTTCCAGCACCCTGGTGAATCCCTCAAAACCGTAGAGCTGTTCATCAAAGGCCAGGGGCGCGGTCATGGGCGCGGCGGTGGCATAGCCCGCCTCAAAACCTATGGCCAGGTCCGCCAGAATCTTGTCCTGCCGGGGGCCGTATTTCCGGGCATGGCTGGGGTTAGATACCACGATATCCCCCTTGAGCCGGGCCAGTTTTTCCAGGTTTGCCTTTTCAAAGGCCGGAAGCTGGGAGGTATAGATCCGGCTGACCTTGATCCCCGCACTGACCAGGGCCAGGGCTAAACTGAAGGGGGCGATGGTAACGGTGGAATCCAGGGCAACCTGGGCGTCCCCCAGCGCCGACCGGGCTTCCTCGGCCCGGCTGTCCATCAGTTCCAGGGCAGGGGCAAAGTAGGATTCCAGGTCTTCCGTTTTTTTATCCGTCCCGTCCGGGGATCTCCCGTCCAGGGAGTGTAAAAAATCCGCCATCTGTTGGTACCGACTGAAAATTCCCTCCCGGTCATAGGCCATAAAGGAAGGATGCGCCGGTATACCCAGCCGGGAAGCGAGGTCCTCCCCCGCGGCCCTGCCTTCGGGCCTTACGATGAGGGCCCCGGCGCTTTTGGCCATGCCCTTAAAATCCTCAAAATCCCCGCAGTATTCAGGGTGCCTGACGGGGCCGAATCCGTAACGGTTGAGGAATCCGGCCAGTTCCGAAGTCCGCCCCGGAGGCCGGTAGGCCCCTAAAAGGATGATGCCCCGGTCCTTTTGGCCGGGGGGCTCCAAAAATTCATACATATTTTTTTGAACCCTGATTCCGGGGGGAAGTTTTCCATCCGAGCTGATGGGGTTCATCCGGGCCAGCTTGATGGGGATGCCGTGCTCTTGTTCCATCCGGCCCAGGGCCACGGTATGATCGGTACCTAAAAGATCGTCAATGCAACTGACAAAGATCATCAGGGCCTTGGGCCGGGGCTTGATCCTGGGTATAAGCTCCCGGACCCTTTTTTCGATTTCCCCCTCGTAGCCGCCCAGGACTATCTCGTTATCGTTGATACACAGGTAGCCGATCTTTTGGCGGTAGCCCTGTTCAATGGCGGCGATGGCCCCGTGGCGTCCGCAGGCCGAAGGGCAGACAAAGAGGAGGTGAACCTCGGGGACCAGGAGGGCCACCTTGATCACCCCCCAGCCTCCGTGGGCGGGGGAGCAGTAGTGGAGCGCGGCCTGGGAGGCGGCGGTCCCCAGCATCCTTTCGGGCTTGACGGCCAGATCGGAGAGTTCCAGTTCGTCGGTATAGTAATCTTCCCCCAGCATGGGAACTACCGAGCTGTTCATGAGGCCGCCTCCAAAACCGCCTTGCCGGCCAGAATTTCCGACAGGGAACGATAGATCCCGCTCATCTCGCTTTGGGGGAAACGTTCCACCACGGTTTTTCCCTCCTCCTCCGCGTCCTGAACCAGGGAACAGCGGGGAATAACCCCGATAATTTCGGTCCCTATTTCCCCGGCGGCCCGTTCCACCAGTTCCCGCTCGTTTTCTATGTTGCGGCGGTTCAGGATGATGCCCCGGAGGGCGGCGTAGCTCCGGTCGGCGAAATTCTTTACGGCCTGGGCTATGTTGTACGCGGCGTAGAGGGCCATCATCTCTCCCGAGCTGACAATTACCACCTCGTCGGCATAGCCTTCCCGCATAGGCATGGCGAAACCGCCGCAGACCACGTCCCCCAGCACGTCGTACAGCACCACGTCGGGCTTGTAGGTTTCGTAGGCGTGGAGCTCTTCCAGTTTTTCAAAGGCGGCGATAATGCCCCGCCCGGCGCAGCCTATCCCCGGCGTAGGTCCCCCGGCTTCCGCGCAGAGGATGCCGTTATAGCCGGGATGTACCAGGTCTTCCAGGGCGACGGCGTCTTTGTTTTCCCGCAGCACGTCCAGGATCGTCTTGATCCCCCGGCCCCCGGTGAGGGTTCTGGTGGAGTCCGCCTTGGGATCGCAGCCTATCTGCATAACCCGGTACCCCTCGGCGGAAAGGGCGGCCGAGAGGTTGGAGACGGTGGTGGACTTTCCTATGCCCCCTTTCCCGTATATAGCGATTTTTTTCATTCCCTTAGGTTCCCCTTACAGCTATTAGTTAGCACATTGTAACAAAGTTAGGGTACTATAAGATACGGCCGCCCTTTGTACAAGGGGGTTAACCTTTTCAAGCTGAGGCAGAAGGTCCGCGTTTCAAATGAAAGTTAGTTTAAACTAATAAGGTTATTGACAACAAACATTTTTGTAGTGTACAGTCCCATGTTATATAAGACTAACATAATCGGGCTTTGGTTTGGCCCTGAGGAAAAACATGGTATACATCAAGACCATTTATCAATACCTCATCGTATTGTTTTGTATTTTGGCGCTGAATTTTGCCCTGCCCCGCCTGGCGCCGGGCAACCCGGCCACCTATCTGATCGGCGGGCTGGATATTCAGTTCATGTCGGAGGAGCAAATCCAGGGGGTGCTCAGGGAATTCAAACTTGACCTTCCCCTCCCCGTCCAGTTTAAGAATTACATCCTGGGGATCTTCCGGGGGGACCTGGGGCTTTCGGTGATTTACGGCCGGCCGGTGTGGACCATGCTTAAATCCCGGCTGCCCTGGACCCTGCTCCTGATGGGGGTTTCCCTGGCCATCAGCGCCTCCCTGGGGGTGATCATCGGGGTCATCGGGGCCTGGAAACGGGGCGGGGCCCGTGACGTGGGGCCCCTGTTCCTGGTGATGGTACTCGGCTCGGTGCCCCCCTTCTGGATTGCCATGCTGCTCATCACCCTGTTCTCCGCCACCCTCAACTGGCTCCCCTCCTTCGGGGCCTATTCCATCGGGGCCCTGCCCGGTACGGGAAAGTACACCGTCGAGGTTATCCGGCACCTGGTTATGCCGGTGATGACTTTGACCATCGTAAAAACCGGGGCCATGTACCTGACCACCCGGTCTTCCATGATCATCGCCATGGAGGACGACTACATACTCCTGGCCCACGCCAAGGGGCTGAGAGAAAAAACCATCGTCTTTACCCACGCCCTGCGGAACGCGATCCTGCCCATCTATACCCACCTGATGACCGGCCTGGGGGCCATGGTGGGGGGAGCGGCGGTGGTGGAAACGGTGTTCTCCTATCCGGGTATCGGCAACACCATTTATGAAAGCGTCCGGGCCAGGGATTACAACCTCCTCCAGGGAAGTTTTCTGGTCATATCGGTCAGCATCTTAATCTGTAATTTACTCGCCGATTTGGGTTATCCCCTGCTGGATCCCCGGGTCAGGCGTCAGGGGGTTACATCATGAAACTTCGTTTCCTAAAACTTCGTTTTTTGTTCGATTGGACTGTGCGGTCATTCGACCGCACGAGGCTAGGGTTATCATGAAAAAGTTACTCCTTCATCTGTGGCGGCCTGAACACCGGCTGGGCCTCTTGGGGGCCTTCCTGCTTCTGGCCATCCTTACGGTCAGTCTTTTTGCCCCGGCCCTGGCCCCCTACAATCCCTTTGAGCGGTCCGGCCTCCCCTTTGAGAAGCCCGGTCCGGCCCATCTTCTGGGCTGCAACGACGTGGGCCACGATATTCTTTCGGAGCTTATCTACGGGGGGAGGATCTCCCTTTCCGTGGGGATTTTCGCCGCCTTCTACGCTACCGCGGTGGCGGTATTCGCCGCCCTGATCGCCGGGTACTTCGGCGGCCCCCTGGATCGTTTCCTCATGCGGGTGGTGGACGTGGTTATGTCCCTGCCCTTCCTGCCCCTGGTAATCGTTTTGGGGGTGTTTATGGGGCCCGGCATGGGAACCCAGATAGTGGTGATCTCCATGGTCATGTGGGCCTCCCCCTGCCGGGAACTCCGGTCCCAGGTACTGAAAACCCGGAGCGCCGGGTACATCGACGCGGCCCGCGCCATGGGGGAAAAGCCCCTAAGGATCATGCTCCGCCATACCCTGCGGGATCTGGAGCCCCTCATCGTGCCCCAGTTTGTCCTGGTGGCCCAGAGCGCGATCCTCATCGAATCGTCCCTGAGCTTTTTGGGCCTGGGAGACCCGGTTTCCAAAAGCTGGGGGAGCATGCTCTTTTTCGCCAATACCCGTGCGGCCTTCCTCACCGGGGCCTGGGTGTACTGGGTGCTTCCCCCGGGGCTCTGCATAGCCCTGTC
>JAISQJ010000159.1 GCA_031274285.1 Treponema sp. | reverse complement strand
GTTTGCGAAGGGTACATACCCCGGCCGCTTGCGGCGGTACTAAGGGTATGTACCCTGAGTCAAATACCTTACCAAAACAACCATACCCCGACCGCTCTGCGGCGGGGTTGGTTGATTGTCGTGGTAGTTGGTTATATCGTATAATACGATAGAGGAGAGAAAGCATGGAGCCGAAATTTTCATCCGATATTCTCCGGGGCCACACCGATACTATCGTTCTTAAAATTCTCCAAAAGGGGGATGCCTACGGCTTCGAGATATACAACACGATTCTGAGCCGTACCGGCGAGCAGTACGAACTCAAGGAAACGACCCTCTATTCCAGTTACAAGCGGCTGGAACAGGAAGGCTGCGTCAGTTCCTACTGGGGTGACGAAACCCAGGGGGCCCGGCGGCGCTACTACTCCATCACCGATAAGGGCCGGGAACGGTATGCGCAGAATATTCTGGACTGGGAATTCACCCACAAGATATTAAGCAAACTTCTAGGAGACGAATAATGGAGACTCTTGAATTTGTAAACCATCTGTTTTCGGAATACGAAGAAACCGCGGCGCTGCGGGATTTTAAGGAGGAACTCCTCTCCAATCTGGAAGCCAGGATTACCAGCCTGGCGGCCAAGGGACTGGACGAAAGGGCGGCCTTTGAAAAGGCCGCCGGGGAGTTGGGGGATATATCCGCCCTGGCTGACCAGATAAGCCTGCGGAAGAAGCAGGAGGTGCTGCAGGACGCATACCTGGGGATGAGGAAGTACCTGACGCCGGGGCGGGTGGCCCTGTACGTGGTAAGCGGGGCCTGGCTTGTTCTGGGCGTGATTATCGCCCTGGTAGCCTACTTTACCGGGGAGGGCCAGTCCGCCCTGGAGGCCTTTTGGGAACCGAATAAGCAGATAGTCGTTTCCCTGGGGGTCCTTATCGGGGTGGTACCCCTTTCGGCGGCGGCTTTTACCTTCCTGGGCCTTACCCAGGAGACGGCCTCCCGGAATCCCCTTTCCAAAAAAAGAGGCCTTTGGTACGCCCTGTCTGCGGCGGCCCTGAGCGGCGGGGTCATCCTTTTCCCCCTGACCTACTTTGCCGTTGACCGGGGGCTTATGGAAGCCATTGCCACCCTGATCCCCTGCGTCATCCCCAGCCTGGCGCTCCTGATCTTCCTTATCCTTACGGAAAAGGATTGCCGCAAACCCTGGGCCAGGGCCCAGTCCGAAAAGGAGGCCAGGGCCAGCATGGCCATGTTGAGGGACCCGGTTACCGCCGCCCGCTTCGGCATGGTCTCCGGGGCCCTGTGGATCTTCGCGGCCGGGCTTTTTATCCTGCTGGGTTTTTTGGCAGGTTTTCACCTTTCCTGGCTGGTTTTCATCTTCGCCGTGGCGGTTCAACTGGTGGTTCAGACCTTGATGATGAAATCCGGTAAACAATCCGAAGCGGCCAATGAATCGTGATAGAGAATAGACGAAACTAAGGACGAGAGGTATGTATGCTAGTTACGAGCAAGAAGGTATTGGTAAGCTGCGGCTTGGCCATGATCTTGGCCGCCGCCGGGCTCTACGGCGCGGAGGAACTGCCCCTGGTAAACACCGAGACGCTGAGTCTAAAGGACATAGAGAATCTTTCTATCAGCTATGGGCATGATGAGGTGATTCTCCGGGAGAGCGAAACCGGCGATCTGGTGATTCGGGAATATATGACCAGGGACCAGGATCGCTACCATGTCCGGGTTTCCCGGACCGGCCGGACCGTACAGATCAGGCGGGGCAGGCGGCCCTGGTTTCTTCGCTGGAACTGGAGAGCCAGGGTGGAAATCTACCTTCCCCGGTCTTTCCGGGAAAACCTCCGGATCGTCAATTCCAGCGGGATCGTTTCCGGGGATGCGGACCTGCTCAATTACAAATCTATCGACCTTACGGTGAGTTCCGGGTCGGCGCTGTTCAACGCTATTTCCGGGGAAACGGTATCGGTCCATGTTTCCAGCGGTGAAGCGGACATTCGGGAACTTGGGGGCGGTTCCTTTGTCAGCGTATCCAGCGGACGTATGCAAATCGGCGCCCTTACCGGGGGAGAACACCGGATCAAGGTGTCAAGCGGCCGTCTGCGGATCAAAGACCTGGAAGGGGACAGCGCCGTTGAGATAAGCAGCGGGGGGATCGCCATTGAAAAGGCCCGGACCGCCATGGACCTGCACATTTCCAGCGGCAATATCACGGTGGGGGAATTCTCCGGCAGGGGCAATTTTGAAATGAGTTCCGGGACCCTGACCATGGACATCAAGGAGCTTACCGGGGACCCCTGGTTCAGGGTTTCCAGCGGCAACATCTCCGTAACCCTCCCCGCGGCCCTGCCCTTTAACCTGGACGCCCTTACCAAAAGCGGCAGGGTGACGGTGCATGAGACGGGGGGACAGGAGCCCCTGCAGGTTTCGGGGAACAGTACGGTGCTCCGGCCCTTTGGCCCCTCCCCGGAACGGACCATTTACACCCGGACTTCCTCGGGAAATATTTCGATCACCCGGAAGTAAGGGGGTTTCGCGCGTTAGCGATCCTGTCAGGCGGAGCGGTATTTTTCAATTTATTGCAGTCATATTCCCAATGGTTAAAATAAAAGATGTTTTTTCATTGGGAATCTTTTTATCAAAGATGGTAGCCATTATTTGTATTTCCAAATTATAAATGATTAGCGGCGTTGATTTGGCAAACATGTCATCGATTTTTTGAATATGTATATTTTTTATCGGATCGTTTCCATACCCTAATTGCTTTATGGTTACATCCTCCTTATAAAAAAAATAGGATATAAAATCTTCATTACTGTTCAATGCTTTTTTTATGGTATCCATTGATATTATGGACAGGCTCTCTATTCCATTAAAATGCCTGGTAAAATAATTATAAACATTGCTATCCAATAAGCATCTATTTAATCTATCTTTGCTTAAAATCCTGGCGTTTAATATGATTGCCTTGCCATAATAATTATGCTCGTATTGAAAAATGTTATCATACGTCATTGCGCTTCTGATAATAATTTCGCCCATATATTGGGATAATTTTGGATAAATATGCCCCGTATTAAATTGATGCAAAACCGTATAAAAATAGAAGTTAAAAACAAGGGCATGCAGCGGCTTTTCAAAAATCAAGAAACCTCCATCCCCTGTTGAAATAAATTGCTTTTCATAGTTTTTAAAAAGAGACGGTTCATTTTCCATTACGTATTTTATTGATTTTTCTAAAATTAAATCGAAAATATACGGAATGATGTTTTGTTTTTGTTCCGCAAACTCACTGTATTTGTAAATGTCTAAACCTAAAATTGCCTTTTTAGCCGGTATAATATTGGCGGCTGAAAAAATGTCAAATTCTTTGGTAATATTTACCATCTCGGCCGGGGAATATTGTCCTATATCACTGACAAAATCAAAGTCAATTTCCCTTAACTTTTTTTTCAAATCTTCTTTTTTTACCATCATGCGCTCCCAAATAAACTAAATTTTGTAACTATTCCCGTGGTTTGTATTTCAGCAGTTCGTATTTGAAAAAAACATCTAAATCTTTGGTAAAGCTGACATAAGCGATTATTAATCCTGTTTCCGTCTTTTCCGGCTCAAATATACATCCGTATATTCCATCTTTGTAATAGAGGGCGAATTCATCTATCCTCGATAATTTATCAAATTTCCAGCCGAGTTCTTCCAAAACACCGTAAAAATGTGACAGCCACTGCTGTGCTTCATAGGTACTATCATGGAATCCAAGCAATGCGCTCATTACCACGATGTTATCTTCAACGGCCAATGAAGTGCCTCCTTTAATATTTCTGTCCGCAAGTTCATAAAGCACCGCATTGGTGCGTTTAAAAGCATCCGGTACCGGTTTTTCAAGATATGCACAGCAATTGATAATATAGTCCGCTAAATTTACCTGCATGTCATAACCAAGCCTAACCGGGCCTTCGCCGCCGGTTTCATCCGGGACAGTTATACTGCCGGCGAAAAGAAGTTCCTCTGCCTTTTTAACAACCTCGCGGGCAAAGAGTAAAATACCTATAATGGTTCCGGCTATGGCAAGCCATTTCTTGATAGTATCAAGAATGGTGGATGCCTTTTTGTGAAATTCGTCCTTCCCCCCATATTCTTCTAACATTTTTTCTCCGGAAACATCATCATTCCAGCATCCATAATGAAGTATAATGGCTAAATTTGGTACGGGATTTGTTAAAATTAAGTCAAATATTTGTAAAAATTTTATTCATAATGGTCCTGAAAGACTTTATCCATATAAGTCTTTAGATTTTGTCTTAAATCGGTAGAGGTGATTGCATTCATTCTTTGTCAAGGTACTAGAAGTTTCGCTGGGCCGCCAGTTCCTGGGCCTTGGCTTCCCATTCGGTATTTTTTGCGGCGATTGCATCGTTGACCGCGTTGAGTTTTCCCAGTACGGTCCGGGCCTTCTCCCCCAGGGAGTAGACTTCCGGCCGGCTGAGTTCCCCCTCCAGGCGGGCCTTTTCCGCCTCCAGCTTCTCCAGGGCGGCGAGGATCTCCTCCTCCTGCCGCTCCAGGCGGCGGATAAGGGTCTGCTGCTGCTTCGCCGCCTCCCGCCGCAGGGAGGCCTTGAGGAGGATTACCGGCGCGCCGCCCTTTGGAACGAATGACGGTACACCTGCCGAAGCGGCGGCGGGGCTTGCTGAGGCGCCGGGGTCCGCCTGAGCATCGTCAGGGTCCGCTAGTACGACGCCGGAGCTTGCCGCTGTGCCGCCGGGGCTGGCCAGTGCGCCGCCGGAGGCTGTTTCCCGCTCCAGCCGGTCCAGGTAGTAGCCGTAGTTGCCGTAGAAAAGCCGGATACGGCTGTGGGTCCCCCCGGCGGGGGCCGGATTCCCCGCCAGTTCCAGGGTTTTGGTGGACAGGGCCTCCATAAAGCCCCGGTCATGGGACACAAAAATGATGGTCCCCCCAAAGGCCCGCAGGGTATCCAGCAAAATATCTTTGGATTGCAGGTCCAGGTGGTTGGTAGGCTCGTCCAGGATCAAAAGGTTCACCGGCCTTAGGAGGATTCGCAGCAGGGCAAGGCGGCTCCGCTCCCCCCCGGAAAGGACGGAGACGGGCTTGTACACATCGTCCCCCCGGAAGAGGAAGGCCCCCAGCATATCCCGGAGCCGGGGGATAAGGGCCGTAGGGGCCTCGGCTTCCAGGAATTCGATAACCGGGGGATTGGCGGATTCAGAGACGCCGAAGGGGTCCCGCTCTTCCGTACCGTCCTGGGAAAAGTAGCCCGCCGCTATGCCCGCGCCGTAGCGGTAGGTTCCCTCAAAGTCGGCGTCCACCCCCGCGAGGATTCGGAGCAGGCTGCTCTTCCCCGCACCGTTGCGGCCCACCACCAGGAGCCGCTCCCCGGATTCCACGGTCAGGTCCAGGCCGGAGAAGATTCGCCGTTCCCCGTAGCTCTTGCCCAGGGCTTCCAGGGTAAGGGCGATACGGCCCGCGTGGGGGGGCGGGGGAAAACTGATGCTGATCTTCTTGAGGTTTTCGGGGATCTCGATCTTCTCCATCTTTTCCAGCCGCTTGATCCGCTCCTGCACCATGGCGGCCTTGCTGGCCTTGTAGCGGAAACGGCGGATAAGGTCCTCACTCTTGGCAATCTCCTCCTGCTGTTCGGCGTAACGCTTGAGCAGTCCTTCGATCTCCTGGGCGCGGACCTTTTCGTAGGCCGAATAGTTTCCCGCGTAACGCTTCAGGTTCCCCTGGAAAAGTTCGTAGACCTCGTTCACCGTCACATCCAGGAAGTAGCGGTCGTGGGACACCAGCAGGTAGCCCCCGGAAAAATCTTTGAGCCAGGACTCCAGCCAGAACCGGGCTTCGATGTCCAGGTAGTTGGTGGGCTCGTCCAGGAGCAGGATGTCCGGTTTTTCCAGCAGCACCTTGGCCAGGGCGATACGCATCTGCCAGCCCCCGGAAAATTCTCCCGTGTCCCGGTCCAGGTCCTCCCCGGAAAATCCCAGCCCCCTCAGGACCATGGAAATATCCGCTTCCCGGCGGTAGTAGCCGGAGTCCTCCACCGATTCATGGAGCCGGTGATGCTCCGCCAGGAGAAGCGCGGTCTTGCCGTCGTCCTGGCGGGAGCTTTCCAGGGCCCGGCCAAGCTCCTCTATCCGCAGGAGCAGGTCCCGGATTGCCTGGTACGCGGTTTCCGCTTCCTCCCGCAGAGTCTTTCCAAAGTGGACAATCCCCGATTGGGGGAGGTAGGAGATACGGCTGCCCTTCTGGATGGCCCGCTCCCCGGAGTCCGAGGGGATGATGCCGGAGATCACCTTCATCAGGGTGGTTTTGCCTGAGCCGTTGGCCCCCGCCAGCGCGGAGCGGGAACCGGGAGCCAGGTGGAGGCTCACATCCTTGAGGATGTCCCGGTCCCCAAAGGCCAGGGAAACCCGGGAGAACTGTACAAAGGCCACTAGAAACCGGCCCGGTAGAAGTAAATCACCGTGGGGGAGGAAGCCCGGCGGGCAACCATGTTGCCGTCCATGCTGGTGTCCGGGGCATACTCGATCCGCAGGCCCTGGGTATCCAGGGTGTACATAAAGCGGACCGGTGCGGAAGTCCCGTCAAAGCGCAGGCTAAAGGCCCCCTGGTAACGTTCCTGCAGGGCCGGGGCCAGGTACAGGTCCATGACGATGGAGCCGGTCTGCCGGGCCGCGGCGGGGATTACCTGGGGAATAAGCAGCCGGTTGCCGGTCCAGATCAGGGTCCCGTCCGCGTTGAAGGCCAGGGTTCCGTAGTTGTTGCTGGTAAACACCGGGCCCTGCTCGTAGAGGTTCCTAAACAGCTCCTCCCGCCGCCCGTTTTCCTGGACGATCAGGTCCTCCACCTTGGCGGCCAGGGCCACAAAGATAAGGGATCGCAGGGCGCCCCCCTCCTCGGTAAATTGAACCGCCAGGGTCGTATCCGACCGCAGGCTCATCTGCAGATTGGTACCCTCGAAGCGCCAGGCCCGGCTCCCTATGGGGCGGATTCCCGTATAGGGGAAACTCCGGTCCAGGGAGGGGACATAGATGTGGGCAATCCCCGTGTCCTGGCCGGGGGAAAAGCCCCAATGCCGGGAAAGTTCCTCCAGGTCGATACGGTCGGTGTTCAGCATGGTCAGGTAGGATTCCGGTGACCAGGAACGGGCCAGGAGCCGGTCCAATTCCGGATCCTCCTGGTCCTCCTGCTCCTCGGTTTCCACCGCCAGGGGGCCCCCTTCGTGCTCAAAAAATTTCAGCCGGTAGGAGAAACAGAAGCCCATGGTTCCGTCCTCGGTCATAACCTGGTACCAGTCACCGGGCAGCGGGTCCCCGGAGGCCCCCACCGCGGGGGTTCCCTCCGCCTTGGCAAAGACCTTGATGATCTCCGCGGTCTTGAGCCGGTAGACCCGGCGGGCGCTGTTGTCAGGGTGCTCCCGGATCGGCAGGCCGTCCTGCAGGTTTTCCGCATAGGTCCGGGCATAGCCGGCCATGGCCTGGGCCCTGGCAAGGGCCTTTTTCCGGCTCCCCGCCAGTTCAAAATGGGGCAGGGGCACTTCAAACTTATCCGGCCCGTCCCTGCCGGGCCGGGAGCCTGCGGGGAAACCCACCACCCATACCTTGTCGATGTTGGACCGGATATACACCGGCAGCACCGAACCGGCCAGCACCGCCGGCTCCTGGGAAGACCAGAGCAGCACCCCCCAGCCCAGGCGCCCCGAACAGGCGGAAAGAAGCAGGACGCCGGCAAGGGAGAGGGGAAAAAAGAAAAGGCCAAAGCGGTTTAATCGCATAGCCCCGCCATTATACGTGGAATTGGGGCGGGAAAAAAGCAGTGCGCCGGGAAGTTAAGCCTACTTGAATTGCTGTATCCAGCGCCGCAGACAGTGGGCGGCCCAGTAGGAAATGAGCAGCCGCAGCCGGGGAAGGCCGCTCAGATCGTTGTCCAGCGCCGCCTCCGCCAGGATGGCCTGGGCCATGGGATTGCAGTGTTCCGGGGGCAGTCCCAGAATCCATGCGGAGAGCGCCGCCCCGTCCTGTCCCCCGGCAAAGGCGTGTATCACGGCCTGGATGTTTTTTGCCTGGCCGGAAATGCGGACAAGCTCCGGGTTCCTGCGATCCCGGCGGTGGCCCAGGGTGGATTTGTAGAATTCAAAGGCGGCCTCCGCCTCGTCCATGGCCAGGGTGGGGACCAGGCCGGCCGCCTCCGAGGGATCACGGGCTTCCAGAAAGCGGACCAGCACGGGATAGAACAGGTTCTGAATATCCAAAACTGAAGCCAGGGCCAGGACCACCTCGTCCCGCAGGTAGGGCGGGGGATCGGCGGATTTTAAAATATCCAGGAGCGAGCCGATGGAGTTGACCGAACCGTAAAGGCCGATAGCTTCCACCCCCATGATCTTGAGCCGGGGATTCTGGGTGGCCAGGGTGATTTCCTCAATAGTGGGAAGGAAGTTCTCGTCCTGCAGCCGGGCCAGGGCCAGCATGGCTTCCCCGGCCAGCATGTAATCCTCCGATGCCGTCAGTTCCCGCAGTATCGGTATGGCCGCGAAGACTCCGTGGTTCCCCAGAATCCGGGCGGAGATATAGGCGGTGGTGTAGGGGTTATGGATCAGGTCCTCTATCAGGGCCTTTTCCGCATCCTCCCCCAGGGTTTTAAGGTTCTCCATGGCCCTGAGGGATTCCAGCCGGATGGCAAGCCGGGGGGAGCGGGCCCGGACCAGGAGGCCCTTAACGGCAAGCTGGGAAGGGCTTTCATGGAGCTGCCCCAGCAGGGCTTCCTCCTCCCGGGAATCGCTGGTCTTGCTCAGCCGGTCCAGCAGGGTAATGGCCTTGAGATCCCGGAAGGAGAAGATCACCTCCAGGGCGCCCCGCAGGGGCAGGGCCCCCAGGGGGGTAAGGCGGCGCTGGAGGACCAGGGCCAGCACGGTCATGGCAATAAGGACCGTATAGAGCACTTTAAAGGCGATGAATTTTGAAAAGCCCAGCCCCCCTATGATGTCCAGGAGCAGCCCCGCGGCAAAGGAGCCCCCGGCCCCCGCCAGGCCGAAAATGAAGAAGTAGATGATCCCCATGTCCAGCATGAGCCGCAGGGGCACCAGGGCCAGAAAGTAGGTCTGGGCGATCCCCTCCGAACCCAGGAAGCCGAAGTTCATCACAAAAAACAGGAAGGAGAGGAAGAGCACCGCGGTGGTACCGTTATCCACCGCATCGGAAGGAAAAAACACGATGGGGATCATGCTGGCCAGGCCCGTGATAATGCAGATGATGAAGATGGGCTTGGCGCCGATTCGGTCCACCAGAAATTTGATAACCATGCCTATCATCAGGTTGCCCAGCCCGCCAAAGACGGTGTACAGGGAGACCATCCCGTCGCTCTGATTAAAGATCTCCCGTGAATAGACCACCAGGAAGGCCCGGGACACCCCGGAGGCCAGGGCCACAAAGAACAGGATCACGACAAAAAGCTTGATTCCCGGCTGGGCAAGGGCCTCCCTGAAAACCACGGAAAACCTGGTCCCCCCGCCCCGGTCCTCCACCGGAGGTTCGGGGATGCCCCGCACCATGGCGCCGCTGGTTACCCCGGTGATGATCCCCATGATGATGATGATCGCATAGAGGATAAGCGGCGGGTCCCGGCCCAGCAGCACCGCAATGGCGAAGCTGGAGAACATCCCCGTGGCGCTGTTGATAATCTGAATCTGGGTCATGTACGATCCCCGGTCCGGGCCTTCGGAGAGGGAGCTTAAGATTGGGTTGTTGCTGATCATCCCAATCCCCCGGATGATGTGGAACAGCCCCACCCCCAACACGGTTAAGAGCAGGGCCAGGTCCCGGTGTCCCGCCAGGGCCGCAAAGGGGGCGATAACCACGGAGACCATGCCCAGGGCCCGGCCTATCCAGGCCAGGCTGAAGATTCCCACAATGGAGAAGCGCCGGGCCAGGATTTTCCCCAGGGGTAGAAAGAAAAAGGAAACGTAGAGCAGGGCGTTGATAAGTCCGATAAAGGTGGAGGAAGCCTGGAGCCGCATGATGAACAGGGTGATCACGCTTCCCACCAGGAAATTCCAGGAGAGGGAGTTGAATACATTGAACAGGTTGTACAATTCCCTGGCTTTACTCAGCCGGTAGGGGGAAAGGGCCATGTCCTTAGTATAGGTCCTTGCGGGTACACCTTTTCAAGGGTCCCTGCTATAGTTGTCGTCAGGGGCCGTAGGCCCCGGTAATACCCATGACAAAGGAGTGTTGTATGTCAAGAAAATGGTTTGCGCTTTTTTGTGCGGCGGCGGTTTTTTGCGGTTGCGGTTCGGGGGGGGGGGGCGAGCCTCCTGATCCGATTGCGGTTGATCTAAACCTGCCCGCCGTTTCCGCTCTGCCCGCCTTTACCGGCAGTTTTGCCGCCAGTGAAACTGAGGCCGATGCATTGCTCAAAGGCGCGTTGAATATTGTCGCCCAGAGCTCAAATGCAGCGGGCTTTCCTTCTGGCGGGTCCAGCTATAGTTGGAGTCCGTCCTATAGGCTGCGCCAAAATTTCAGCCAGCCCTCAGGCGCCCGTGGGGCCCTCTACGAAAATATCGGACCGTATATATACGACGGGGACACCAGTACACCCGGGTTTACGGTTACGGGCTTTCTCCGGGGATACCAGCGGGGCTATAGGGCCGGCGAACCGGGAGACGTAACCGCGGGCGACTATGTGGAGGTATCCCTAAGATCCAAGATGGCGATAGCCTTTGAGGTAAACGACAGCCCTTGGACCATAAAGGGGAAGTACAGCATCGATGATGATATTACCGAAAGGGTGGAGTACACATCGTCCAGCAGTTTTAAGGTCAGCGGCGCCGCCAGGGCGGATGGCGGCTACGCATTGAGCATCTCCAATAGCAGCACGGGCAAGGGCATTAAGGCCCTTATAACCGTGGAGGAAAGGGGTCTTAATCCGGTGGAAATAGATCTCGCTGCCCTAAATAACTCTAATCTCATCCCCGAGTTGCTGAAAAAATTGTCTGATATATACACCCGGTACCGCTTTTCGATTGACATCTACGATGAAAGCAACACTAAACAATACAGCAAGGTCTTTACCAGTTACCTGGACTACCTTACGTATATAGGGCTGTAAGGACGGGCCTTTGACGCCGGATCGTGCCGCTCTGCGGCGGGGTCCGGCGTTTGTCCTGCCCTTTTACCGGTGATAACGGCGCACTCCGCCTGCGGGCAGGCTTCGGTAAAGGCGCCGGGGATTATGGCATCCCCCGCTGGCCCTGCAGGCCGGTCAGGCGCTACACTGGGTCCATGGACGATTGTATTTTTTGCAAAATCGTGCGGGGCGAAATCCCCGGCAGGAAGATTTACGAGGATGACGAAATGCTGGCCTTCCACGACGTAAACCCCGCGGCGCCGGTACACTTCCTGGTGATCCCCAAAAGGCACATCCCCCATGTGATGGCGCTGGAAAAGGATGAGGCTCCCCTTTTGGGGCGGATTCTCTACAAGGCCCAGGAACTAGCCGCGGCCCTGGGCTGCGCCGAAGGGGGGGCCCGCTTCGTGATCAACTGCAAGGCAGACGGGGGGCAGACCGTGGACCACCTCCACTGCCACGTCCTGGGCGGCCGCGCCCTGGGCTGGCCCCCTGGTTGAGGCGCTGCGCCGGCGGTGTATCCCCCACAGGCTGCTAGATGCCGCCGGAGCTTACTTTTGATCCAGGTTATCAACCCCGTCCCAGGCGGCGGGGGGCGGGCTGCTCCGGTATTCGGCGCAGCGGTCCAGGTACAGCTTGGCCGCCTTGTCCGAGGGGTCGTGGTTCAGCACCGTCTCAAAGGCGGCCTCCGCGGCGGTCCAGTCACGGCCCGCATAGGCATCCATGGCGCCGTTGAATAATTCGGCCAGCCGCCGGGTTTCGGGGGGGGCCGTATCGGCCATATCCAGCACTTCGTAAAGGGCAACGGGCTTCAGGATGCCCACCACCCGGACCATGCCCAGGCGGCGGGTAAGGATACTGTTGCCGGCCGCGGTAATGGTGTCTTCGGAAGCGAGGATCCGGGTGCCGAACTGTTTGTTCACCCCCTCCAGGCGGGCCGCCAGGTTTACCGCGTTTCCCATGATGGTATAATTCATCTTATTGGTGGTCCCCATGTTGCCCACCACCATGGCTCCGGTGTTGATCCCAAAGCGGGTAAGGATGGGCAGGGGATCGGCGGCGCCGCTGATGATCCCCTTTTCCAGGAGGGCTTCCAGCACGGCATCGTCAATAAGCCCCAGTTCCCGGGCCTCCCGGTTGAATTCCGTTTCCGCCTTCTTCATGGCAATGGCGGAGCGGCAGCCCTGCAGGGCATGATCGGCCATGCGGAGGGGGGCGCCCCAAAAGGCGATAATCGCATCCCCCTCGTATTTATCTATTACCCCCTGGTTTTCCAGCACAATATCGCTCATCCGCGTTAGGTACACGTTCAGCAGATTAACCAGCCGCACCGGATCGGTTTCCCCGGTCTCCGGTTCCTTCAGGGCTTCCGAAATCGTAGAAAAACTGCGGATATCCGTAAAAATAGCAGTCATGCTCCGCCGGTCGCCGCCCAGCTTGAGAAGTTCTGGATTCCGGGCAATCTCTTCCGCCACCGCCTCCGATGTGTAGGTGGCAAAGGCCTTGCGGTAGAATTGCTTTTCTTTTTCCGAACCCATGTAGGAGACAATTTCCCTGACAATAACGGCGATGACCATGGCCAGCACCGGCCCCAGGATCCCCAGGAAACAGCCGGCAAAGTAGAACAGGACGAAGGATAAAACGGCCATGAGCAGGGCCCCCGCCAAGCCCGCGCCGGCCCTAACTCCCGGCTTCAGCCCCCCCATGACCAGGATAAGGAGGGGCACCAGGGCGCAGAGCAGGATGCTCCAGTACTGGGGCAGGGGCGTGATAAAGGCTTCCGACAGGATCGTGTCTATCAAAACACCGTGGGTGCCGACGTTGATGTAATGTCCGTAAAACGGATTTACCCCAATATCGGTGGTCCCCGAATCCACCCGCCCCAGGATACAGAATTTGCCCTCGACGGCGTCTTTTAACCTCCGGCTCATAGTTTCATACCGGGTAAAGACCGCCGCAAGGTTGTCCAGGCTGCCCTTGATAGAGGCCGCCGCCGCCAGCGCATCCTCCCGGAAATCCTCAAAGTCCCCGGCCAGAGCCAGGGCTTCAAACGCTTTCCCCAGTTCCGGGGCGATGATCATCCGGATAAGGCCGAAGCCTTCCTCCCTCAGCGCCAGGTACTGTTCATAGGCTTCCTCCGACGAGTCCCTTAGGGCTTCGGAGCGTTTTTCCTGGGCCTGGGCCAGGAATTCCCGAATGCGGTACAGGGTTCCGGGGAGGCTCTGGAGTTCGTCGCTGTACTGGGCAAAAAAGGGAATCGCCGAGGAGTCAAGCTCGGAAACATAAAATGCAATCTCCGGTTCCAGGTCTTCAAGCAGGGAAAAATCCGCAAACGATATGTGGGTAAAAGTCTCCGTGTAATCGGTAAGGGGCCAGTTTAGCAGCATGAGGCCGTCCTCATCCAGGGGAATTACAATATCCTTGATCCCCTTGCCGGGCATATCCGCATCTTTGATAGTAAGGCTGCGCTTATCCAGCCTGATCCGGGGATTCCCCAGACTGTCTATCAGGGGCGCAAAGGCAAGCTGGAGGTACCAGTGATCCTGCACTTTTTGGACCAGGGCGATCCGCCGCCTGACCCCGTCTGAATCGATAATAACGTTGGTAAAACCCGCTCCCTTGGCGGACTGGGAAAATGAGGTAATGGCGGGAAGAATATCCGCATAGTATCGCTGCGGGGCCTGGGGGGAAACTTCCAGGGGATAGGAGAATTTTTTCTCCGCCAGGGCCCGCCGCTCCGCCTGTTCCCCGGTGAGGGGTTCGGACCTTAGGTTCAGGCTGGCCCAGGTGCGGCCGAATACCGACGAAGCCTGGGCCAGGTAGACATCGTTGTCCCTGGCAATGGAACCGGCCCGCTCAAAGAGCCGGTCCCGCTCGTCGGCGATCATTTCCCGCAGCGCTTCGCTGTAAAGGTCCACATCTTCGGCCGAAAGGGAGCCGGTGTTCATGGCGTTTATCAAATCGAAAACATTGGTGTCGATCTCCCGGAAGCTGTTTTCAAAATCCACCGGAAACCCCCGGTCACGGTACACCTCATCCACCGCCTCCGGGCTTTTATCGATATACTCCATATCGAATATGGCCGCATGGGCGTTGTATTCCTTGAGTCTCAGGAGTCCTTCCGCTACGACGGAACGGGGCCAGGGAAAAACACCGTTGTAGGCAATGGCGTTGTCGTCCACATCAAGAAACACTACCCGGTCTGTTTTTTCCCGCGGGGGCTGGAAGCGGAGGTAGAAGTTGTACATGCGGTATTCCAGGGGGCCGAAGAATCCCAGGGCGTAAAGCAGGGCAAAGACCAGGGCCGTGGTGAGGCCAATGCCAAAATGCCTCCACCATTGGCCTGCGGAAACAGCATTGGTGTTTTTTTGTAAATTGAGCGTTGAAAGAGCCCTGCCTATGAGTTTTTTTCCGTTCATAGCTTACTATACCTCCAATTTAAAGGTTTTGCATCAGCTTTTCCTGGTCAACGCCAGGAGCAGGGCAATGTCCCCCTGCCGTACCCCCGGTATCCGGGCCGCCTGTCCCAGGGTAAGGGGCCGCACGGCCAAAAGTTTTTCCCTCCCCTCCGAGGAAAGGCCCCTGAGGGCCGCATAGTCAAACCTGGGTCCCAGCTTGACGGCCTCCAGCTTGCCGGTCCGGGCGGCCATCCGCTCCTCCTTTTCGAGGTACCCCGCATATTTAAGATCCAGAAAGACCCGGTCCAGCCATTCCCCCGGATAGGCTGCCAATTCAGGAACCAGGGGGATGATGTCCTCCGGCCGGACCTGGGAGTCCCGCAGGGCCTGGGCCAGGCTTTCCCCCGCATGGGGCAGGAGCGCGCGGTTATCAGGCGGGAAAGACGCGCCGACCCCCGGTACCTTCCGTCGGCGCAGCAGTTCCTGAATGGCGTCCAGGCCGGCGGCCTTCCTGGTAAACCGCTCCCACCGTTCCCCGCCGGCCAAGCCCAGTTCCCGGCCCCTGGGGGTAAGCCGGGTGTCGGCGCTGTCATGGCGCAGGGCCAGCCGGTGTTCCGCGCGGCTGGTGAACATGCGGTAGGGTTCCCGGGTCCCCAGGGTGGTCAGGTCGTCGATAAGAACCCCGATGTAGGCCTCCCCCCGGCCCAGGACCAGGGGAGGGGCTCCCCGCAGCTTTTGCACGGCGTTGATCCCCGCCGCGATGCCCTGGGCCGCGGCTTCCTCGTAGCCGGAACTGCCGTTGGTCTGCCCCGCCGCGAAAAGCCCGGCGATCCGCTTGGACTCCAGGGTGGGGTAGAGGTCCAGGGGGTCCAGGTAGTCGTATTCCACGGCGTAGGCCGGCCGGACGATCCGCGCCTCCTCCAGGCCGGCGATGCTGTGGATAAAGTCCCGCTGCACATCCTCCGGTAGGGAGCTGGAAGCGCCGTTCATGTACATCTCTCCGGTGGACAGGCCCTCGGGCTCGATAAAGAGGTGGTGCCGCTCCCGCTCGGGGAAGCGCATCACCTTGTCCTCGATGGAGGGGCAGTAGCGGGGCCCTGTGCCGGTGATCTTTCCGCCGTAGAGGGGGGACCGGTGGATATTGGACCGGATGATCTCATGGGTCCGGGGATTGGTGCAGGTGATCCAGCAGGGGACCTGGGGCAGGGGGAGGGAGCCGGTCCCCGGCGCGTCCTTCGGCCCCCAGCCCGCCGGCCCCGGCGGGTCCACGTCGAAGGAAAAGGGCCGGGGCTCCTCGCCCTCCTGTTTTTCCATGGCCGAGTAGTCGATGGAATCCCCGGCCAGCCGCGCCGGGGTGCCGGTCTTGAAGCGCCCCAGGGGGAAGCCCCGGCGCCGCAGCGCGGCCCCCAGGCCCAGGGCGGCCCCTTCCCCCAGCCGGCCCTGGGGCGCGTCGTAGTCGCCGATGAAGATCCTCCCCTCCATGAAGGTGCCGGTGGCCAGGATCACGGTCTCCGCGGATATGCGGCGGCCCCGGCCGGTCAGCACCCCCAGGACCTGGGGACGGCCGCCGGAAAGCTCCGCCCCAGCCCCCTCGTCCCCAGTCACGATAAGGTCCGTCACCGTATCCATAAAGATTGAAAGCCCCTTCTGGCCTTCCAGGGCGGAGCGGGCCGCGGCCTGGTACACCTGCTTGTCGGTCTGGGCCCTGGGGGCCTGGACCGCGGAGCCCCGGGAACGGTTGAGGACCCGGTACTGTATCATGCTCAGGTCCGTGAGTTTCCCCATCTCCCCCCCCAGGGCGTCAACTTCCCTGACCAGGTTGCCCTTAGACAGGCCCCCCACCGCGGGGTTGCAGGAAAGGGCGCCGATACGGTCCGGGTTCTGGGTGATAAGGAGGACGGAGAAGCCTAGCCGGGCTGCGGCCAGGGACGCCTCGATCCCCGCGTGCCCTCCTCCCACCACGATGCAATGGTAATCCATGGCTAAAAATACCACAGGGGCCGGTATTTTTCTGCGGTCTTAAAACAGGCCGGTTTTGTAATATTTTACAAATAAATTAGTAATATCCTCCATTGCGGCCCCGGATTGTTGGGGCATATAATTCTTCCACGAGGATCAAAAACGCGATCCCAGGTGGAGGAGTATCATGAAGAGAAATAGTAAGAAGGCCGCGGTTTTCCCGTCCCTGTTTTTTGTTTTGATTATCGCCGCTTTAGTTACCGCCTGCGGCGGGCGGAAGGAAGATTCTTCCGGGTCCACCGCCGCTTCGGCGGCCCTCGTCACCGCCCCCGGCCAGTTACCCATCGTTATTGAGCCCCTTACCCTGAGCATCGGCCTGCAGCAGTCCCAAAATGTGGCCGATCACAAGACCAACTATTTGACCGGCTACCTGCGGGAAAAAACGGGGATAGATTTTGACTTTTATTTTTTCTCCTCCAACATACGGGACGCCACTACCCAGCTTGAACTGATGATCTCGTCAAACGAAAAATTGCCGGACATACTTGCCATGGTCGGCCTTCCCAACTGGCAGGAGCACGGCGACGCCGGGGTGTTTGTCGATCTCAACCCCCTCTATGAACAATACGCCTATTTTTATAACGAAAGGATAAGCGGCATGGATCCGGCGGAAAAGGACCGTATCAGAATAAAAACTTCCTCCAGCAGCGGCAAACGTTACGCCTATCCCATGTACTCCTACCAGGTTACCCAGAATTACCGTTCCATGAATTTTATCAACCAGACCTGGCTTAACAACCTGGGGCTTCCCATGCCTTCCACCACGGAGGAATTCTATACTACCTTGGTTGCCTTCCGGGACCGGGACCCCAATAAGAACGGCAAGAAGGATGAAATTCCCTTTCTTGGGTCTTTAAGCGCCTACGCTTCGGAACCCCTGGCGTTTTTGATCAATGCCTTTGTGTACTATCCCTACCGGGATGCGGGCAACTGGTTCCTTAACGTTACCGACGGAAAACTTTGGACCCCCTGGACCACGGAGGAATACCGGGAGGCCCTGCGTTACATCAACCGGCTTTACCGGGAGGGCCTTATCGCCCCCGCCACCTTTACCATAACCCAGCAGGAAATGGTCCCCCTGCTTTCCTATGCCCAAGGGGAAACGCCGACGGTGGGATTCTTCTCCGGCCACCAGAATCAGGTGCTGCGGCCGGAAACGCCGGCCATATTCGACTATACCTACCAGGTATCCCTAACCGGCCCCAAGGGGGTTAACTGGTACCCCAAGCTGCTTCCCGGCATATCGCCCTCCGGTTTTATCACCAAGGACAACAAGTATCCTGAGGTCTCGTTCCGCTTTTTGGATTTCCTCAGTGATTTAGAGGCCACCATGACCGCCCGTTACGGCGAATTGGGGGTGGACTGGCGCTATGTGGACCCTTCCGAAAACGCCCGCAGTTACCTTGATAAGCCCGCATGGTTTCAGCAGATCAACATGATCTGGGGGGTACCGCAGAATAAACACTGGTTCCTGGGTTTTGCCCAAATATTTATCCCGGAAAACGATATTGCCAACGCGTACTGGGTTGACGACGGTTCCTGGAACGCATCGCGGTACAAGATGTATCAAAAAATATTTATCAACGACGGAAAAGACGCGGCGGAAACCCTTGATACCATCGTGTATACCAAGGAGGAGGAGGACGAGATTCGGGAAATGCGGGCCACCATTGACGCCTACCGGCAGGAATGCCTTTCCCTGTTCTCCACCGGGGCCATGAACCTGGACCGGGACTGGAATACCTACCTGTCGGAACTTGATAAGATGGGCCTTAAAAAATACCTGGAAACGGCCCAAAAGGCCTATACCAGGACCATCGGCAGGTAAAACGGGGACCCCATGGTAACAACGAAGGTTCCTTTTATAAAACAGTTTAAGCGGGATTGGCAGCTCCATGTCTTTATGCTGCTGCCCCTGCTGTTTCTTTTGATATTCGCCTATTATCCCATGTTCGGCGTCCAGATTGCCTTTAAGAATTTTAGTCCCGCCCGGGGCATTTGGGGCAGTGAATGGGCGGGGCTGCGGCATTTCAGGACCTTTTTTAATTCCTACCAGTTTCCCCGGGTCATGAAAAACACCCTTATCCTGTCCCTTTACCTGATAATAGCCGGATTCCCCCTGCCGGTTTTTTTCGCCCTTATCCTCAACACCATGCGGAACCAGACTTTTAAGAAGATCGTACAGACCATTACCTATATTCCCCATTTTATTTCCACCGTGGTGCTGGTCGGCATGATGATCACCTTTTTCAGCCCCATATCCGGGGCCTACGGCTATTTTTCCCGGTTTTTTAACGCCGGGTACCCGGATGTGCTTATGGGTATTGCCGGGACCTTCCGGCATTTTTATGTGTGGTCGGATATTTGGCAGAACCTGGGCTGGGGTACCATTATCTATATTGCCGCCCTGTCCTCCGTAAGCCCGGAATTATACGAGGCTGCGGAAATTGACGGCGCCAGCCGCTGGCAGCGGCTTATCCACATAGATTTTCCGGCAATTCTTCCCACCGCTTCCATCATGCTTATCCTGCGCTTCGGCTCCATCATGACCATAGGCTTTGAAAAGGTGCTGCTTATGCAGACCGATTTGAATTTGGGCACATCGGAAATTATTTCCACCTATGTTTATAAAGTGGGCCTGCAGTCGGGGGGAAATTTTTCCTATGCCACCGCCATAGGGCTTTTTAATTCGGTGATAAACTGCGCCGTTCTGCTGCTGGTGAACCGGACGGCCCGGAAATTGAGCGATAATGAGATTGGGTTATTATGAAGAAGGTTAGAGTTTCTCCGGAGGACAGGGCCCTGTACCTTTTGACCAACATCGCCCTTATTCTTTTGCTGTTTATTGTCGCCTATCCCCTGGTTTATATGGTTTCCTCCTCCTTCTCGTCGGGGCGGGCGGTTTCTTCCGGCCGGGTAGTTCTTCTGCCGGTGGAGCCGTCCCTGGACGGTTACCGGACGGTATTCTCCTACAAAAGCGTCATGACGGGCTACCGGAATACCATCCTGTATACCGTGGTGGGGACCAGCGTTAATGTCATGTTAACCCTGATGGCGGCCTTTCCCCTGTCCCGGAAGAATTTTCAGGGCCGCAGATTCTACATGACCCTTTTTGTCATTACCATGTTTTTTTCCGGCGGGCTTATTCCCTCGTATATTCTTATCACCCAGTTACGGCTTATCAATTCCATGTGGGCCATCATTCTGCCCGGCGCCATCAGCACCTATAACCTGATCATAACCCGCACTTTTTTTGTTTCCTCGATCCCCTCGGAACTGATAGAGGCTTCCCAAATAGACGGCTGTGACGATTTCCGTTTCTTTTTTACCATCCTGCTGCCCCTGTCAAAGGCCATTATCGCGGTTATCGGCCTTTATTACGGCGTGGCCCACTGGAACGCCTGGTTCGGCGCCATGCTGTACCTGCGGGACCCGGCCCTGCAGCCCCTCCAGTTGGTGCTGCGGTCCATTCTTATTTCCGTTAGTATTGATGTTTCCCAGATTCAGGACCCTGAAATATTGGAAAGAATGGTATACATGGCGGATCTCATGAAGTACGCGTTGATTATTGTGGCCACCGTCCCGATTGTGGCCCTGTATCCCTTTGTTCAGCGGTACTTTATCAAGGGCGTCATGATCGGCTCGATCAAAGGCTGAACCAGGGCGAATCTATTTGCCGACGCAGAATTTGCTGAAAATAGTTTCCAGAATATCCGCGGTGGAAACCTCGCCGGTGATCTCCCCCAGGGCGTTCACCGCCTCCCGGAGGCAGGGGGCTATCAGTTCCAGTTCTTCCCCCCGGTCCGCCAGGGCCAGGGCCTCCTCCAGGGCGGCGCAGGAACGATCCACCAGCTCCTTCTGCCGTCCGCTTCCCAGGCCCGGCCCGCCGGGGCCTTCGCTCAGGGGATGCGGCCCCTCCAGGGCCCCGGCCATAGCCCTGCAAAGCTCCGCCAGGCCCGCGCCGGTTTTGGCGCTCACCGGCAGGGGCCGCGGGAAAGGGGCCGGAAAGCTTTCCGGCCCCGGCGGGGGGGCAAGGTCGGCCTTGTTCCAAACGAGGATGAAGGGCCTCCCTGCGCCTCCCTGTGCCCCCCCTGCGCCTCCCCGCGCCTCTCCTCCCGCGCCTCCCTGCGCCCCCCCGGCCCGCAGAAAGGCCTCGTCGGCGGCCTGCAGGCCCTGGGCCCCGTCGATGACGTAGAGCACCAGGTCCGCCCGGTCCAGGAGTTCCAGGCTCCGCTCAATGCCCAGTCGCTCGATCCGGTCCCCGGACCCGGAATCCTCCCGCAGCCCCGCGGTATCCGCCAGCCGCAGGGGGATCCCCTCGATAGCAACCAGGGCCTCGATCCAGTCCCTGGTGGTGCCGGGAATATCGGTGACAATGGAGCGGTCTTCCCCCAGCAGCGCGTTGAAAAGGCTGGACTTCCCCGCGTTGGGCCTTCCCGCGATGACCGCTAGGGCCCCCTCCTGGTAGAGCCGTTCCCGGCCCCAGGTCCCGGCCAGGGCCCGCAGCCTTTCCAGCGCCGCCTCCACCCGCGGCCGGCCCGGCAAATTGGCCCCCGGCGAACTTGCCCCCGGCCAACTTGCCGACGGCCCCTCCGTCCCCGGCGCCTCAAATTCTCCCTCGTCGTAGTCCAGGTGGAGTTCCGCTTCGGCCAGGGCCTCCACCAGAGCCCCCTTCAAGGCGGCGATTTCCTCCCCCAGGCGGCCGGCAAGCCGGGCCGCCGCGTGTTCCCGGCCCCGTTCGGTCTTGGCCCGCACCAGCTCCATCACCGATTCGGAGCGGGTAAGATCGAGTTTTCCGTTCATAAAGGCCCGGAAGCTGAATTCCCCCGGCAGGCTTTCCCGGAAACCCGCGGCCCGCAGGGCGGCCATGACGGCTTTTGCCGCGGCGGCGCCCCCGTGGCAGGAAATATCCGCCCCCTCCTCCCCGGTGTAGCTTTTGGGGGCCCGGTAGACTGCCACCAGGACTTCATCGATAAGCCCCTGGAGGGGCGGGGGATTGCGGATCCAGCCGTGGACCAGGGTATTGCCCGGGGCGGCGCAGAGTTTAGCGGGGCGGGAAAAGACGGCCGACAGTAAGGCCACCGATCCGGGGCCGGAACAGCGGATCAGGGCCAGGGCGCTTTCCCCCGGCGGGGTGGCCAGGGCGGCCATGGGGGCTTCGTCTCCGTAGAAGGCGGCAATGCTCAATTCAGGGTAACCACGGACCACACGGACCTCACAGACAGGTCTACGGACAAATCAATAGATCCTTATGATTTTCCGGCGGGAACCGTCTCAGCCCCTTTTTCGGCCAAACGTAGACGGAGGAAAATCCAGGGGGCGCCGGCGTAGATCCAGGCCTCCAGCAGGGCAAAACGGATAAAGAAAAACAGGGGGTACAGGGAAGAATCGTGGCCCGGACTAAAACGGCTAAAGATCACGAAGAAGACCGCTATCCCGGCGATGCCCAGGGCGAAACGGGCCGCCATGCTAAGGAATTTCGCCATCCCCCGGCGGCCGAAAAGGGCGGCCGCGTGGAAATGAATATGGTTGGCGCAGAGGCTGTAGCTAAGCCCTATGCCCAGCACCACCGCGCCGGGCATCAGCATATCCGTGGAGGGACGGTAGAGGATCATCACAAAGGCGGCGGCCGCGCTGACTATCATCTGGACCCGTCGGCCCCCCCTCGCCAGGACCGCCTTCAGCTTGTCACCCAGGAGGAAGTAGCAGGTCAACACCAGGGCCCCCAGAATCCAGCCCCCCAGCAGGTCCGTGGGGAAGTGGACCCCCAGGTAGAGCCGGGAGAATCCCACCAGCAGGCTGATCAGGATAGCCGCGGCGTAGGCCCATTTTTTCCCAATCCAGGAGGCCACGATGACCCACATGGTAAGGGAAATCTGGGCGTGGCCCGAGGGGAAGCCGTTAAGGGTTTCGGTGATAATCCCCACCGAAGGGTCCCAGCCTTCCCAAAAGGGCCGGGGCTGGCCCAGCAGGAACTTCAAACCCATGTTGATCCATACGGAGATCATCACCGCCAAACCCAGCCGGACCCCCTTCTCCTCGTCAAGGCACCAGAAAATAAGGGGGAGCAGGGCCAAATAGGCGGGGGCGGCGCCAAAATTCGTAACCAGCTTCATAAAGGCCGTAAGCCCCGGATTCGCATAGGACTGAACCGATCGAATCAGATCCAGCCCCCAAAGTAACATCGTTTCCATAGAAAATTCCTTACATAGATAGGATTAAAAGTACCAGCAGCAAGCCGCTAAACGGCGCTTAATCGTCCGCCGTACCGCCGCCGTAGGTCCGGAACAGGGCGGCCAAATCGTCCACCACCAGGACCGGTTCAAGGGGCGGCAGGATCGAAGATTCCCCGGAGGAATCCGTTTCGTCCCGCAGCCCTTCCATAGGCTCCACCAGCCCGGAGGCCTCCGGCCGGTTTGTCCCTTCCGACCGGGCCTCTCCCAGCCAGGATCGCAGTTCCCCGCCCAGGGCTTCGTTCAGGTTGATCTCCGCCTTCCCCGCGTCTTCCTCCGGGCCTTCCCCGACCGCCAGGGAAGCCTCCCAGCCGCCCTCCGCGGTAAGGGGGACCAGTGCCAGGGAGGCGCTTACGCCGGCCTTCCGCAGCTTCACCCTGATAAGGGCCCCGGTAAAGACCGCCTTCTTCCCGCTGAGGGGCAGGGCTTTGACCGTCCGGGCCCTTTGCCCCTGCCCTTCCAAATCGAGAATCAGGTCCCCCTCCGCCAGGGATAGGCCGATGCCCAGGGAAGCGCCCAGCCGGGCGGCAAAGATTCTCCCGTCCTTTAGGGAAAGGAAACGGATAAAAAACGCCAAATCCCCCTCGCCGTCTTCGGAAAGGTCCAGGGAACAGCGGGAGGCTTCGTAAATTTCCCCATGTTCCAGGGCAAGACCGTAGACCTGCTCCGCAGGATACCAGGACGGGCTGCCCCCCTCCAAACTAAGCTCCTCCCCGGTCCTGGCGTCCAGCAGATCCCCGGCAAAGCGGTACCAGTAGAGGCAATCCTCCGGCTTCAGGGCCGGATCGGCCTTCTTATCCACCTGGGAGATGGGCAGGGAGAATTCCTTCACCCGTCCCTTCAGGCCCGCCTGGGGCTCGGCGGGGAAAAGTTCCGCCCGGATACGGTGGAATCCGGACTGCGCCGGGGCAGTCCAAAGCAGCCGGGCCGCGCCGCCGGATACGGCCCCCTCCCCGATGCGGACCTTGCCATTGTACCAGACAATGTAGGGGTCAAGGCCCTTGTCGTAGTCCACCTGGATTTCCAGCATCACTGTGGACCCCTGGGGCACCAGGTGGCTGCTCCCATAGAGACCCGGCAAATAGCAGCGGATATCCCCGGTGGTAAATTCCCTATCCCCAAGGTAGTAAAAGGGCCGCCTTATCCTGGCCAACAGGTCCTGCCGGCCCCGAATCTCGAATATCAGGGTATAGGAACCGGCTTCTAGCTGCTCCGGCAGGGGGAAGAGGGGCAGCTTCCCGGCAAAATTTCCCACCGGAATCGTTAGTTCTTCCGTCAGGTCCGGTTCAAAGCCGGAAGTTTCATCCAGGCCTTCCCCCTCCGCATTCCCGGCCTGGTTTTGATTGGTCAGGGGCGCCGGAATCAGGGCCGGATCCGCAGTATAGGACACCCGCCGGCCCAGAATCTTGCCCGCCCCGTCCTCCACATGGAGGACCAGGCTGCTGAGATCGGGGTCATTGACCACGGGACTGATAAAATAGGGAAGAATCCGGTCCTCCGCGGCGATAACCGAACATTCATCCAGGGAAAATTGGCCTGCCTGGGCGCTCACCTGGTAAGACCCCGCGGAGGGCAGCACGGTATCCAACTGATTGCAGGCGCCCAGGAGAAAAAGGACGCCGGCCCCCGCTAAGACCCCTCGCAGCTTTAAGGAACACATAGGCACAATGATTATACTATCGGCACGAAAGAAAAGCTACCGGATCGTTAAGTCAGGGGAAGGGGGGGCCTGCTACCACGGCCAAGTTGGCGAAAGCCTCCGGCCTTCGCCTTCCGCAGCCTGCCCCAAACGCCGCAGCGTTTGGGGCACCCTTATTTTGGCCCCCCCTGGCTCCATCCCCGCCTCCGGCGGGTATTCCGCCACCCCCCAACCCATTCGGCCCTTCGGCCGCAGGGGTGTCAGTCAGATCTGCGTCTGCCGGTACTGAGAAGCGGGACGGAGTATGAAGTGCGGCCGTGGAAGGGGAAGAAAGGGGCGGTAAGTTTAGCCGGGGAGGCGTTGAGGAGTGCGTAAACGGGCCAGGAGCGGTCAAGGGAAAAATCGGTCAAAAAAGGTGACTGACACCTGTGCGTTCCCTAACTGAAGGCTCGATTCGACTCGCAACGAGGTCATTTTGCCACTGCCGGAGGGCAATTTGCACGGAGATTATCGTCTTTATGCCGGAGGGCTTTTAGTTCTTCCGTTATTAAAGCGTCTATTTTTATGAGAATTTGTTCCTTCCAATTCTGTTGGACAGGTAAGGTCATAAATAAATCAGGCGGGTCTTTGCCCAAAGCGGCGGCTATCCGCTCTATCATATCGGCGGACGGAAATTTCTTGCCTCCTTCTATCAAACCCAGGTAGTTGGTTGCCATATCTATCATCTCAGCCAGTTTTGCCTGTGATATACCCAGATTGTTCCGGTAGGCTTTGATATTCGATCCTAATAGTTCCCTAATGCTTGTCATATATACACCCTATAGAGGGGTAAATTCATACTATCCTATCCAAAAGCATTGACAACAATCTGAAATAGTTAATATTGGATTGTTTTCGGGAAAACCGCCGGACGGCTTTGTATAGGGCTAAACCGGTTGGTTGTGAGCCGCTCTTGTGGCGGGTAACGCAAGATCCGGTAATACCGGGCATAATGAAGGAGATCGTAGAGATGAAAAGGATGATGTGTGCGGTTCTGGCGGCCGGGCTTCTGGCGGTTTCATGCGGGATGAGCAAGTCGGCGGTGGAAAAAAACGTCAAGAAGTCTTTTCAGGAGACAATGGCCGTCGATAAGAACTACGGCAGGCTGCGGTTAACCGTCGATTCGGTTCAGTTGGTAAAAGTAGCTGATTACTTATACGAAGGGCAGGTCAACGTAAGAGTTTTCGGACAGCCGTATAGGATAGCCGTAATGGTCAGCGCCGACGGAGACGCGGTACAGTGGGAGGCGAGCGGCGAAGCTTTGTCGGTTTTGGATAAGGCCCACATTGTGGAAACCGGAGATATGCGGTTTCAGCTAACACGCGAAGGAGAAGGCTTTGAGCTTATCAAGTATACCGGAGAAGGCAATGGAGCGGTCAATATTCCGCGGGAGATTGGCGGGGTTCCGGTTATCCGGATCTGGAACGGAGCGTTTACCGACTCCGGAATTCAGTCGGTCACCATACCGGCTAGCGTAACGGAAATTGGGGCCGCTTTTTCTAGTTGCACTTCGCTTGCGTCAATTACCATACCGGATAGTGTAACAGTAATTAAGTCTGGTGCTTTTTATGGTTGTACTTCGCTTGTGTCAATTACCATACCGGATAGTGTAACACAGATTGAGGAGAGTGCTTTTCATGACTGTACTTCGCTTGCATCAATCACCATACCACAAAGCGTAACATCAATTGGGATGTTTGCTTTTTCGTAACCGTTCACCGACTTTAATATAAAACGGCTTGACAAAATTTAAACAATAAAGCAAGCTGAAAGAGTGATTTGGGAGAAAGTCGCGGCCGAACGGTTAAAAGTCATTGAGAAGCAGC
>JAISQJ010000145.1 GCA_031274285.1 Treponema sp. | reverse complement strand
TCGTAGGCTATGGTCCCCAGGGCGTCTTCGGGAAAATCCCTGCCGGTGGCCGACCGGGCAAAGGCGGGCCCCTCCCCGGAGGCCAGGAACAGGGTAAGGGTCCCCGTTCCGGGCCCCTGGGGCAAGTCGCAGGATGCGGTAAGGACCGCCATAAGGACCGTCATAAGCAAAGCCGCGGCAAAAAGCACCCTTCGACGCATAGACCCTCCTTATTCGATGGAAGTCTAACATTATACTAAAAAAATCTCAGCATGGATCAAAGCCCCTTCGAATGAGGGCTTCGGATTCCTCCAGGGAGATTCCCCGGTCCCTGGCCAGCTTTGCCCGGTCCTCGAATTCGATCTTGCTCCTCAGCCTGGTTCCCCCAAGGTACACGGTTTTACGGCGGACCCTGCCGGAGGGGCCGGAAAGCTCCCCTTCTTCCCGCTCCAGGGACAGCCGGTTCACCAGGGTTTCCCTAAAACCGATGGTGGTGGAATTACGGAAAAGACATTCCCGCAGGACATCCAGTTTTTCCGTGCTGCCCAGCACGGAGACCAGGGTTCCGGGCCGGGACTTCTTCATCGACAGGGGGCTAAAGACCACGTCCAGGGCGCCGGCCTCAAAGAGCCGTTCCATGAGAAAGCCCAGGGCCTCGCCGGTCATGTCGTCG
The DNA here is from genome assembly GCA_031274285.1 of Treponema sp. GTDB lineage: Bacteria > Spirochaetota > Spirochaetia > Treponematales > Breznakiellaceae > JAISFT01. Next base: position 16,291 of record JAISQJ010000145.1, on the reverse strand, counting down.
ATGTTAGCTTCCAGGAGCGGAAGGGTTTCCGTCTTCCAGGGGGCTTCCGAAGCCCCGGACGGGGCCTCCGATGGTTCCGCCAAGGGTTCCCGCCAGGAGACCCGCAGCACGTTGAGCTTCTCCATCTTCCGGGTCCCGATACCGACCCCGGTTTTAAGGAGCCGGAACGAGGCGGGGCCGGTGATAAACTCGTCCACCGAGGCGGCCAGGATCGCCGCGCCCGTGGGGGTGGTCATCTCCTTGTTGAAACCCCCGGTCTTTACCGGCAGGCCCTGAACCAGCAGTTCCGTGGCCGGGGCGGGGACCGGGAGGATTCCGTGGGCGCATTGCACCGTGCCGCCCCCCAGTTCAATCTCGGAACAGGTGATCCGGTCCGGTTTAAGGAGGTCCAGGCAGACGGCCGTGCCCACGATGTCCAGGATCGAATCCAGGGCCCCCACCTCGTGGAAGGCCACCTCGTCCACCGCGGTTCCGTGGACTTGGGCCTCCGCCGCGGCGATGCGGGAGAAGATGTCCAGGGCCCGGCCTTTGGCCCCGGCGCTCAGAGGGGCCCCCTCGATAAGGGCGCGGATTTCCTTCCAGGAATTGTGGGCGTGCTCATGGTCGTGGCTGTGGGGATGTTCGTGATGATGTTCGTGTTCGTGGTCATGGTGGTGGTCGTGTTCGTGATCGTGAGGATGCCCGTGGTCATGGTGGTGGTCGTGGTCGTGGGCCAGGTGGTCGGTCCTGCCCTCCAGTTCCACCAGCGCATGGAGGCCGGTGATGCCGTTCCGCTGATCCCGCGCAAAGTCCAGCTTCCAGCCGCCCAGACCCAGCTTTTCCAGTTCGGTCTGAAGGGCCGCCGGGTCTACCCCCAGGTCTACCAGGGCCCCCAGGGTCATGTCGCCGGAAATGCCGGCGTAGCAGTCAAAGTGCAGTGTTTTCATGGTTTACTTCCTTTCCGGTTTGGATATACGGCCCTTTAGATGCTCCCTGAGCAGGGCTATGGCCTCTTCGATCATCCGGGCCAGGGACATGGCGCCCAGGCCGGCTATGTAAAAGTGTTCCTGCTGCAGGGGAAGGAGGATCCGCTCGCCGGGGGCCTCCAGGATCGCCTGGGCCATGGCGGGGCTTATCTCCCCCATCATGCTGTTCCCCACCACGATGCCCACGGGCCCCAGGATGTAGTCCCCCTGGGAAACGGAAACACGAACCGCATTCTCCCCGGAGGCCCCCCGGTCGGCCCCGGCCTTGACCATCCGTTCCGTAGCCACCGCATTGGCCCCCAGGGCCACGATCTCCGCATCTCCCTCCGTATCCCTAAGGGCCTCCCGGAGTCCCGCCACAAGCTGTACGCCGATGCCCCCTCCCATGCCGTCGATAATCACGATGGTGGTTTTCAATTAAGCCTCCCTCGAATAGTATTTGCGGGACTCCCGGTAATGGTTCCGGTCAGGGCCGCAACACATCCCTCCGGGGGATTCCACAATGCTCAATTTAGGATAACCACGGACCACACAGACCTCACAGACAAATCAATGAACGATTCTTATGATTTCCGCTTTGGGATATGCGCAGAAATTGACCAAAAACCCCAATTTCAGTCCGGTTACGGCTAAGTAATTGACTACTTGTGCCTTGTATTCGTTGGTAAGCCTGGTTACCGCCTTGATTTCTATGACGATTTTTTCAAAGCAAACAACATCAGCCAGATAAAATTGCTTTAACGGCTTGCCATCGTAGAGTATGGAGAGTTTTTTTTGCGCTTCATAGGGTATTTTCGCTTTTCTTAATTCAATTTCCAAGGCTTCCTGGTACACCGCTTCCAGAAAACCACTCCCCAGCTTCCTGTTTACTTCATAAACACAGGCCCGAATACGGTAACTTTCCTCTTCATACAGAATTTCTTTTTCTTTTTTTCCTTCACTCATACGATATTATCGTCTTCGTCCGTGCTGTCCGTGAGGTCAGTGGTTAAATTTAGAATTCCTACCGGAGGATTCCGGCCTTAAAGGGTTCCCGCTTGAGGAAGCGGCCCCGGCCGGGCCGGGCGGACAGGACCCCGTCCCGCAGCACCACGGTTCCCCTGGAAATGACCGTGTCCACGGCCCCCTTCAGTTCCATGCCCTCGTAGAGCGAGTAGTCCACCCGGCTGTGGATTCCCTCCCGGCTGATGGTCCGGCGCCCCGCCGGGTCCATGAGGACCAGGTCCGCGTCCGAGCCCTTCCGGATGGCCCCCTTGCGGGGATACAGGCCGAAAAGCCTGGCCGGGTTGGCGGAGCAGAGTTCCGTAAAGCGGCGCAGGCTGAGGCGGCCCTTGCAGACCTCGGAAAAAAGGAGGGGCAGCCGTTCCTCGATCCCCGGCGCGCCGCCGGGGCATTTGGTAAAGTCCTCCCCGCCCAGGGGGAGCTTCTGGGTTTCAAAAAAGAAGGGGCAGTGATCGGTGGCCACCGTATCGATGTCCGCGGCCAGGGCCTGCCAGAGGGCCCGGTTATCGGCCTTTTTCCTTAGAGGCGGGGAAACCAGGTACTTTAGGCCCCCGTTTCCCGGCAAATCGTAACGGCTGTCGTCCAGAAAGAGGTACTGGGGGCAGGTTTCGGCGTAGAGGTTCCCCTGCCGCGCCCGGCCGGCCCGCAGAAATTCCAGGCCCAGGGCGCTGGACAGGTGGGCGATGTAGAGGGGCGCGTCCCCGGCCAGGCGGGCCAGGAGGATCATCCGGTTCACCGCCTCGGCCTCACATTCCGCGGGCCGGGAGAGGGGGTGGCAGCGGGGGCTCAACTGCCCGGCCGCTACGAAGCGTTCCCGCAACAGGCCGATCACCCCGTCGTTCTCCGCGTGGACCGTGACCAGGATTCCCGCGGCCCTGGCCTTTTCCAGAATCCGCAGGGCATCGGCATCGCCGGTTTTGTACGCATAGGTAAGGTAGAGCTTGCAACTGGTGATCCCCTGCCGGACCAGATCGTCCAGGGCCTCCAGGACGCGCCGGTCCACGTGTTGAATCACCGCGTGGAAGCCGTAGTCGATGAGCGCCTTCCCCCGGGCCAGGCCGTGGTACTTGCCGATCTGGTAATCCGGGGCGCAGCCGGGGGGGCCGAAGCCGGGATGATCGATGATGCTGGTGGTGCCCCCCCAGATCGCCGCCGCGGTGCCGGTGTAAAAATCATCGCTGACTTGGGCGCTCCCCGTATCCAGGCAGAGGTGGGTATGGACATCGATCCCTCCGGGGATCAGGACCTTTCCCCCGGCGTCGACAGTTTCCCAGTCCCCCGCGGGGCCTTCCAGGCCCCCCCCAACGGGACCCAGGCGGGAGATCGTTTCCCCCTCCACCAGCACATCCCGCACCGCCTCACCTTCGGGGCTCACCACCAGCGCTCCCCTGATCAGTAGTCCTTTTTTCATGGCTTTTCCGCCCGGGGGGGCTAGGCTTCCTCCCGGAAATAGGGAAGCCCCAGGCCCGCGGGACTCCGGTACCGCTTCTTTTTTCCGGCGGTCATGAGGACCAGTACCAGAATGGTGGCCAGGTAGGGCAGCATGTCCAGAATCTGGGGGGAGGCGATGATCCGGAGAGTCCCGAGCTTGAGTTCCATGCCCTGAAACTTGAAGCCGATGCCCTTGAGGGCGCCGAAAAGGTAGGCCGCCAGGACCGCCCGCAGGGGGTTCCAGGTACTAAAGATGATCAGGGCCACGGCGATCCAGCCCGCCCCCGCGGTGATGTTCTCCTGCCAGCGGGGCACAAAGACCAGGGAGAGGTAGGCCCCCCCCAGGCCGCAGAGGAAGCCCCCCAGCGTGATGTGGAGGTACTTGTAGAGGTTCACCGGGATTCCCGATGCGTCGGCCACCGAGGGGTCCTCCCCCACCGCCCTGGCGTAGAGGCCGAAGCGGGTAAAGCGGAAGTAGCCGTAGAGAAGGAGGGCCAGGACCATGCCCGCCAGCACGTAGGGACTCTGGTCAAAGAGCACCGGGCCCAGCAGGGGGATACGGTGAAGCAGGGGGACCTTTACCGGCGCCAGGAACCGGGCCACCGCCTCCGGCAGGGCCTTGCCGGAGAGGTCCTTGCCCAGGAAGCCGGAAACCCCGGTTCCAAAGATGGTAAGGATGAGGCCGGTGACCACCTGGTTCCCCCGGAGGCTTACGGTGATGATCCCGTAGATAAGGGCTCCCGCGGCTCCCGCAGCCCCGGCGGCCAGGATCGCGGCCAGAGGATTGGCGCTTGAGAGGGCCGCGGAAAAGCCCACCGAAGCCCCCAGGAGCATCATCCCTTCGATGCCCAGGTTCATGTTGCCGATCTTTTCACAGAGGATGCCCCCCAGCACGGCGTAGAGGATGTGGGTCCCCATCTGGACGGAGGTATGCAGAAAAGCGATCACGGCGCGTCCTCCTCCCGGACCTCGGGCTTTCCGGCGCTTATCCGGTAGCGGATAAAGAATTCGCTCCCCAGAACAAAGAAGATGATGATCCCCTGGAGAACCTGGGAGCTGGAGGCCGGTATCTGGAGGGCAGTCTGCAGGTAGCCGCCCCCCTGGATCAGCATGGAAAAGAGGAAGGACACCCCCAGGACCCCCAGGGGGCTCAGGCGGGAAAGCCAGGCGGTGATCACCGAGGTAAAGCCCAGGCCCCCGGAAAGCTGCTCGGAAAGGCTCCGTTCCACCGCGGAGGCCTGCATCATCCCCGCGGCGCCGCAGAGCCCGCCGGAGATGACAACGGCGGTGATCATGATCCTTAACACGTCCATCCCCGCATAGCGGGCGGTGGCCTCACTTTCCCCCAGCACCTCGATCTCGTAGCCCAGCCGGGTCTTTTTCAGGATGAACAGGAGGATCAGGGCCAGGATCAGCGTGATGATCCAGCCGATATGCACGCCCCCCACGGCGGGGAGCACCGCATTGGGGCTAAAGGGGGCGATCTTGGGGAAGCCGGAGGCCGCGGGGTCCCGCCAGGGCCCGTATTGGAGGTAGCTTATCCACTTGGCGGCCACATAGTTGAGCATCAGGGTGACCAGGGTTTCGCTGGTGGAAAAACGGGAGCGCAGCAGCGCCGGTATCAGGGCCCAGGCCCCCCCGAAGGCCAGGGCCGTAACAAACATGAGGGAAAGGAGCAGGGGGGCCGGCAGATCGGGCCAGGCAAAGGCCGCCAGGGAGGCGCCGTAGGCCCCCATATAAAACTGGCCCTCCTGGCCGATGTTCCAGAATTTCATCCTAAAGGCTATCAGGGTTCCCAGGGACAGGACCGAAAGGGGAATCGCCTTTTGAATGGTATTCCGCAGCCGGTAGGCGGTGCCCAGGGAACCTGAAACGATCCGGCCGTAAATATCCAGGGGATTGTAGCCCAGGGCCAGCATGACCAGGCCGGAGGCGACGAGGGCCGCCAGGACTCCCCCCATGCGCAGGCCGTTCTCCCGCAGGGGGGAACTTTCCGTCCGGGGGATGATCCGTACCATCAGCGGGCCTCCGGCCCGACCGGCGGCCTATGGCCCAGCATGAGGAGTCCGATCTCCTCCTTGCCGGTCCGGCGGGGGTCTACCGTATCCATCAAGACTCCCGCGTGGAGCACCATGATCCGGTCGCAGAGTTCCCGGAGCACGTCCAGGTCCTCCCCGATGTAGAGGATCGCGGCTCCCTGTTTCTTCTGGCCGTTGAGGAGCCGGTAGACGGCCATGGAGGCCCCGATATCAAGGCCCCGGACCGGATACGCGATGACCAGGAGCCGGGGCCGGGTCTCAAGCTCCCGGCCCAGGAGCACCTTCTGGATGTTCCCGCCGGAAAGTTTTCTTACCTGGTGCTGTACCGAGGGGGTATCGACCCCGTAACGGTCCACGATCCCCTCGGCCCTTTGCCGCCCGCCGCTGCGGTCTACCAGCAAGCCCCGGCCTTCGTCGTAGGACCTGAGCAGGATGTTGTCAGCGATGCTCATACCCCCCACCAGGCCCATGCCCAGCCGGTCTTCGGGGATAAAGCTCATGCCTATCCCCCGCTCCTTGATGATTCGGGGGGAAAGGCCCAGAATCTCCTCGCCCATGAAGCGGACGGAACCGGAATCCGCCCGCCTTAAGCCGGCGATGATCTCGCAGAGTTCCTTCTGTCCGCTGCCGGCGATTCCCGCGACCCCCAGAATCTCGCCGCCTGAGACATGAAAGGCCAGGCTGTCGAGAACCTTGAAACCCTCGGCGTTACGCAGGCTAAGGCCCCGGACCTCCAGCATGGGTTCGGCGCTCCGCTCCGCCTCTTCCCGGCGGATCTCCAGGGATATGGCCTCCCCCACCATGAGTTCCGTAAGCTCCCGGGGACTGGTTCTGGAACTTACCACCGTGCCCGCGTTCCGGCCCTTCCGCAGCACCGTCACCCGGTCGCTGATCTCCATGACCTCCTGCAGCTTGTGGGTAATGATGATGACGGCGCGACCGACCTCCTTCATCCGCCTGAGCATGGAAAAGAGGACCGCAGTTTCCTGGGGGGTCAGCACCGCGGTGGGCTCGTCCAGGATCAGGACCCGGACCCCCCGGTAGAGCACCTTGACGATCTCCACGTTCTGCTTTTCGCTTACCGGCATGTCGTAGATTTTTTTGTCCTGATCCACCGCCAGGCCGAAACGTTTTTCAATATCCGCTATGCGCCTTTTAATGAGCCGTGAATCGAGGAAGGGCTTCCCTCCCCCCTCGCCCAGGCTGATGTTTTCCCACGCGCTCATCGCGGGGATAAGCTTGAAGTGCTGGTGCACCATCCCGATGCCCGCGGCAATGGCGTGGTGGGGGGAGCGGAAGTTCCGCTTCTGCCCGTCCACAAAAACCGAGCCCCCGTCGGGGAGGTAGATCCCGGCAAGGATGTTCATCAGGGTGCTCTTGCCGGAACCGTTCTCCCCCAGGAGGGCCAGGATCTCCCCCCCGGCCGCCCTAAGGCCCACGTCGTCGTTGGCCTTGACCGGGCCGAAGGATTTTGAAATATGCCGCATTTCTACCAGGGGGGAGGACTCTTCTTGCGGCATGGTATCCCCTTACTGCGGTATGACGCCGACAACGCCCTTCACAAACCAGTCCATGTTCCAGATTTCAAGGTCGGTCATCCGGGTCCCCGCGGGAACCCGTACAACGCCGGACTGATCGGTCAGGGGCCCGGTAAAGGGATCGAAACTGCCGCTCTTTATTTTTGCCTCCGCCTCCGCGATAGCCGCGGGGGCACGGGGATCATTGTTGGCGGTCAGGGTATCCAGGGACACGGTGCCGTTGCTAAAGCCTTCCCAGTAGGCCCGGCTGGTCCAGTCCCCCGCCAGGGCGTGCTTCACATCGTCCACATAGAAGGTGTCCCAGTGGAACAGGGGCGCGGTCAGATAGGCCTGGGGCGCGGCGTTCGGGGTGGGTACGTTGTAGCCCACCGCCGCGGCGCCCTGCTCCTGGGCGGCGATCTGGGGGGAGGTGGTGTCCTGGTGCTGGGCAATCACGTCAACCCCCCGGTTGAGCAGTTCGATGGCGGCCTGCTTTTCCAGCGCCGGATCGTACCAGGTATTGGTCCACACCACCTCCACCGATACGTCGGGATTCACCTGCTGGACGCCCAGGGTAAAGGCGTTGATCCCCCGGATAACCTCGGGGATGGGGAAGGCGGCCACATAGCCGATCCGGTTCACCCTGGTCTTGTAACCCGCGGCGATACCCGACAGGTAGCGGGCCTGGTAGATCTTGCCGAAGTAGGTGGAAACATTGTCCGCCCGCTTATAGCCGGAGCAGTGGGCAAATTTGACGTTGGGGAAGTCCTGGGCCACCTTGATGGTCCAGTCCATAAACCCGAAGCTGGTGGTGTAGATCACGTTGCAGCCCTGGTCGATGAGGTTGCGGATCGCGGTTTCGCAGTCCGAATTTTCACCCACATTTTCCACGTAGAGGGTTTCCACCCCCAACTGCTGCACCGCCAGGCGGCCCCGGTCGTGGGCCTGGGTGTAGCCTTCATCGTTGATGGAGCCTATATACACAAACCCCACTTTGACCGGAGATGCGGCCCCTGCCGCGCCGGAACTCCTTCTCCCCGCCGCGGAAAGCGGAAGGGCCGCCGCCAGAATCATGGCAAATAGAACAATTCTTTTCATCATCCTCATCCTCCTTGCAAAAACAAAGTGTTTCAATGATAGTAGGTAAAAAATGCCGTTAAATCAACCGAGTCAGGCGGAGGGGGATTTTGTCCTCCGGGGGGACGTCGTCTACAGCGGGGACCCCCTTACCCTGCGCGCCTTCCCGGACGCCTTTCTGGTCTGCCGGGCAGGGAAATCCGCCGGGGTCTTTACCCGGCTCCCCGCGGAATACTCAGGTCTTCCCCTGGAGGACCGGCGGGGGAAGCTGATCCTGCCGGGCCTTACGGACCTGCACATCCACGCCCCCCAGTTCGGCTTTAGGGCCCTGGGCATGGACCTGGAACTCCTGGACTGGCTTGAAAAGCGGGCCTTTCCCGAGGAGGCGAAATTTTCCGACCCCTCCTACGCCCGGCTTGCCTACGGCCTCTTTACCGAGGCCGTAAGGCGGGGCCCCGGCACCCGGCTCTGCGTCTTTGCCACGATCCACCCGGAGGCGACCATGATCCTCCAGGACCTGCTGGAAGAATCCGGCCTGGTAAGCCTGGTGGGTAAGGTGAGCATGGACCGGAACTGTCCGGCTTCTTTGCGGGAGGAACAGGGGACCGTGGAAACCTGGCTGGCTTTGAGCGCGGAACGGAAGTACCGGAACACCGGCCCCATCCTGACCCCCCGCTTCATCCCCTCCTGCGGCGACGATCTGCTCCGTTCCCTGGGGAAGCTGGCCCGGAGCCGGGACCTCCCCGTGCAGTCCCACCTTTCGGAGAACCGCCGAGAGATCGCCTGGGTCCGGGAACTCTGCCCCGCCTCCGCCCATTACGCGGGGGCCTACAGGGATTTTGATCTTTTCGGCGGGGGAATCCCCACGATCATGGCCCACTGCGTATGGCCGGAAGAAGGGGAGCTGCAACTCATCAGGGAACGGGGGGTCTACGTGGCCCACTGCCCCCAGAGCAATACCAACATCGGCTCGGGAATTGCCCCGGCGAGGCGCCTTTTGAATCGGGGAATCCCGGTGGGCCTGGGCAGCGACGTGGCCGGGGGTATCCACAGTTCCATCTTCCGGGCCATGGGGGACGCCATCCAGGTTTCTAAACTGCGGAAGGCCCTGGCAGAATCCTCTGCAGGAGCCCCCGCCGGGACCGCCGCAGGAGCCCCCATAGGGGAGGATGACCTTAGGCCCCTGGGCCTGGAGGAGGCCTTCTGGATGGGGAGCGCCGGGGGCGGCGCCTTCTTCAACACCGGCTCCTTCGAGGAGGGAAAGGAATTCGACTGCCTGGTCATAGACGACGCGGACCTTGCCGCCCCCTTCCCCCTGAGTCTCCGGGACCGCCTTGAGCGGACGGTCTACCTTTCGGAGGACCGCCACATCCAGGCCAAATATGTCAGGGGAAAGCGTATTCTGTGAGGCGGGGCCTAGCCGCCTAAAACCCGGCCCATGAGGGCGCCCATGGCGCTGGCCATCATAAGGCCCCTGGTCCAGCCCGAGGAGTCCCCCAGGCAGTGGAGGCCGGCGATGTTGGTTTCCAGCCGCCCGTTAAGCTTGATCCGGTTGGAGTAGAATTTCAGCTCCGGCGAATAGAGCAGCGTTTCCGCGCTGGCAAAACCGGGAACCACCGCGTCCAGGGCTTCGATAAAATTGATAATGTTGATCATGGTGCGGTACGGCATGGCGGAGGTAATGTCCCCGGCCACCGCATCGCTGAGGGTAGGCCGCACATTGCTCCTCCCCAGCTCCTCCTGCCAGGTCCGCTTGCCGTCCAGAATATCCCCGTAACGCTGAACCAGGATGTGGCCGTTCCCCAGCATGTTGGTCAGTTCCCCTATCTTTTGGGCATACGAGATGGGCTGGTTAAAGGGTTCGCTGAATTTATGGGAACAGAGGATGGCCAGGTTGGTATTAACCGATTTGGTTTCCTTGTAGGAGTGGCCGTTTACGACCGCCAGGGCATTGTCGTAGTTTTCCTGGCTTACAAAGCCGCCGGGGTTCTGGCAGAAGGTACGGACCTTATCCTTGAAGGGCCGGGGGTAGCCCACCAGCTTGCTTTCGTAGAGGGTCCTGTTCACCTCCTCCATCACCTCGTTTCTGGTCTCCACCCGGACTCCGATGTCCACCACCCCGGCCTCGTGGAGCACATCGTACTGCCGGCAGATTCCCTCCAGCCATTCCGCGCCCCGGCGGCCCGCGGCCACCACGGTGGAGGGGGAGCGGATCTCAAAGTAATCCTCCTTTCCCACCCGGTGGGCCCGGATGCCCTGACAGATATTCCGCTCCAGAATAAGATTAACACATTCGGTCTCAAAGAGAATCTCTACGCCGCTTTCCAGGAGGCGGCCCTGAATATTGCGGTAGAGTTCCTGGGCCTTCTCCGTGCCCAGGTGGCGGATGGGGCAGTCCACCAGCCGGAGCCCCGCCTTGATAGCCCGGCGGCGGATGTCCTTGGTTTCCTCGAATTTATCCAGCCCCTCCACCGACGGGACCGCCCCGAATTCCAAATAAATAGAATCGGTGTATTCGATAAGTTCCCGTGTTTTCTGTCCGCCGATAAGGCCGGGCAGATCTCCCCCCACCTCGGCGCTGAGGGAAAGCTTGCCGTCGGAAAAGGCCCCGGCCCCGGAGAATCCGGTGGTAATATGGCAGAAGGGCCGGCAGTTCATACATTTTCTGGTATTGATCTTGGGGCAGGCCCGCTTCTCGATGGGGGTCCCCTTCTCCACGATGAGGATCTTTTTTTTCGTTCCAAGGCGCAGCAGTTCCAGGGCGGTAAAGATTCCCGCGGGCCCCGCTCCCACAATAAGCACGTCGCTTTTCATCGCGGCCTCATTTGCTGTTTTCGATTTTGATGTTTTCGATACAGTTCGCGATCATCCTATCCGCCAGCAGGCTGATCTGCGCTACGCTTTCCTTCATCCCCGATTCCAGCCAGCGCCGCAGAATAGCGATGCTGCCGTAACAGATAAAATCAAAATAGTAATCGCAGGATTCCTCGTTCCAGCGCTTGTAGTAGCGCCGGAATTCCGTCCGTGACCCCGGCCGGCTCAACTGGATGATCCGGGCGATAAAGGTTGAATCCGGGGACCGGATCAGGACCCTGCACACTTCCTCGTTCATGGCGATATACTGAATCAGTTCCCCCAGGGTGGGCATGCGCAGCAGGGCGGGGCGATTCTTGTACTTCACGATGTACCGGGAAAATTCATTGACCAGTTCGTCTTCGATTTGGCGAAAGAGATCCTGCACGTCCCGGTAGTGGAGGTAAAAGGTTCCCCGGTTGACATCCGCCATGCCCGCCAGTTCGCTGACCGTTACATCCTTAATATCTTTTTCCAGGAGCATGGTTATCAGGGCCTGCCGGAGCCGGTCCCGGGTCCTGCGGGTCCGCCGATCCGCCGCATTCTCGTCCATACCAGGACTATAACCCCCGCCGCCGATGAAAATCAACCAACCCCGCCGCAAGCGGCTGGGGTATGTACCCTTCGCAAACAATCAACACCCTGTGGATTAGGGCATTAAATACGATTCCAGAGGGCCCGGGCGTGCTCCCTGGATTTGGCCAGCAGGGCTTCCTCGTCGATGCCCGGAAGCTCCCGCCTCCGCATGACCACCCTGCCGTTGATGAGGGCCGTATCGGTCAGTCGGCCGGAAAGGCCGAAGAGGAGCTGGGCATCGAGGTTGCCCGCGTGGAGGGGCGTGGGGGGCTTGTAGTCAACAACGATGATGTCGGCGTAGGCGCCCTCCCTGAGGATCCCCGTCTCCCCCTCCATAAGGCGGTTCATGATGATCCGGTTGTTCTCGAAAAACATCTTAGGCGGCTCGGCCCAGGCCGCCGAGGGGTTCCCCGCGTGGTGCTTGTGGAGGATCGCCGCGGTCTTATAGCTTTCCGTCATGTCCGCGGTGTAGCCGTCGCTTCCCAGGCCCACCAGGACCCCCCGGCCCATGAGTTCCGGCGCGGGGCAGGTCCCCACGGCGTTGGCCATGTTGGACTGGGGGTTGTGGATCACCAGGGCGCCGCTTTCCCGCAGCATTGCTATTTCCTCGCGGTTGACGTGGACGCAGTGGACCGCCAGAGTTTTGGGCCCGAGGATCCCCCGCCGGTAAAGCCGCTCCACCGCCCTCATGCCGTACTTTGCCAGGGCGTCGTTCACGTCCCCGGTTCCCTCCGCGGCGTGGACATGAAAGCCCGTATCCCCGGCCTCGACCAGGCAGCGATCCAGGGTCCGGTCGCTCAGGGTCATCTGGGCGTGGAGGCCGAAGAGGGACCCGGCCATGTCGTCATGGCGGCCCCCGCATTCCCTGGCGAAGTCCCGGTTCTCCCGGATTCCCTGCAGCGCGATTTCCTCCCCGTCCCGGTCGGAGACTTCGTAACAGAGGTTGCAGCGGAGTCCCAGGAGAGCGGCGGCCGCAGCAATGGCGCGGAGGCTCCCGGAAACCGCGAAGGGGCTGGCATGGTGATCGATGATCGACGTGACCCCCGACCGGATGGAATCGATCATGGGGGGAACGGCGCTGTAGTAGAGGTCCTCCGGGGAGAGCCCCTTGTCCAGCCGCCACCACAGGTTCCGAAGAACTTCTTCGAAGCCGGCCGCGGGCTTTGCCGCCATGCCCCGGGCGAAGGTACTGTAGCAGTGGGTGTGGGCGTTGATGAAGCCGGGCATCACCAGGCCCCCCCCGGCGTCGATGCGCTCGGGAACGCCGGATAGCCCGGCGGGGAAAGGCTCCGGTTCGGGGCCCTTGCCCACCCAAACTATGCGGTTCCCCTCCACCAGCACCGCGCCCCCCTCGATGAGGGGCCTGGCGGGATCACGGGTAATGACCAGACCGTTATGAATCAGAATCACGCTTCCCTCCTATGACCTGGGTCACGATCTCCAAAGCCCTGTCCAGGGCAGCCCTGTCCAGGGCAGCCCTGTCCAGGGCCGGGTCCGGCCTGTCCTGGGGCCCGCCGTATTCGAAGACCCGGCCCTCCAGCCTCAGCCGGAAGCGGTCCCGGCCCAGGGGCAGGAAACCCGGATTGGCGCTCCCCGCAAAGTCCCCCTCCCCGCTAAAGAGGGTGAATTTCTCCCGGTAGGGGATACCCCGGCGGGGGCAAAAGACGGCGCAGTTCCCGCACTCGTTGCACAGGGCGTCCAGGTGGATCACCTGGCGCCGGGCCGGGCCCTCCGGGCCTTCCGGAACGGTGACGGCCAGGTTGGCCCGGTTGGGACAGACCTCGCAGCAGATCTCGCAGACGCGGCCGCAGGAAAGGCAGCGGGCCGCCTCCCTCCGGCCCTCCCGGCCCGCTTCTTCCTGACCCGCCTCTTCCCGGCCCCCGGTTAGCAGGGTCCCCCGCTTTTGCAGGAGGGCCTCCAGGGCCTCCGCGGACAGCGGGGGGGCCGGGGGCCGGCTGCAATCCGCAGGCCGGGAGCGGCCGGGGGGCCGGCTGAAATCCGCGGCCAGGCCCAGCTTTTCCAGGATATCCGCGGCCGCGGCCTTGGCCCCGGCGATGGCGGCGATCACCGTGGCAGGCCCGGTCCCGCCGTCGCCGGCTATATACACGCCGGGGAGGGAAGTTTCCCCCGCGGCGTTGAGCCGGGGGAGGCCCCGCCCGTCCAGGGCGATTCCCAGCTTCTCCAGAAATCCCCCGTCCACCCTGGCCCCGGCCGCGCTGATAACCGTATCAAAGGGAAGCTCTGTGAATCTGCCGGTCCCGGAAAAACCCCGCCGGAGGCCGGGGACCGCGGCCCCCTCCATGCGGGTAATCTCGCAGCGGAGAATCCCCCGCCGGTACGAAAGGGGGGCGTGGAGTTCCAGCAGTTCCGCCCCCTCCCCCAGGGCCAACTCCAACTCCCCGGCCTGGGCGCCCATGTCCTCCCGGGAACGGCGGTAGATCAGGGTGACTTCGCTCCCCTGCCGCAGGACCGCGCGGGCGCAGTCCATGGCCGTGTCCCCGCCGCCGATAACCGCCGCCCGCTTACCCAGGGTAAGGGCCTTCCCCCGCTCAAGAAATTCCAGGGCGTCCAGGCACTCCCCCTCCGCCAGGGGGGAAGGCCCCCTGGCCCAGGCGCCCAGGGCCAGGACCACATAGCGGTACTCCCGCCGCAGCGCGTCAAGGGAAAGGCCCGGCCCCCCCAGTTCATGGCCGAAACGGAATTCCACCCCGGTTTTAAGGGCCAGCTCGTAATCCCGGTCTATCAGATCGGGGGAAATTCTGAATTCGGGAATCACGTAGCGCACCATGCCGTAGGCCTGCTCCCGCTTTTCAAAGACCGTCACCGGCACGCCGTTGCGGCGCAGAAACAGGGCCGCGGCCACGCCCGCAGGCCCCGCGCCCACCACCGCCGCGTTCCCCGCCCCGGCCAGGGCCGTCTTTTCCAGGGCCCCGGTAAACGCCGCCTGGGCCTTGGACGCGATCAGGGCCTTGAGCTCCCGAATCCCCAGGGGGTCCTCGTAATCCAGCCTCACGCAGCGGCGCCGGCAGCGCTGATCGCAGATGGCCCCGGTAATCGAAGGCGCGCTGTTGTCCCTGGCGATGATCCCCATGGCCGCGTAAAAATCCCCCGCGGCCGCGGCTTCCAGGTAGCCCGGCACATCCTGGCCCGCGGGGCAGCCCCCCTCCCCGGAGCAGGGGGCCAGCGCGCAGTCCCAGAGGGGAAGCGGGGAGGAAGGCGGCGCATCTTCGGCCTCCTTGGCCCCGGGAAACCACCGGGCGCGGTAGGACTTGCGGTACCGGGACCAGGGCTCCGCGGCATCCGGATCCCCGGCCCGCTCGGCCAGGGCTTCCAGGGCCGCCGGGTCCAGGGGGACCGGGGGCCGCCCGGCAATCTCCGCAAGCTGGCGCAGCCGCCCGTAGCCGCCGGGTTTGAGCAGGGTGGTGGCAACGGTAAGGGGCCCCAGGCCGGTCTTCAGTATCGAGTCCAGATTAAAAAAATCGGCCCCCCCGGAATAGGAAATAGGACCTCCGAAGGACCGGCCCAGGAGGGCCGCGGCGGCGATGGACAGGGGGAACAGGGCCCGGCCGGACATATACATCTCCTGCCCTTCCAGCAGCGCAGCCCGACAATCCACCGGCAGGGTGTTGGTCAGCTTCACCCCAAAGACCAGACCCCGCAAGGCCGCCGCCTCCCGCAGACGGCCCAGCATCTCAAGGGCCTGGTCAAGCTGAATATCCTCCCTAAAGTGCCGGTCGTCAAAGGACACGTAGCCGTAACCCAGCCGGTCAAGGACAGCGCGGACCCGTTCATAGCCCAGGAGGGTGGGATTGCACTTTACAAAGGTGTGGAGCTTTTTTTCTTCCAGCAGGTAGCGGGCAATCCCCTCGATTTCCTCCCTGGGGCAGCCGTGGAGGGTGGAAAGGGTCACCGCCGGGGAAACGGCCGGGGAAATACGGTCCAGGGCAGCGCGGCCGAAACGCGTAAAGTCCCCCAGATGCTCTGCCAGGTAGCGGTAACAGGATTCCCAGACCGCCGTACCCGACGCGTCCTTCAGCCCCTCGATAAAACGGTCGATCTTTTCCGACCGGATCCCCTCCAGGGAGTAGCCCACGCTCATGCTGAAGATAAAATCCGGCGCCCCCGGTATTCCCGGCGCATCGGGGGGAAAAAGTTCGAATTCCTCGGCCAAAACGTGGAGCAGGAACCAGGCCTTAACGTATTCGGCCAGGGCCCCTTCCACCGTCAGTTCCGTGGACCACTCCACGTTGTAGCCCTCGTCACGGGCGGAGATACAGGGCCGGGGAATCCGCCCGGCCAGCTCCTCGCCGTCCAGGGTCTGTACGGTTTTAAGCTCGATAAAGCGGCCCCCCGCCAGGTAGGAAGCGGCGATGTTCTGGGCAAGCTGGGTATGGGGCCCCGCGGCGGGACCCACCAGAGTCCCCAGGCCGGAACCGAGAAAGGGAAAAACCGCGGCGGGACGGTAAAACTGCCCCTTCCCCAGGCCGAAAACCCGGTCCCCGCCCCGAATCCATTCCACAAGCCGGGGAAAGGAGACCGGCCGCATCATAGCGCCCATCCGCGCAGTATAGCCCATTCCGCAAAAAAATGAACCTGCCGGCCCAGGGAAATTCGGCAGGGGGGGCCAAATTTTTTGCATTTTTTTCACGTTTTGTGCGTAAACACTGAATACAGCGCCGGATTCCCTAGGCTATAATAACTATCATCTGCCGGAAGTCGGCTTTTACAGGGAGGATCTACGTTGTATTTTGCCCCATACCCTAGTGGCCAAATTGTGCGGCCCCCCCCCCCCCCCCCCCGAATGGGGGAGTTAAAGGAATTGAAAATAGAA
>JAISQJ010000101.1 GCA_031274285.1 Treponema sp. | reverse complement strand
TTCCTGATTGTTTTTCAATATGCGCCCGGGCAAAGCCCTGCTCTCGTCTTCCCGGGTCATGGATATCCCGGATCGGTACTCCGCCGCCGCCTTCACTTCTGTCAGTAAGCCCCCCGTCCTCCCGCCCCGGCCCAACCCGCGGATCCCCACACCGAAGGCCGCGGGGAGACTCAGTTCAGCTTCCAAGGTCCGGACGGCAGAACCCACACCGATCACTACGAGATCGTCTTTGTAAAAACCGGAGTCTGTTTTGTTAAGGTATGGACAAAGGAAAACGGTGTGGATTTATATCAGGACGGAGAGGGTTTATGGTCCTACGATGATACCTTCCTGCGGATCAAATGCGATTTTCCCAACCCCGTCATAAGCCGTCTGCCGGGAATAAACTGGGCAAGTGCTTACCAGCTTGACGGCAATAGAACCCGTTTTACCCTGCTGGTGCCGCCCTTCCCCGACGCGTCAAGGAACATCCGGGAATCCTTCATCCAGACAAAAGATGAATGATCCGCATCCCCATTAAACCCAGGGCCGCAGCACTAACACTCATGGAGGATATACCCGAAGGATATTACCGGAGCGGATGGATTATGTGGTGGTGCGGCAGGGGAGGCCCCCAAGGCGGTCACTTGACCGAAGCGGCGCAGCCGCGAGCGTGGCTGACTTGGGGGGTACCCCTGCCGCACCAGCGCTTAAATTGCATCCGTACCGATAGGGCCGCTCAGGTGTATCTTCCGTAAGCGTAAACGCTGCTGCCCTGTGAACAGACTACCATAGATTGACTTAAACACCCTTTTTCCCTAAGCTTAAAGAGCATAAAATTATCAATATGGGGGTTCCTATGAAAGTTGCGATTAACGGATTCGGCCGCATCGGCCGCCTGGTGTTCCAGTCCATCGTGGGGCAGAATCTGCTCGGCAAGGACAAGATCGATGTGGTTGCGGTGACCGATATCTCTACCGATGCCCAATATTTTGCCTACCAGCTCAAGTACGACTCCACCCAGGGCAAGCTGCAGGCCAAGATCGAGACCAAAAAGAGCGCCGGAGCGGCGGAAGACGATATTCTGGTGGTAAACGGCCACGAGATTCAGTGCGTCATGGCGGAAAAGGAGCTGAAAAACCTTCCCTGGGCCAAGCTGGGGGTTGAATACGTCATCGAGTCCACCGGCCTCTTCACCGGGGACAACGCCTTCGGCCACCTGGAAGCGGGGGCCAAGAAGGTCATCATCTCCGCCCCCGCCAAGGGCAAGGAGAAGAAGATCCCAACCTTTGTCATGGGGGTCAACAACGACAAGTACGATCCCGCCAAGGACGATGTCATTTCCAACGCCAGTTGCACCACCAACTGCCTGGCCCCCATCGTGTACGTGCTCCTCAAGGAGGGGATCGGCATCGAAACCGGCCTTATGACCACCATCCACTCCTACACCGCCACCCAGAAGACCGTGGACGGTCCCTCCAAGAAGGACTGGCGGGGCGGCCGGGCTGCGGCGGTAAACATCATCCCCTCCACCACCGGCGCGGCCAAGGCCGTGGGCGAGGTGCTCCCCGAAACCAAGGGCAAGCTGACTGGCATGAGCTTCCGGGTCCCCACCCCCACCGGCTCGGTGATCGACCTGACCTTCCGTTCCGTCAAGGATACCTCCATCGAGGAGATCAACGCCGCCTTTAAGAAGGCCGCGGGCAGCTACCTCAAGGGGGTGCTGGAATTCCAGGCCGACGAGATCGTGTCCACCGACATCATTCACAACACCAATACCTCGATCTACGACAGTCTTGCCACCCTGCAGAACAACCTGCCCGGGGAGAAGCGGTTCTTCAAGGTGGTGTCCTGGTACGATAACGAATGGGGCTATTCCAACAAGGTGGTCGATTTGCTGAAGTACATCGACGGCAAGAAATAAGGCGCCTGCGGGCCGGGGTCCGCGGATTTCACGGATTTACACGGCATCCTTAACCCGTGCCAATCTGTGGTATCCGTGGACCTTTCTTTTTTGAAGGAGCAAACATGATTAAGACGGTTAAATCCCTTGACCTTAAGGGCAAGCGGGTGATTATGCGGGTAGATTTCAATGTACCCATGAAGGATGGGGTGGTGCAGGACGATACCCGCATCACCGCGGCGATCCCCACCATCAAGTACATTCTGGAAGCGGGGGTCAAGACCCTTACCCTGATGTCCCACCTGGGGGACCCCTCCAAGGACGCGGCCAAGGCCAGGGAAAAGGCGGAGAAGGACGGCAAGACCTTTGACGAGGCCGCCTACATCAAGGGCAAACACCGGATGGCCCCGGTGGCGGCCTACCTTGCCGGGAAGCTGGGAAAGCCGGTGATCTTCGCCGGGGAAGACGGCTGCTACGGCAAGAAAGCCTTTATCGACAGCCAGGCCCCCGGCTCGGTCATCATGCTGGAGAATACCCGCTTCCACAAGGAAGAGACCGCCAAGGATGCGGCCGACCGGGACAAGCTGGCCAGGGAACTGGCCTCCTACGGCGACATTTTTGTGAACGACGCCTTTGGTACCGCCCACCGGGATCACGCATCCACCGCCAGCATCGCCAAGTTCGTTCCCGTCTCCGTGGCGGGTTTCCTGATGGAAAAAGAGGTGGATTACCTGGAGCCCATCGTCACCAGCCCCCAGAAGCCCCTGGCAGCCATCATCGGCGGGGCCAAGGTAAGTTCCAAGATCGCGGTCCTGGAAAGCCTGTTGAAAAACGCCGGGGCCCTGGTAATCGGCGGCGGTATGGCCTATACCTTCCTCAAGGCCCAGGGCCATAAGGTCGGTAAATCCCTGGTGGAGGAAGACCAGACCGGCACGGCCCAAAGGATCCTCGATGCGGCCAAGGCCGCGGGGGTGGAAATCGTGCTTCCCGTGGACCAGGTGGGGGCGGAAAAATTTGACGCCGCCGCCGCCCCGGTCCCCGTGGACAGCCAGGACCTGCCCGACAACCTGATGGGCCTGGATGTGGGGCCCAAGACCCTTGCCAAGTATAAGGACGTGCTGGCCAAGGCCAAAACCATTGTATGGAACGGCCCTGTGGGGGTCTTTGAGTTCGAAGCCTTTGCCAAGGGTACCGAAGCGGTGGCCAAGCTGGTGGCGGAAGCCACTGCCCGCGGGGTCATTACCGTGGTGGGGGGCGGCGATTCGGTGGCCGCGGTGAACAAATTCCGCCTGGCGGACAAGATGAGCCACGTCTCCACCGGCGGCGGCGCCTCCCTGGAACTGCTGGAAGGGAAGAAACTCCCCGGCATAGAAGTTTGTAGAGGAGCCTAACTATGAGGAGCATACCATGAGCAGAAATTATTACATCGCCGGTAACTGGAAGATGCACAAAACCCGCTCCGAGGCCGCGGAGCTTGCCAAAGCCCTGGCGGCCCAGCTTAAGGACGGGAAGCACAGGTACCTGGCGGCCCCCAGCTTTACCCTGCTGGAAACCGTAGCCCCCATCCTCAAGGGGACCAATATCCGCCTGGGGGCCCAGAATTGCGCCGCCGAGGAGCAGGGCGCCCACACCGGGGAAGTTTCGGTGCTGCAGCTCAAGGACCTGGGGGTCCAGACGGTGATCCTGGGCCACAGCGAGCGGCGGCATGTCTACCGGGAGGACGACGCGCTGATCAACAAAAAGGTAAAGCTGGCCCTGTCCCACGGTTTCGAGGTGATCCTCTGCATCGGGGAACTGCTGGAAGAACGGGAGGCCGGCAAGGCGGAGCAGGTATGCGAGGTCCAGACCGTCAAGGGCCTGGATGGGGTTTCCGCTGCGGATCTGGACCGGGTGGTCCTTGCCTACGAGCCGGTCTGGGCCATCGGCACCGGCAAGACCGCCACCCCGGAGGATGCGGACGCCATCCACGGCTTTGTGCGCCGGGTGATCGCCAGGCTCTACGGCCCCGCCGCGGCGGAGAAGATCATCATCCAGTACGGCGGCTCGGTAAAGCCGGAGAATGCGGCGGCCCTCATGGCCAAGGAAAATATCGACGGCGCCCTGGTGGGCGGCGCAGCCCTTAAGGCCGAGACCTTTGTGCCCATCGCGAAATTCGGTTAATTTCTTCCCCCGGGCTTAAGGGGTTTGCCCCCGAAGGCCCGGCGGGAAAAATGCGGGAAAAGGCCGAAGGGCGGCACGGCCGCCCACAGGACAAAATATGGCCGCGGTGAAACTGCGAAGAAAGGTATACGACAATATCGGGGTGATTCTTTTTTCCATCGCCGCAGTCCTGATCTTGGTCATTTCGATCTATACCAGCGTTCTTATTCGTTTTATTGCATCCTACCTAAAAGAAAGTATCGACGAGCGCCTGCTCAGCGCCAGTATAGGGCTCTCCCGTCTGGTTACCGGGGAAGAGCTGGAAGAACTCAAGACAGCGGCGGATATGGAAAAGCCCCTGTTTCAGGATATCCGCCGGCGGCTCAAGGTCTTTGCCCTGGAGCATCAGGTGCTGTACGCCTACTATTTCCGTGTCAACGAGGCGGCCGGCAGCATCAGCTACATCGTGGATAACGATGATGATCCGCAGACCATTGTAAACCTGGCCACCGAAGCGGAGCCTATCGAGGAAGAGGAAATCTACCTGGTGCTCCGGGAAAAACAGGCCTTTGTCACGGGCCTGGGCAACTATGTGGAGGGATGGCCGGGGCTTATCAGCGCCTATGCGCCGGTTTTTGATTCCCGGGGGGAAGTTATCGCCGTGGCCGCGGTAGATATTGCCGACGACCGGCTGGCCAGCGCCCAGAATCGCAGCGCGCTTTTTTCCAACATTTTGCTCCTGTCCATGGCCTTTATCATTGTGGCGGGATTCGGCAGCATCGTTATCCTGGGCAGAAAGGAATTTCTCCTTTCCCAGCGCCTCGATCAGCAGGAACTGATGAGCCGCCTTGCCCAGAGCCTTATCAGCCTTTCCGACACCGCCGGCCTTATCAACGAAGCCCTGCGGATCACCGGGGAATTTCTGGACGTCACCCGGATGCTTATCGGTATCGAGGAGGAAGATTCCGGCCTAAGCCGGGCCGCCTATGTCTGGGTTGCCTCCGATGAAATCGTCACCGCCCCCCTTATGGGGGGACTTGGCCATATCATTGAAAAGTTTCCCAAGGAAAGGCCCGCGGACGGTTCGTCCCCTTCGATTTACTGTGATGATGTGTCACAGGACAAATCCTATGCCGTCCTGTCCCTGGCGGGGGTTAAATCCTTTATCATGACCCCCCTCTATGTGGACGGAAAATTTTGGGCGGTCCTGTCCATAGAAGAATGTCTGCGGCCCCGGACATGGACCGCCAGCGACCGGCAGCTTGTGGATACGGTAAGCAGTATTATTGCGGGGGAGGCTATCCGGGCCCTGCGGGAAAAGGAACGGAACACCGCGCTGGAAGCGGCGGAGCGGGCAAGCCAGGCTAAGAGCGATTTTCTTGCCAATATGAGCCACGAGATGCGGACCCCCATGAACGCTATCATCGGCATGGCCGCCATCGGCAAGGCCGCGCCGGACATCGAAAAAAAGGAATACTCCCTGAAAAAAATAGCGGAGGCCGGCAGCCACCTCCTGGGGGTGATCAACGATGTGCTCGATATGTCCAAGATCGAGGCCAATAAATTTGAGCTTGATCCTACGAATTTTAATTTTGAACAGATGATCAGAAAAATCGCCGGTGTGATCAGCTTTAAGGTCATGGAAAAGCACCAGCATTTCTCGGTGAACGTGGATGGGGATATCCCCGGCAGCTTCTACGGAGACGAGCAGCGCCTTTCCCAGGTGATAGCAAATCTCCTCTCCAATGCGGTTAAATTTACCCCCGACGGCGGGACCATCAGCCTAAAGGCTTCCCTGGAGAATCCCCGGGACGCGGAAAATGCAGACGCCGCGGCTCTGATCCCCCTTGACGCGGGGGAGGAGTGGGAAGATTTTCTGGTCCGCGTCAGCGTTACCGACACGGGGATCGGCATACACCCCGATCAGAGGTCAAGACTCTTCTCCTCCTTTAGCCAGGCCGATTCCTCAACCTCCCGCAAGTACGGGGGCACGGGCCTGGGGCTGGCGATTTCCCGGCAGATCATCACCATGATGGGGGGGCATATCTGGGTTGAATCCGAACCGGGCCGCGGTTCCTCCTTTTCCTTTGTGGTGCCCCTCAAGAAGGGCCGCTCCGGGGAGGAGATTCCCGTCGTACCCGCAGCCCCGGAGGGGGAAGACGATTTTACCGGATTCAGGCTCCTCCTGGCGGAGGACGTGGAGATTAACCGGGAGATCGTGCTTGCCCTTTTGGAGCCTACCAATATCTCTATCGAATGTGCGGAGAACGGGGACATGGCGGTGCGGATCTTCAACGCGTCCCCCGGCGCCTTTGATCTGATCTTCATGGATATCCAGATGCCCGAAATGGACGGTTACGAAGCCACCAGGGCCATCCGGTCATCGGCGGTCCCCAAGGCCAGAACCATCCCCATCATCGCCATGACCGCCAATGTTTTTAAAGAAGACGTGGAAAAGTGTCTTAAGGCGGGGATGAACGGCCATGTGGGTAAGCCCCTCGATTTTGAAGAGGTCTTAAAGATTCTGCGGGCCTATCTTCGCCGTTAGACCTTTCTCCGGCCCGCGTGCCCCATAGCTAGACCCTTCCCAAAAGGGTATAATCCCCACGAGGTGAGTATGAGCGATAAAGAGGAAAGCCTGGGCGGGTTTGCCGAAGATTCGCGGGACATCGTCCGCAGTCACGAGGCCGGCGTCCGCTGGGACGATCACCGCCGCCGCCCCGGGGAGCGCCGGGCCAGGCAGGAGCGCCGGTCCGGTGATCGCCGCGAGGGCCCCGATCGCCGGGGGGATGAGGACCGCCGCCTGCTGGATCAGCCCTTTACTCCCCCGAACCGGCGGAAAAACGGGGAGCGCCGCGGCCGCGAGGACCGGCGGCTCCAGGAGCGCCGCGCCGAGGAACGCCGGAAAATTCCCGACCGCCGGAAGGAAGAGGAAGCCCCCGGCGATACCGGGGGGGACTGCGGCGGTGGTTCCCCTTAAACCATGGAACTCTTAACCGCCGAGGATGTGGCCAAGCAGCTTAGGATAAAAAAATATACCGTCTATGAGCTTATCAAGCGGGGGGAGCTGCCCTCGTCAAAGGTGGGGAAGCAGGTACGAATCTCCCAGGCGGACATTGACCGTTACCTGCGGGCAAGTAAAACTGCCTGCCCCTGGGACGAAGCCGGGGAATCTTCCCCGCCGGCCTTCCCCGCGCCAAGGACCGCTGAGACCGATCCCCTCCGCGCTGTGATTCTCTGCGGCCAGGACCGCTGCCTGGACCTCCTCCTGGCCCGGATCACCGGCCTGGGGGACATGGTCTACCGTTCCTACATGGGCTGCTATAACGGCCTTAACGCCCTCTACCTTGGCAGGGTGACCATGGCGGCGTCCCATCTTTGGGACAGCGAAACCGGCGGCTATAACTACCCCTTTATCGTAAGGCTGCTGCCGGGGGTTCCCGTGGGGGTCCTGCGTCTGGCGGGCCGCATGCAGGGTTTCTACGTGAAAAAGGGGAACCCCCTGAAGATTCAGGACTGGCAGGATCTGGCCCGGCCGGATCTGAAGATCATCAACCGGGAGCGGGGCTGCGGAACCCGGATTCTCCTGGACGAGAAACTGCGGCTCCTGGGGATCAGGGGCGCCTCAATCCAGGGTTACGGCCGGGAATCCCCCAGCCATATCGTCTGTGCGGGCACGGTCGCCAAGGGGGGCGCGGATCTGGGCTGCGGCTGCCAGGGCGGGGCGGAAAACATCGCCGGCGTGGATTTTATCCCCCTTCAGCTTGAATGGTACGATCTGGTGTTCCGCCTTGCCGATAAGGACAGTCCCGCGGTGAAGACGGTCCTTTCCTATGTGGGGACCGGGGAATTTACCCAGGACTTAAAGACCCTGGGAAGCTACGACAGTTCCCAAACAGGGTATTACCGGGAGTTGTAGCGGGCCCTTCCCTGTTCAGCTTGAACAAATGCCCCCCATCCGGTAAAGTTACGGGGTATTATGGTTATGTACGGAGCAAAATAGATGAATGTCCTCAGTATCGCCTTAATGGTTCTTTTTGTGATTATCGCCGTCCTGCTCATCCTCCTGGTCCTGATTCAAAACGAGGAAGGGGACAGTTTAGGCGGCATTTTTGCCGGGGGAAGCGGTTCCGCCTTCGGCTCCCGGTCCGGTAACGTGCTTACCAGGACCACCACGATCCTGGGCACCCTCTTTCTGGTCTTGAGCCTGGGTCTTGCCCTGCTCAACCGCAGTCCCGGAACCAGCGGGGTAGAGGCCGAAGCGCTCAGGCTCAATACCGAAACTTCGGGCAGTTGGCTGGATGCGGAGCTTAATCCCCCGGCGAACCCGGCGCCGGAAGAAGCTATCATAGCCCCACCAGTTTTGGATCCTGTCCCGGAGGATGAAAGCGCCGGGGCCGCCGAGTAAGGCGGCTGGAGGTTCCATGTTCCTGCACGAAGTATTTCCGGCCAGGTGTATCAAGGTTGATCTGGAGGCGGAAGATAAGGAAGAGGCCTTCGAAGAAATGGTGGACCATTTCTGCCAGGTCACCCGGAACAATGCCCGGGAAGAGATTCTGGAAGCCCTGCGGGAGCGGGAGGCCAAGATGTCCACCGGTATCCACAAGGGTATCGCGGTCCCCCACGGCAAGACCAATGTGGTGGACGAGGTCTTCGGAATCCTGGGAATCTCCCGCAAGGGGGTTGACTATGACGCGTTGGACGGGGAGCCGGTCTACCTCCTGTTCATGATCCTGGCCCCCCAGAAGGATTCTGAAAAACACCTGCGGCTCCTCAAGCGGCTGGCTGAACTGCTGGAAAACCCCCAGTTTTACATGGATCTGCTCTCCCAAAAGGATTCCCAGGGGGCCCACGGCGTGATCTGTAAATACGAAGATATCTTTACCAGCGGAGAATAGAGGCATGTCGGACCGCGGAACCGGCAGCGAAGGGGCCGGCGTCAAGGCTCTTGTCAAAGACGGCAAAGCGGGAACGGCGGCAAAGGCGCCCTGGACAGGGATCGGCGAGGCCGAAATCCAGGCGAATGTACTTGGCCACCTCCTCAAGATCGAAGCCGACGCCGCCGCCATGGTGGACGATGCCCAGGCCGAGGCGGATCGCCGGGTCGCCGAATCCGAAAAACTGAACCGGGCCCGCTACGACGAGGAATACGGCCGAGAGGCCGCGGAGCTGGACCGGGCCTTTGATGAGGAAATAATCCGTATCCGGGCCGATTACCAGGCCCAGTTGGAGGCCTACCGGAAGACCCTGGATTCGATTTCCGTGGATCAGGGGCGGTTTTCGGCCCTGATGGACAAATTTTTGGCTTCGTCCGGCGCTGCGGCGCCGGCCATGGATCCGGGGTATCCCCAGGACACATGAGCGGGGCGGGGGAGCGGGCATACGTGTATGCCAAGGCCTGCGGAATCGTGGGAAAATCCCTGCTGGGCAGGCGCATGCCCGCCCTGGCCCGTGTAGACCGGCTTGCCGCCCTGGACCGGCTTATCTTCCCCCAGGGGAGCCGGGAACTGCCCGAGCGGGAACTGCTGCCGGACCTGGAGCGGCGGATCACGGGCCGGGCGGTTTCCCAGATTCTCTCCATCGTTTCATCCTTTTCACGGCCGCCGGAACTGCTCCTGCGCCTGCTGCGGACCTGGGAATATGCGGATCTCAAGGCCAGCCTTAACGCGCTGGTGAGCGGGGAGCCCTCCTTCCCCCGCTGGACTAACCTGGGGGCCTTTGGGACCGTGCGTTTTACCGCGTATCCGGACCTGGAGGCCATGGTTAAGGGGACGGAATTTGAATTCCTCCTGGACAGGGAGCTGAACCTGGAGCGGGGCGGAGACGCCATCAAGGCCCAGACCGAACTGGATAAGCAGTTCTACGCTTCCCTCTGGCGGGCCCTGAAAAAACTCCCCAAAAAAGACCGGACCGTGTCGGAACGAATCCTGGGGGAGGAAATTTCCCTGCGGAACTGTATCTGGGCCCTGCGGCTGCGGACCTACTACGGGATGACCGTGGACGAGGTTTCCGAGCGTCTCATGGACATTTATCCCTTCCGGGCCGGAAAGCCCAAGGTCCCCGGAAAGGCTCCCGGCTACGGGAAGGGCTCCGGCCATGGAAAGGTACGCCGGACCGCCGGCCGCAGGGCTCCGGCGGCGGACGATTCCCTGGCCGCCGATGCCCGCATCAGCCTGGGCTTTGCCCTGGATTCCCGCCCCGCGTGGACCGGCTGGAGGCGGGAGCAGTTCCTGAACCCCGAACTCCCCGGCCGGCCCTGGACCGCGGACCCCCGGTATTTCCAGAATTCCGTGGGGGAGTACCTGTACAAGCTTGCCCTCCACTCCTTCCGCCGCCGGCCCTTCTCCATCGACACCGCTTTTTGCTTTATCCGGCTTAAGCAATACGAGGAGGATCTCCTAACCAGTGTGGCCGAGGGCCTGGGCCTGGGGATGTCCAGCCAGGATGTATTTGCCCTTTTGGAGGTCACATGATCCGGCCCAGGAAGATGAAGCGCCTGGAACTTACCGTCCTTTCCCGGGACGTGGATAGGGTGATCGAATACCTGGGCCGCCGGGGGATCATGCACTTTTCCGATGCGGTCGAGGGGCAGGACTTGGAGGCAAGCCCCTCCTACGGCGAGGGCATGGGGGCCATCGGGCTGCGGGCCGGCGCCCCGGAACCCGCCCTGCGGCCGGGAAGTTTCACCCAGGGACCCGGCGGCCTGCCGCCCCTTTCCCGGATAATCGCCAATACGGAGACCTCCAGCGCCCATTCCCTGGACCAGGCGGCCTACCGCCATATCCAGGACAACCTGGAAAAGCTCCGGTCCGGGGCCGCCTTTTTGGGCATAGCCCTTCCCGATGAACCGGAGGCCGATACGGGCTTCCCCGGTGAAGAGGAGGAGGTCCTCACCGATACGCTCTGCGACGGGATCGCCAGCCTCATAAGCCGGGAAAACGAAGCCTCCCAGGAACGGCAAAAGGTTGAGGAAACCCTGAACGAAGCCCGGGCCTTTGCCAACCTGAACGCGCCTTTTGCAGAACTGGATCAGCTTTCCTACCTCACCCTGCGGGTGGGCCGCCTGGACAGCAAGGCCCAGGACCTGGTCAAGCGGAGCCTGGCGGACCGGGCGGTGATCATCCCCCTGGGGGAAGGCCGGATCCTGGCCGCCGCCTCCCGGCGTGGCCGCTTTGCCCTGGATTCGGAGCTTAAAAAGGCGGGCTTTATCCCCATCGCGATCCCCGAAGGCTACCAGGGTATTCCCACGGAGCTTTTAAGCGGCCTTGAGGACCGCCTGTCCGCGGCGGAGCAGGAACTGGAACAAATTCAGCGGGACAAGGAAGCCCTGCGGCAGGAGGCGGCCGTGCGGTTCCGTGCCCTGACCGCCTCGTACCTCATGGCCGCCGCGGTGGAGCAGCTCAAGGGAAAGCTCGTTGCCACCCGGAGCATCTACGTCCTTACCGGCTGGGCCCCCCAGGATACCATTCAGAGCATGGTGGAGGACCTTACGCGGATCACCGAACAGCGGATCGCCATCCGTACCTTTAGCCCCGAAGAAATGCCGGAAGTGGCGGAAGGCCGGGAAAAGGTCCCCGTTTCCCTCAAACACGGCGCCTATGTCAAAGGTTTTGAGAAGCTGGTCTTTTCCTACGGCGCGCCCCTCTACGGCACCATCGATCCCACTCCCTTTGTGGCCTTCTTTTTCACCATACTTTTCGGCATCATGTTCGGGGACCTGGGCCAGGGCTTTGTCCTTTTCCTCCTGGGCCTCCTTACCAGCGCCAGGGGTTCCCGGTCCTTCAAAAATTTCCGCGCCTATTCCACACCCCTTATCGCCGTGGGCATCGCCTCCATGGTCATGGGCCTCCTGACCGGCGAGATTTTTACTATCGAGGGACTCCTGGCGGCCCCCACCAGGGCGGTTGCGGGCTTCTTTATGCGTATCTTCGGCATCCCCGGCGAAGCCCCCCACCGGATTCTCCACCTTATGCCGGAAAAGGGAAACGTGGCAAAGCTGTTTTACTTCTTCGGTTTTACCATTGCGGTGGGGGTGGTCCTCAATTCCATCGGCCTTTTGGTGAATATCATCAACCTCTGCGCCCTAAAGCGTTACGAAAAGGCCTTCTTCTCCAAGACCGGCGTTGCGGGGGTGCTGCTTTTCTGGTACGCCATCTTTATTGCGATCCGCTGCATCGCGGGGGGCCGTTTCGCCTGGTTCGACCTGGTGGGCCTCCTGGTCCCGGCCTTCTGCATCTTCTTCGGCCCCCTGCTGTGGCCCCTTATCTCCGGGGAGCGGCCGATCCTGGGGGAGGGGGTCATGGTTTTTGTCATGGAAGGGTTTGTGGAGATCCTGGAAACCCTTTCCACCTATATTTCAAACACCGTAAGTTTCCTGCGGGTGGGGGCCTTTGCCCTGTCCCATGCGGTGCTTTCGTTCATCGTCTTTACCCTTTCCGGCATGGTCAGCCGGGGTGTTGCCGGGGGCCCGGCCTTTGCCGTGGGGATCATGATCTTCGGGAACCTGGTTATCATCGTCCTGGAGGGAATGATCGTGGCCATCCAGGTGGTCAGGCTGCAGTATTACGAATTTTTCAGCAAGTTCTTTACCGAAACCGGGGTGGAATTCAAACCCTTCCGGTTCCGCAAGGGCGGCGAGGAACATGAATAGAAGCCCAATGTTCGAGTGGGACGCAATTTTTGTAAGGAGAGTAGGTATGAAGCGTGTGGTAGTGTTACTGGCATTGGCGCTGTTTGCGGCGCCGCTCTTTGCCCAGGAGGCCGAAGCCGAGACCGCCGGGGGCGCTCCGGTGTGGAAGTATTTTGCCGCCGCCTTAGCGGTGGGCATTTCCTGTGTGGCCGGGGGAATCGCCGTGGGGCAGATCGGCTCGGCGGCCATGGGGGCCATGAGCGAAAACCCGGAACTTTCCGGCAAGGCCATCCCCTATGCGGGGCTTGCGGAGGGGATATGTCTCTGGGGCTTCCTGGTGGCCCTGCTGATCCTCATTCTCTAGGTGGATTATTTTTTTATCGGTGACAGCGAGCTGGTGACCGCCTTTCGTTTTGTGGGCATCGCCGGCGCCGCCGTTGCAGATGCCGCCGAGGCCAAGGCGGCTTTTCTCCGGATCACCAGGGGCTGGGACGAGACCGCGGGGACGGTACTCCCCGGCGATGCGGGGGGGAGCTGCCGGGTGCTGATCATCACCGAGGAAACCGCGGACTGGCTGGGGGAGCTCCTGGTTGAGTGGCAGCTTTCCGATCGTTACCCCCTGGTGGTGGAGATTCCCGGCATTCTGGGCCGGCTTCCGGGCCGCAAGACCCTGGTGGATTCTATTCGTGAAGCCATCGGCATCCATGTTTAGGACTTTGAACCCTGTTCAAAAAATGTAAGGTGCGTAATGGAAGAGATACAGTCAACCGAGGTTCTGGACCGGGAGATTCTGGAAGACGCCCGGCGCAAAGCCTTCCGCATTATCAAAACCGCGGATGATACGGTAAAGGCCAACACCCTGGCCTGGGAAAAGAAGACCGCCCAGGCGGTGGAGGACCTCAAGCGGCGTTTTGAGGAGCGGCGGGGGAAGAGTTCGGAAGAGATAATGGCCCGGCTTCCCCTGGACAAGCGCCGCTCGGAATCGGAGAAGATTGAAGCCCTGGTAGAGGCGGCCCTGGACGGGTGGTACGAAGCCCAGAGCCGGGAGCGGATACTCAGCCTCCTGGAGGCGGAACTGCGCCGCCGGCTGGAGGGCTGTCCCGAATTTGTTATAGATAACCTGGGGGACCCGGACGGCGCTGCTTTGGGCCCTGGCATGGCCCCGTCCCGGGGGCCGAAGATACGGGCCATGTTTCACCGGATTGCCTGTGATGAAGGGGAAGCCCTGCTGGCAAAGGTCCTTCCCCCGGGAAGCTGGGAATGGGTGGACAACAGCCTCAGCGCCGGCGGCGCCGCGGGAGCTTCCTCCACCGGCGCGGGCGCGGCCATCCGGGCCTCCGGGGTGCTTTCCGGCAAGTACCCGGAACTGGTGCTGGACAGCCCCTCGGTAAGGATAAGCGCCTCCATCAACATACTGGCCGCTTCCCTGCTGGCGGATTACCGGTCGGAACTGACCGCCGCCCTTATCGGGGAAGACCGGCAGGCCCTCCCTCTGGCCGTGGAGGGGAATTGACATGATAGAAGGCAGGGTAAAGCGGATCTCCGGCCCCATCATCCGGGCGGGCGGCCTGGGGAGCGCCGGGCTTTTCGACGTGGTGGAGGTGGGGGAAAAACGGATCATCGGGGAAATTGTCCGCCTGGAACGGGACGAGGCGGTGATCCAGGTATACGAGGACGACACGGGGCTGCAGATAGGGGCCCCGGTACATTCCACCGGCCGGCCCCTATCTGCCCTCCTGGGGCCGGGGCTTATCGGCACCATCTATGACGGCATACAGCGGCCCCTGGAGGCCCTGTTCCGGCAGAGCGGGGCCTTTATGGAGGCCGGCTCCCGGGGCCAGCCTCTGGACCCCCAACGGCTCTGCCGCTTTGTTCCGGACCCCGGCCTGGCGGAAAAGCTGGGGAAGGGGGAGGAGGTTAAGGCCGAACCGGGCCTCCTCCTGGGAACGGTGAAGGAAACCGAAAGCGTCACCTGTAAGATCATGGTGCCTCCGGGGGTCCGGGGGGGCGCTATCGCCAGCCTCAAGGCGGAAGGGGACTATGGCTGCGGCGGCGCCGTGGCCGAAACCACCCTGGGGGAGGGGATACCCATGGCCCAGTGGTGGCCGGTCAGGATGTCCCGGCCCTCACGGGAACGGCTTTCCCCGGATCAGCCCCTGGTTACCGGGGAGCGGGTCATCGACGTGTTTTTCCCCCTGTCCAGGGGGGGTACCGCCGCCATTCCCGGCGGCTTCGGCACGGGCAAAACCATGACCCAGCATGCCATTGCCAAGTGGTGCGATGCGCAGGTGATCATCTACATCGGCTGCGGGGAGCGGGGCAACGAGATGACCGATGTGCTCACCGAGTTTCCCCGCCTCCAGGACCCCCGCTCCGGGCGCTCCCTGATGGAGCGGACCATCCTTATCGCCAATACCTCCAACATGCCCGTGGCCGCCCGGGAGGTGTCGATCTACACCGGCGTAACCCTGGCGGAGTTCTACCGGGACATGGGTTACCATGTGGCCATCATGGCGGATTCCACCAGCCGCTGGGCGGAAGCCCTGCGGGAACTTTCGGGCCGCATGGAGGAGATGCCCGCGGAGGAAGGCTTCCCCGCGTACCTCCCCACCCGGCTGGCGGAGTTCTATGAGCGGGCCGGCCGGGTTAAGACCCTTTCCGGCCCGGAAGGTTCGGTGTCCATCATCGGGGCCGTGTCGCCCCCGGGCGGCGACTTCTCCGAGCCCGTTACCCAGCATACCAAGCGGTTTATCCGCTGCTTCTGGGCCCTGGACCGTGACCTGGCCAATGCCCGGCACTACCCGGCCATCAGTTGGATAGACAGCTACTCCGAATACGCCGAAGAAGTTAAGCCCTGGTGGGAGCGGGTGAATCCCCAGTGGGCCCAGGTAAGGCAGGAAGCCCTGGACCTTTTGAAGCGGGAACAGCGGCTGGCGGAGATTGTGCGGCTCATCGGCCCCGACGCCCTGCCCGACGATCAGCGGCTGGTGCTTATCACCGCGGAGATCATCAAAAACGGCTTTTTGCAGCAAAATTCCTATGATGAGGTTGATATGTACTGCGTCCCCGCCAAGCAGGTTAGGCTCCTGGAACTCATCATGGATTTTCACCGCCGTTCCCAGGGCTGTATCAAGCTGGGGGCCCCCCTTACCAAGATTACCAGCCTCCCCATCCGGGAGGACCTTTCCCGCCTGAAAAGCCTGGTCAAAAACGACGAGCTGGGGGGGCTGGATGATTTTGAGCGGGAGATGCGTTCCGGCCTTGAGGACCTTGAGCGGAGCTACCGGGATATAGATGGCATGAGCCTAAGGGAGGCCCTATCATGAAACGAGGCGTATTCGCTTATAACACGCCGTTATACGGTTCCGGGGAGGCGGCGTAATGCGGGGAGTGGAATACCGGGGGCTTACCCGGATTGAAGGGCCCGTGGTCATAACCCGGCGGAGCCGCAATGTGGGCTTTAACGAGGTGGTGGCGGTCTACGACCGGGAGGAAGGCCGGCGGCTGGGCCGGGTGGTGGACATGAGCGGGGACTGGACCGCCATCCAGATCTTCGGCAGCAACACGGGGCTTTCCGCCGACGATTCCCGGGTGGAATTTCTGGGCAGGCCCATGGAACTGCGGGTGGGCATGGGGCTCCTGGGCCGGATCTTCAATGGCTTGGGGGAACCCATCGACGGCTACGGGGATATTTTTTCATCAACCACCCTGGACGTAAACGGCCTGCCCATCAACCCCTACGCCCGGACCTACCCCCGGGACTTTATCCAAACCGGCATTTCCGCCATCGACGGCATGAACACCCTGATCCGGGGGCAGAAGCTCCCCATCTTTTCCGGCAGCGGACTGCCCCACAACCGCCTTGCCGCCCAGATTGTCCGGCAGGCGGCGATCATCGATGCGGCAAAGCCCGGCGGGACCTCGCCGGAGGCCTCGTCCCCCTTTGTCATCGTGTTCTGCGCCATGGGGGTTAAGTACGACGTGGCCCGCTTCTTCCTGGATGACTTTGAGCGCACCGGGGTGCTGGCCAACGTGGTCGTGTTCCTGTCCCTGGCCGACGCCCCCAGCCTGGAACGGCTGGTGGCCCCCCGCTGCGCCCTTACCGCGGCCGAGTACCTGGCCTACGAAAAGAACATGCATGTCCTGGTGATAATGACCGACATGACCAATTACTGCGAAGCCCTGCGGGAGGTTTCCTCCATCAGGGGGGAGGTGCCCAGCCGCAAGGGCTACCCCGGCTACCTCTATTCGGACCTGGCAAGCCTCTACGAGCGGGCGGGGAAGATCAACGGTTCCGGCGGTTCCATCACCCAGATACCGATCCTCACCATGCCCAACGACGACATCAGCCACCCCATCCCCGATCTTTCCGGCTACATCACCGAAGGGCAGATCGTCCTGGACCGGGAACTTTCCCAGCGCGGCGTTTATCCGCCGGTGGCGGGGCTGCCCAGCCTCTCCCGGCTTATGAAAGACGGCATAGGGCCCGGCATGACCAGGGAGGACCACAAGGACGTATCCAGCCAGCTCTTCGCCGCCTATTCCAAGGTCAAACAGGTGCGCAACCTGGCCTCGATCATCGGGGAGGAGGAACTCTCCGAGGCCGACAAACGCTACCTCAAATTCGGGGAGAAATTCGAGCAGGTTTTCCTTACCCAGAGCGAATACGAAAACCGGGACATAGGCCGGACCCTGGACCTGGGCTGGACCGTGCTTACCGAAATACCCCGGGATGAACTCCTGCGGGTCAAGACCGAATATATCGAAAAGTACCTCAACCCCATCCTGGCCTCCTCCGGCACGGTTTGACATCCATACATTAGTGTAGTATATTTAAAACAACAGGAGGACAGCTATGGGTTTGAAGTGCTCTTTGGCGCTATTCCCATGGAAGGCATGGACCTGATGGTGGACCCCAATCGGCAGGAAGTTATCGGCACCCACGGCGATCAGGCGGTGTACATGCTTAAGTAATTTTGTTCTAACGGTCGATCCAATTATCTTTTACCCGGTGCAGGAACCAGGTTTTATCAAATTTGCGGACAAAGCCTTCGAGGATGTTTAAATGGCCGGCATCCCAGGTTGCATCAATAATATAGGCGCCGTTGTCAATTACCAGCAGGTTGTATGCGTGGTTAAGGGTGCCGTCGCTGATATAATACGCATCTAACCCGCTTGATATTGCAAGGTAGTGGAACAGTACCGCGTAATCCATGCACACGCCCTTTCTTCTATCCAATAATTCATTCAGTGTAAAATGGGGAATATAGCGGTCATAAAAAGATTTTAATTGCGCTTGGCTGTACCTTCCGCTTGATAACATATCATTATATTCACGTATTCTATGAAGCCTGTCAGCCTCATATTCTATATTATCGGCTATCCAATCGTGTATATATCTGGCTTTCATATACTCGTCATTTGTTTTTGGTACCTGATCCAGCACCCCTGACAGCGGTACATTCGTATACCATTCCAGGAGGGTATCAATTGCATTTCTGCTATGGTAATTGGCGGGATAATCATATTTTTCAATAAAAGCATTTTTTTCGGCGGTGTTATTAATGCGTATCGTTCTATCCCGCGCTATTTCCATCAGTATCTTATCATACTGAAGGCTAATCGTTTCAAATTCTTCTTTACTGAGGCGCGGATAATGAAGGGCGCATCCCTCAAACGCACCTTCTCCTATATAGGCAACACCCGGCGGGATGGTGATAGCAGCAAGGCTTGTGCAGTAGACAAAAGCATAGTCCCCGATTTCCCTGAGCGTGGCCGGCAGGATAACCGAAGAAAGGTTGACGCACCCGTAACAGATACCGCCGTTCATAGGGTCCCCGTTCCATATAACCGTTACCCCTTCGGGAATCGCCAGGCTGGTTATGGTATCGTTGCCGGCAAACAAGCGGCCGCCAAGCTGTGTAACCGGCAGCCCGTTTATGCTGGCGGGGATGCTTACCTGTGCGGCTGTGCCCTTATAGTTGGTAATTCTAATCCCGGCATCGTCGGTATTCCGAACATATTCAAAATCCGCCGCCGTCTGGGCCGCGGCGCCCAGAATGCTTGTCAAAAACAGTGCGGCCGCCGCCAGCCCCGCAAAGAAAACTTTCTTTTTCATGCCGGTTCTTCGTTTTAACCAAGGGAAAAGGCTGTTTTTCCTTCATTCCGTAACGCCAAGATCTATTCCGTGCCGCCCAGAGCGATGGCCGCCACATTTCCCGTGGTCCTTCCATTGGTAAGCGTGATCTTTTCGCCGTTTTTCCAGTAGCAGAGTATATTGTTGTTATCGGCGTTTGTCTCATAGCCTGCCACATACACATCGTTCCCCGACACGGCAATAGCGTGAGCATAGGTCTTGGTATTCCCGCCGGAGAGCGCAACCCGGCTGCCGTTCTTCCAATAATGGGCATCGGTATTGAAATGTTCGTTTATTTTTACCTGGTAACCCGCGGCATAGACATCGTTCCCCGATACGGTAATGTCCATAGCATAGCCGCCCATTGAAAGCTCCACCTTTCTGCCGTTTCTCCAGTAACAGGCCGCCGCAGCGCCGTTGCGGGCAGCATCATAGCCTGCCGCATACACATCGTTCCCCCGCACGGCAATGGCTTTAGCCGGTTCAGCAATACTTGCCCTGGTAAGTTCGGTCTTCACACCGTTCCTCCAGTAACAGGCCAGTATGATATTATTGCCGGTATTCTCCCAGCCCGACACATAGACATCGTTTCCTGCCACGGCAATATCGGTAGTTTTGGACTCTGCCGTTGAAAGTACAATCTTTTGACCGTTCTTCCAGTAACAGGCGGCGTTTCCTTCCCAGCCTGACACATACACATCGTTCCCCGATACGGCAATGCCGGTAGATTCAGCGTCAACGGTCCTTCCGTCGGTAAGCGCGGTCTTGGCGCCATTCTTCCAGTAACAAACGCTCCACTTTTGGCCGGGGGTTTTCTCGGTGCCCGACACATACACATCGCTCCCCGCCACGGCAATACCGGTAGCGCTGGAAAAGGGCTTGCTGCCCGAAAGCACAAGCTTTTGGCCGTTCTTCCAGTAACAGGCCGCCGGGGTACCGTCGCTGGTCCGCTCCATTCCCGCCACATACACATCCGGTTCGGCCCATGCCGCCATCGCGCCCATGAGCATGCCGAACACTCCCGCCAGAAACAGTTTCTTTTTCATATCGGACTCCCGCCGGATAATAGAGTTGTTCAAAAACCTCAGTTTTTGAACAAGTCCAATGATTCCACCTTCTAGGCATAGTTTTGTCAAGGCGTCCCCGGCAACTAAAGAAAATGGTGTCAATCACCCCTGCGTTTCCACCCAAGGAGGGTGGGGTCCCCACCTAAGGAGGGTGGGGTCCCCACCTAAGGGGGGTGGGGTCCCCACCTAAGGAGGGTGGGGAGCGGAGAAGACCGGAGCGGGCCGCGTGAGCGGACCGCGAGGACTTCGGAGCGGGGGAGGGCCGCCCGCCGGATGATGGGTTCCCAAGGGGAAAATTTTTGCCCTGAAGGCGGTTTTGCCCTCCCCTTTACTTAGGATTTGGGCTTTCTTTTCCGTGGAGGTCTGTTAAAAGAGCGGGAATTTTGTTATAACGTAGAGTAAGGAGAAGCGCATGGCCCGGGAAGCGGCGGCCCCGACAAAGAGTAACCTTATCCGTATGAAGGAGCGGCTTGCCACCG
>JAISQJ010000100.1 GCA_031274285.1 Treponema sp. | reverse complement strand
GCCGGGGCAAGGCCGCGGGAGGCACGGGTCTGGGCCTTTCAATTGTCAAACACGGGGCGGCCCTGCACCATGCCCGGATCGAAGTACAAAGCGACGGAAAATCGGGAACCCGCTTTACCCTGAAATTTTTGTGAATGATACCTTGCATGGAACAGGCCGCGCGTACCTCACGGTGTTACGCGGCTTTGTCAACGTGAGACACGTAGGCGGCTAGATTTTGCCCCGGGCCAGGAGTTCGCCCATCAGGGCGGTAAGGATGTTCAGGTCCATCTCCCCGGCGGCGTCTTCCAGGGAGGCGCGGATATCCTCCCATTCGCCGGGATCCAGGTCCATGGTTTCGTCGAATTCCCCCAGCAGGAAGGCCGCGGCGCAGCCCAGCTTTTGATAGGCGGACCCTCCTCCCCGGTCCAAAAAGGCGCCGCAGAGGTCCCGGGCCGCATCCCTGCCGATGACCGGGGCGGTCAGATCGACAAAGGTCCGGGCGATCCTCTCCTGTGCCGTCGGGGAGGAGCCGCCCCGTTCAAGCTTATCGATCTGGGAAAGAAAGTGTTCTACCGGCCTCATTCAGTCCTCATTCCCTCTTTATCTGGAAACACAAAAAGGGGCGCCTTAAGGAAACGGAATTTCCCTATGCGCCCCTTCGTTGGCTAACAGCCTGTTGCCATGGATGCTACCAGTTGCCCCCGCCATAGCCGCCGGCGCCCCGGTCCCGCCGGGGTTTGTCCATCGCTTCATTCACCCGGATCTGGCGGCCGTCCACTTCACGGCCGTTGGTCCCGGTGATGGCGGCGCTGGCCTCCTCATCGGAGCCCATTTCCACAAATCCAAAGCCCTTGGAGTTACCGGTTTCACGATCGAAGATGATCTTGGCGGAAGCAACATTGCCGAATTCAGCAAACAGGTTACGCAGACTGTCCTCGGAAGTGTTGTACGAGAGATTCCCAACATACAGTTTCTTGGCCATTGAGAGATTTCCTTCATCCGGTTGTATCAAATTCCCGAAATTCCCCTTCCTCATGTCCGTAGCTGCGGGAAGGGTGCGTCCGTTCCTTTGATTTGTGCGGCCGGATTCCGCATTATACACGTCCGACTATGTGGACGACTCCATCCCCCTTCTGGGGAATACAGGATGCTGGGATAGATTAGGATAACGGAAATTCAGCGGAAGGGAGGACGGGTTCGTAAAAAGAAAATACCCCATAACAGAAACATCAGCTCCGAAACAAGCGCTAGAAATTATCCAATAACTAGAAATTATCCTATACATTGAATCCAATAGAACCATAACCTTTTTTTTAATAAACGTCAAGTACAGATGGCGAATTTTATGAAAAAAAGGGGAATCTTTTGAAAGGAAATCCACATTCATCTGAAAGGGGCCGGCAGACGCTTCTTGACGCACGCAACAAACTCCTAGGCGGGCTTAAAAAGGGCGCGGATGGCGGTCTTAATGTCCGCGGCGGGCAAAAAAACCCCGTTTTCCGGGCTTTCCTGGGCCGTGGAAGCCCCTTCCGGCCCCGGAGGGCCGAGAAACTGGGGAAACCCCAGGCTCCGGGCGGCCCGCAGGCGGCCGGCCATGCGGCGCAGGGGCCTAATCTCCCCGGTGAGGGACAGTTCCCCGGCGATTGCCAGCCCCGAAGGCAGAGCAAAGCCGGTCCGGGCGGAGTAGATGGCGCAGCCCAGGGCCAATTCGACCCCTACCTCCGCAATTCTGATGCCCCCGGCCACATTCACGTAGATATCCTGATCGGAAAGCCGTATGCCCAGGTGCTTTTCCAGGGCCGCCGAGACCCTGGACACCCTGCCGGAGTCGATCCGGTCCGAATATACCCGGCTCATCCCGCTTTTCGCGGGGACCGTAAGGGCCTGAATCTCCACCAGGAGGCTCCGGCTCCCCTCCAGCACCGCGGCGGTGGCGACCCCGGCCGGCAGTTCCCCCTCCCGCCGTACCAGGAAGAGCCGGGATGCGTCCTCCACCGGGGAAAGTCCCCGCTCCCCCATGGTAAAGATCCCTATCTCGTCCACCGAGCCGAAGCGGTTCTTGGAAGCCCGCAGAAAACGGCTTTCCCCGTCACTGGCCTCGGCGCCCTCGAAGTAGAGTACCGTGTCCACCAGGTGTTCCAGGGTCTTGGGGCCCGCGATAAGCCCCTCCTTGGTCACATGGGCGGTTAGAAACAGGGCTGCATCGTGGTCCTTTACCCAGGAGATAAGCTCCCAGGTACAGTACTTCATCTGATTCACCGTGCCGGGGGACAGGCCCGCCTCGGTACTGTAGAGGGTTTGGGCGGAATCTACCAGGACAATCACGGGCTTTACCGAGTCAAGGAGGGCGGAAATATCCTCCAGCCTGCCGGAACAGCCAATCTCGATGCGGGATGCATAGGCGGAAAGGTCCAGCCGGTCCGAACGCATCCGTATCTGGCCGGCGGACTCCTCCCCGGAGATGTAGAGGACCCGGCCCCTGGTTTCCGCGGCCGCCGCAATCTGAAGCAGGAGGGTGGACTTGCCGATTCCCGGCTCCCCGCCGATCAGGATGGCGGACCGTTTCATGATGCCGCCCCCCAGTACCCGGTCCAGCTCAAGGATGCCGCTCCCTATCCTGCTCCCCTCCTGGGGGTCAATCGAGGACAGGGGCAGGGATTGGGGGGGCAGCCCCCTGGAGGCCGTCCCTGATCCCGGATTCAGCGTTGCGGCGGCGGTTTCTATCAGGGTGTTCCACTCCCCACATTCGGGGCAGCGGCCCAGCCACTTGGGCTCCTGGTGGCCGCAGGCAGAACAGCGGTAGACAAATTCCCTCTGCTTTTTCGCTTTAAGGGCCATGGTGGGTATCATGGACCATACCATGGCCGGTGGACAAGCCGGGGGATTGGCCGACAGGCCGGGGCCTTTATAGCTTCCACCCCGGCGGCTATACTATCCAGTCATGAGCAGGGATGATTACGGACGCACCCCCTGGGGCCGCTGGTTCCTGGAAGTCCTGGACAGCTATTCCATGGGAGAACGCCTTAACCGGGGCAGGCGTTACGCCGACGGGGGAAAGGTCCTGTCCCTCACGATAAAAGACCGGCGGGTCAGCGCCAAGGTTAAGGGCAGCTACCGGCCTTCCTACACGGTGATCGTCGATTTTCCTGCCCTCAAAGAAAAAAACAAGGTCCTGGGACTGATTGAGGAGGACCCCGCCCTGCTTGCCCAAATCGCCGCCGGGGAGCTGCCGGAGACCTTCCTACAAAAGCTGAAAAAATCCGGCATAAACCTTATCCCTAGCCGGTGGCGGGACATGGTCCGGGCCTGCAGTTGTCCCGATTACGGGGACCCCTGCAAGCACATGGCGGCCCTCTACTACGTGCTTGCCAAGGAGGTGGATGCGGACCCCCATCTGCTTTTCCGCCTGCGGGGGATTGACCTGTCCGAACTAACCAGACGATTTGGCGGCAGCCTGGAACGGGAAATTGCCGCCCCCTTTGAGATTACGGCCCGTGAACAGCCTAAGGCCGGGGCGGACCGGCTCAATCCCCAGGAGCGGAAAACGGACGGGGACGGAACCGGGGCCCCGGTAATCCCCGAAATACCCCATTGCACAGAGCTGATCTGTTCCCTGCTGCCGCCCTCCCCTCCCTTCTGCGAGCGGGATTTCGCCCTGACGCTGGCGCAATTCTACCACCATGCCGCCCGGTTTAACCTCTGGACCCAGGACGGCGCCGAGGAACACCCCTGGTCCCGGTCCCGTTGGACCATGGAGTGTTTCCGCCCCCGGCCGGGGGCGGAAGTTTTTCTGATCCAGGAAAATTTCAATGGGGAAAGGACCAGACACCGCCTGTTTGAGGCCTTCCTGCGGTTCCGCGGTTTTTCCAGCGATGACGGGACGGAAAGCTATACCTTCCTCTTTTACCTCTTCAAATTTCTTAATCTGATCTGCGCCGCGGGGGCGCTTATCCCCCATGTCTGCCTCTCCGAAGGGCGGCTTACCATCATCTGGCAGCCCTTTGAAAGGCTGCCCCCCATAGCCGCCGCCCTTTCCGCCATCGCGGCCCTGGGGGAAAACATGCTGCCGATCCGGGGAAAGGCCAAGAAGGTCATCTATGCCGACGGCGCAAGCGCGGTGCGGCTGCTTTCCTCCGCCTTTCTGGGGGAATGGGTACGGCAGAGCGGTTTCAGCGTCAAGGGCGGCGGCACGGCCTTTAGGGAACTGACGGGGCTTTTTTTCCAGGGGGAGGAGCTGGACGTGGCCTCCCCCGCCCTGCGGAGCCTGCCCCTGGCCATCGACCGTTGGCTTTCGGTACTCCACACCGATTTTACGGCCCACCGCTACCGCTTCAGCGTTAAGGCTGCGGATACAGCGAAAAAAACCGGCCCGGCAAAGAACGGCGCCGCCTTCGTCCTGTCCATGGAGGCGGCCGTCCCCCGTTCCGGGACCCCTAAGTATGTCCCCCTTAGGGACCTTGCCAAAACCCCGGACGGTATGACGGCCCTCAAGGCCCCCACGGCCCTCTCCAACTACCTGCCGGAAATACGGGCCCTTTTTTCCCGCCGGGATATCGGCCTTACGGAGGAGCGGCTCATCGATTTTCTTGATAACGGCGCGGAACTCCTCAGCCGCCTGGGTATCGAGGTAATCCTCCCCAAGAGCCTCCACCGGGAACTGAAGCCCCGGCTGGTGCTCCGGGCCGAGGGCGCCAAAAAGGCCCAGGGGTCCCTGGTAAGCTACTTTAACCTGGATTCCCTTTTAAACTGGAACTGGCAGGTCGCCATTGGGGATGAAATTATCTCCCCCGAAGAATTTGCCGTCCTCCTTAAGGGTAAAAGCCGGCTCGTAAAATTCCGTGATACGTTTATCCACCTTGATCCGGCGGAGCTTTCGCGGCTCCTTAAAAAAAGCAGGGAAGATCAGCCCAACGTTAACGAATTTCTCAAGTCCCACTTCGCCGGGGACAGTATCCTTTCCTTTGATGCGGAAAAGACCCTTAAAAAACTTTTTGAGGAAAAAACCTTTGCCCTGCCCCCTGGGCTGAAGGCATCGCTGCGGCCCTACCAGGAGCGGGGCTACAACTGGCTCTGCTCCCTCCTCTACGCCGGCTTCGGCTGTGTCCTGGCCGACGACATGGGGCTGGGAAAAACTATCCAGGCCATCGCCGTATTACTGCGCTTTAAGGCCGACGGTCTTCTCAAGGGCAGGGCCCTGATCGTTGCCCCCGCCGCGCTGCTGGAAAACTGGGAGCGGGAATTATCCCGCTTTGCCCCGGACCTTAAGGCCGCCCGCTACCACGGCGCGGGCCGCCGGATTGATAAAAAAAGCGATGTTTTTCTTACCACCTACCAAACCGCCTCCCGGGACCGGGAAAAGCTCGTCCAGGATCAGTTTTCCATGCTCATCGCCGACGAGGCCCATCTTATGAAAAACGCGGCCACCGCGGGGGCAAGAACCCTTAGGGAACTGAAGTCCCGCTGCCGCCTTGCCCTGTCGGGAACCCCGGTGGAAAACCGCCTTGAGGACATGCGGTCCCTCTTCGATTTTGTCCTTCCCGGTTACCTTGGGGGGCCCGCGGAATTCAAGGCCGCCTACCGCGTCCCCATAGAGGTCCAGCGCAGCAGGGAAAAGGCGGAGGCCCTTAAAAAAATAACCGCCCCCTTCCTCCTTAGGCGGCTTAAAACCGACAAGACCGTTATCGCGGACCTGCCGGAAAAGGTCACCATCAACGAATATGCGGCCCTGGAAAAGGACCAACTGGCCCTGTATGAAACCGTGGTTTCCCGCACCATGGCCGCTTCCAAAAAAC
Source organism: Treponema sp. (assembly GCA_031274285.1). Classification (GTDB taxonomy): domain Bacteria; phylum Spirochaetota; class Spirochaetia; order Treponematales; family Breznakiellaceae; genus JAISFT01. The sequence continues at coordinate 10,845 of JAISQJ010000100.1, read as the reverse complement.
TGGAGAAACCGGCGGAACGTTCCGCCCTGGTACTGAACCTTCTTACATCCCTGAAGCAGATCTGCGATCACCCCAGGGTCTTTGACAAGGAAAGCCCCGCGGTATCGAAACTTTCCGGCAAGGCGATGCTGCTCCTTACCCTGCTGCAGGAAATCATCGATAACCGGGAAAAGACCCTTGTCTTCAGCCAATATGTAGAAACACTGCGCTGCCTGGAAACGATTATCAATAATGAGCTGGGGGAATTCCCCCTTATCTATTACGGCGGCATGGGGCAGAAACAGCGCAGCGATACGGTGGATGCCTTTCAGAGCGACCCCTCCCGGCGGATTCTCCTTATCAGCCTGAAGGCAGGGGGCCTGGGGCTTAACCTTACCGGCGCCAGCAGGGTTATCCATTACGATCTTTGGTACAACCCGGCGGTAGAAAACCAGGCCACCGACCGGGCCTTCAGGATAGGCCAGAAACAAAATGTCTTTGTCCACCGGTTTATTACCAAAAACAGCTTTGAGGAAAAGATTGACCGGATGCTGACCGCCAAGCGGGAACTGGCGGACATGACCGTATCCTCCGGGGAATCCTGGCTTTCCCGCATGAGCCACCGGGAACTGCAGCAATTGTTCGCCAGGGAATAGGAGCCGGGCGCTGTACAAGCGCAATAGGCCGCCGGGGACTCAAAACTACGAACCTATACGGCTGCAGCGAGCTTCGGTTTCCGCCTCCACCGCGGCCCGCAGGTCCCTTCGGTCTATGCCCCAATTCCTGCCGAAGCGCTCAAGGAGCCTGCCGGAAAGTTTCATGAAGGACCAGAACACCGGCCTGCCGGGGGGAGCCAGGGGGAGTTCGGGAAAAGGCCGCCGGTTTATCAGGATTTCCCAAAACCGGGCGAAATTCTTTATCCGGTCCAGATCGGAGCGCGGGAGCGCGGCGGTACTTATGACCTCGTAGGGCGGCGCCGGGTTGTAGCGCATGGCCTGGGCCGTGCTGTGCCGGGCTATTGCCGCACCGGGGAGCAATTTGAGAATTCCAAGCTGGATCTCCACCCGCCTGTCCGGCGCGGTAAACGGGTCCTGGCCCTGGGCTTGCTGCCCCTGGGCATCCTGGGCTTGCCGGACAGGGCCGGACAGGGCCAGCCAGAGCCGGTCAAAGCCCCGGGCAAAGGAATCCAGGTCCTCCCCCGGAAGCCCGGCGATAAGGTCCGCATGGACTATGGCCCCGGTCTCCCCGCTGAGGAAGCTCAGGACCTCCAGGGCCGCCTCCCCGTCCCCAGCACGGCCGATAAGGGCGGCGGTTTGGGGATTAAGGGTCTGTATGCCGATTTCCAGCCGCAGGCTAAGGGGCGGGAAGCGCCGCAGCAGATCCCGCAGTTCGGCGGGGAAGCTGCCGGGGACCATCTCAAAGTGGACACAGAGAGGCCGGGCCGGCGGTCCACCAAATCCTGCTTCAACTTGGATATGTCTTAGGAAGAACTCCATGATTCTGATGGCCCGCTTACTATCGTAATTAAAGCTCCGGTCCAGGAACTTAAAATTCCGGGCCCCCCGCCGGATAAGGGTTTCCATTTCCGCCAGGAAATCTTCCAGATAAAATTCCCGGACCCCCGGCCGCGCCGGGCCCTGGGGCATGCAGAATTCGCAGCGGAAGGGGCAGCCCCGGCTCGATTCCACGTAGACCAGCTTGCGGGCCAGGTCTTCGCCGCTGTAGTAAGAATAGGCGGGGCGCAGGGCCCCCAGCTCCGCCGGCGCCGCATCGATGAAACGCGGCCCCCCAGGAGGCGGCCCCCCAAACGGCCGCGATCCCCCAAGCTGCGGCCCGGCCGCCAATGCGGGCTGACCGCCGGGCCCGGACAGCAGTGCCCCGCAAAGTTCCCGGAAGGGGATCTCCCCCTCGCCCCGGATCACATAATCGGCATGGCGGAAAATTTCGGCGTCCGGGGGCAGATATGAAACTTCCGGGCCCCCCAGGACCACCAGGGGCCGGGCCGGCGCCCCAGGGCAGGCCGGGATCCGTTCCAGGGCTTCCAGTAGTTCCACGGTGGCCGCGTGATTCCAGATGGAGACCGATATGCCCAGTATCCGGGGCCTGCGGGGCCGGAGCATTTCAAGCTTTTCCGCCAGGGGCTGCCGCAGGGCAAACTCAAGGATTTCGCATTGATCCTCCAGACCGCCCAGGTTGGCCTTGAGGAGCCGCAGGGCCAGGGAGGGGTGTATCCATTTGGCGTTGATGGTAAGCAGGAGGATGGGCGGGGAACCGGCCGCCGGGATGTCAGACGGGGTAACCGGCAAAGAGTCCCTGGGTGCCTGTGGCCCATTCTTCCCGGGCTTCCATGATAAGCCGCTCGGCCTCCTGCCAGGTATGGGCCCGGGGGCCCGGAAGATCCCGGTTGGTGGAATTGGTAAAGACAATGGTTCTGCAGCCCCGTTCCCGCAGGCGGATGATGTTGACCGGGGCATCCTCAATATAAACATGGGCCCCCACCGCGTCCTTCTCGTTCATAAAGCAGAGGTCCCAGTAGGGAATATCGTATTTATCAAGCCAGTCCACGGTCTGGGTGATGGATGCCCGGTGGGAATACTTCAAAAAAAGCCGGTGGGTGATGATACGGATCCTGATACCCCTGGCCGAGAGCTTCCGCAGTACCGAGGGGGCGTCCCGAATAGGTTCCATCTCCAGGAAAAGGTTCCGCTGGGTTACGGCGAAACGGTGAAGCCGATCGTAGCCGCCGTATTCGGCGATGTTCCATTCGTCAAGGCCGAAACTCACATCGGTGGTAAGGGATTCCAGGGGCCTGCCGAGCCATTGGGCGGCAATGCCCCGCATGGCCCCATAGAAGTCCCCAACCACGCCGTCCAGGTCCACGCCGATAATAAAACTATCCATGCTGCTTACCCTTGGAAATAAAAATAACGATGCTGCGGTCCTTCGCCTGATAGGTCTCCGGATTTTTCAGGGGCGCCTCGCGGCCCGGTTCCAGAATATCCTGGGGGGAAGGCAGGGCGGTATCGACCGCCCGCATCCAGCGTTTTCCTTCCGGCGGCGGGGCTATCCTGAAGGATGCGCTTTTATCCGCTCCGTTAAACATGATAAAGAAATCGTTGTCATCCTTGTCGGCCAGAACTTCCGCCTTGCTGCCGTCCATCCTAAAGGCGATGCAGGGGCCGATGGTTTCCCAGTCCGGGGTTTCCCCGTTTTCATCAAACCAACTGATATCCGGAATGGCATTGTAGTTCCCGTCCCGGCCGGTGTAGAACTCGGGCCGCATAAAGCCGGGGTGCCGCAGCCTAAAGGCGATTATCATTTTTGCGAAACGGTGGAGGGAGGCGTTTTTTTTCAGAAAGCTCCAGTCGTACCAGGAAATATCGTTGTCCTGGCAATACGCGTTGTTGTTTCCCCGCTGGGTCCGGGCAATCTCATCCCCCCCCAGGATCATGGGGGTACCCAGGGACACCATCATGGAGGTGATGAAATTCTTCATCTGTCTTAACCGGATATCCGTGATGGCAGGGTTGGTGGCGGGCCCTTCGATACCGTAGTTGGCGCTGTTATTATTATCGCCCCCGTCCCGGTTGCCTTCGCCGTTTTCTTCGTTATGCTTACTGTTGTAGGAAACCAGATCGTAGAGGGTAAACCCGTCGTGGCTGGTAATAAAATTAATCGAATGGAAGGGCTTGCGGCCGTCCCGCAGGTACAGATCGCTGGAACCGGAAAGCCGGGTAGCGATATGCCGGGTGGCCTTGGGGTCTCCCCGCCAGTAGCGGCGCATATCGTCCCTAAAGCGGTCGTTCCACTCCGCCCAGCGGCCTCCGGGGAACCAGCCCACCTGGTAGGCTCCCCCCGCGTCCCAGGCTTCGGCAATAATTTTCGTGCTGCTCAAAATTGGGTCTTCGGCAATCCACTCCAGCATGGGGGGATTCTCCATCAGGCTGCCCCGCTGGTCCCGGCCCAGGATGGACCCCAGATCGAAGCGGAACCCGTCCACATGCATCTCCGTTACCCAGTAGCGCAGACAGTCCATAATAAAGCCCCGGACCACCGGATGGTTGCAGTTGAGGGTGTTGCCGCAGCCGGAAAAATTTTTGTAGTAACGCGGATTTTCATCAAGCATGTAGTAGATCCGGTTGTCCAGGCCCCGCAGGGAAAAGGTGGGCCCCCGCTCGTTGCCTTCTGCGGTATGGTTAAACACGATATCCAGAATCACTTCGATTCCCGCCCGGTGGAGTTCCCGGACCATCTCTTTGAATTCCCTCACCTGGCCGCCGGGGGATTTGCTTGCCGAGTATGAACCCTTGGGGGCAAAGAAGGCCACGGTAGAATAGCCCCAGTAGTTTACCAGGGTTTCCCCATTGCGGGGGTTTACCTGAAAAAGCTCGCGGCCGTTGAATTCCTGGATGGGCAGAAATTCCAGGCTGGTAACACCCAGGTCCTTGAAGTAGGGAATCTTCTCGACAACTCCCCGGTAGGTCCCCGGATTCTCCACCCCGCTGGAAGGGTGCCGGGTAAGGCCCCGGACGTGGGTTTCGTAGAGCACACTGAAGCGCAGGGGGTAGTTGAGGGGCGTGTCGCCCTGCCAGTCAAAGGCATCGTCAATAACAATGCAGCGGGGCTGGGCATAGATATCGTCCACCTGGGAATAGGACAGGTCCTTGGCCGGATCCTCGCTGTCATAGCCCAGGCAGGCTTTCATATCCCAGCCCTCAAGGCTGGTCAGGGCCTTGGCGTAGGGGTCCAGCAGGGTCTTGTGGCGGTTGAAACGCTCCCCCTTTTCCGGCTGATAGGGCCCGTCGGCCCGGTACAGGTAATAGGCCCCGGCCCGCAGGTCCCGAATATGACAATGCCAGATGTCCCCCGTCTTGTTCCGCCTGGGGTCCAGGCGGATCTCCTGAAAAGGGCTGCGGGGTTCATGATCCTGGAAGATCATAAGGGTAACAGCGGCGGCGTGACGGGAAAAAACCGCAAAATTCACCCCGGTTTCGGTCTGAAGGGCGCCCATGGGCAGGGCGCTTCCGGATTCCACGGTCAAATGTCCAAGGTCCATCAAAAAACTCTAGCACATTGGACCGGGGCCCGCAACGCCCGCACCGGACCCCGGTTTGTAAGCTCCGGCTGGCTTTTTATTCATAATGCCGCGATAACGGTAATGATATAGCCGATATACTCAACAAATTCGGCCATGGCGGATTCGTCCAACATCAAGTCCTCAAAAACACCGGGGTCGCCTGTTTAATCTTGTCAATGGGCGGCGGCATACCGCCGGTACGCCGGTTGGACGCTTCTAGTCTCCGATTCTTATCCAGGTTTCTCCATTGCCGGAAAATGAGGCAGCCGAATTTATTTGATACATAAAATTAAGACCGTCCAGGATTATGGTCATAGCATTTCCCTCTATCCTAAAGATCCCATTAACTATTCTACCCTGCCTGTTAGTATACATAACGGTACCCGACCTGGAATCTCCGGCGATTTTGATTTCGAGACTCCCGCCCGATAACCTGTAGGTTCCATGGCTTAAACTTACCGGCTCGTTATTCAATACGGCCGCAATGCCCCCGCTTACCGGCGGCATCAAGGTAACATCGGCGGCTCCGTGATCCTTTAGGTAATTGTATAGGTCCGCTTGCCCCTTTTCATAGGCTATTGACAATGCCGTGCTGCCGTTTTTTGAGCGCATATTTACATCGGCTCCATGGTCTACAAGCAGTTTTACCAGTTCAAAATTTCCCCATTTGGAGGCATGCAAAAGGGCGGTCATGCCGTCGGCAGAGCTGCCGTCGGCAGGATTGCCGTCGGCAGAATTGCCGTCGGCAAAAGAACTTTCCGGCGGATACCGGTAATTGACATCGACTCCCGTTTCTATGAATGTTTTTGCGAAATTGAACCGCCCTTTTTCCACCGCCAGAAGCAGTATTTCGCCATTCGGAACCGCGCCGTCATCCAAAATGAACTGTACCACGTTATCGGCATGAGACTTGTTTATCGCGTTATAGAGGTCATAGGCGGCCGCATGAATATTATATTTCAGCAATATGCCCAATATGGCGGTGGTATTATCTCCGTGATTATAATCTAAGACAAAGCTGTAAACCAGCCTTTTCTCGGGGACGGACATTTGATTTACATTATTTTTTATTATTTCCTCGATTGTTTGAAAATTACTTCTTATTACGGCATTAAGCAGGTCCCATTTATAGTCACCGGCCATGACAGGCTGGGACAGAAACAAGAGCGCCACAATAATGCCAAGGTATATCTTTCTCATGGTTTCCTGGCCACGTTCATGGTGATAATAACCTTATTATTGCCGATAATGGTTATTGAGCTTATGGCTTCCCCATTTTTATATACTTCGCTTATATACCGGTCCAATAACAGTTCTCTGCCGGCCTGTACTAAGGTGTCGTATAGTTCCCTGTAAATTCCAGGACCAAGCTCGGTCTTTGATCTTGGATTTTCCAAATAATAAATATATTGCAGATTATTTACAAAGGACAATTTTAAGGTAATGTTATTGTTTGAATATAAAATATACTGGGCCTTTTCTATGGTGTTTGAAACATTTCTCCTGGTATCCCCTTGGGGAAAGGCGGCGGAGACTAGTAATTCATAATTTGCAATTTCAATAACTTCGTTAGGCCGGTTGTCATTGTTTGACGGCAGCGGCGGCAATGGGGGAAATCTTGGATACCCGCCGCTTTCCGCTGCGCCGGGAACGACTGGCCTGGCCGGCGGTTCGGGGGCTTTTGGCTGGGCAGGCTGCGTTATGTCATCGGAGAAAGCTATGCCGGAGATGTAAAACAGGAAAATGAAAAAAGCTGCCTTGGCCATCTGCACCTCCCGGTACCCGGATCATACTATACAAGCAAAGAATTTGTAATCACAAGGTCGAAAAAAGGCGCCGGTACTTTGTTTGGACTAAAAGATTGTTTATGTATGAAAAAATAGACGTCTGGGGCTTATTAGGTTAACCACGAAAAGCACACAAACATCAGAGAGCAGCTTGATTTCCGGGGGACATTACGGTAAGCCCAAGTGACCGGGCTGCCGCAATTTGGCGTACATCGTAGGTTACAAAAAGGTCTACGTCAGTCGCCTTGGCAACCGCTAAGTGGATAGCATCCAAACTGCGTAAATTACGGTTTCGCGGTTCAATAATACCCGCAATATCGAAATCCCGGCGCTCTACCGGAATAAGTTGAATCTTTTCAAGCGCAAGCAGGATGGTGTCACGATCCAATTCCAGGCGAATAACTGCCCGAAGCGCCTCGGTCTTCAGCAAATCCGCCGAAACGGGAATATCATTGAGATCCAGAGTGTCAAAATAATTCCGAACATCGGTGGAGAATTCCTCTTCCAAAACCAGTTTGATAAAAGCGGATGTATCAAAATAGACTAACATTCTGACCTCTGGGCCGTTTCCTCCCGCAAATAATCAAGAACATCGGCGGAGGTGAGGCCGATTTTGCTTTTTTGCAGAGGAACATCAGCCATCTTGCCTCTCGGAAGCGGGTCAATCCTGAAAACACGGTTGCCCGCAATGCGAAAAATGGCCTTTGCGCCCAAATCATCCGCAGGATGAAAACCATCGACCGGGTGCTTGATCTCACTCGTCAAGGTGCTTTTCTCATCCATGGTTCCCATTCTTTTTTCCTCCATACCTTCAGTATAACCCCTCCTCCCCGCGCTGACAAGGTAAACAAAAAGTTTCGTATTTGGCCATCTTAAAGGGACTAAGGGTTACCTCACGACCGGCGATAAATACGTCTCCTGTCCCGCTGCCGGTAATGGTTCTCCCGGAAAGGGTAATCATTTCCCGGTATTGTTGCGGGGTGCTAAAGTCGTACCCCCCGCCGCCCCCCGAAGAATGGGAACGGGCCGTGAAAACCGTCACAAGGGCCGCCGCCAATACCGCCTTAAACCACATCGTTCTCATCATGAACCTCCATAGTAAAACTAACTGTAACCCCTACGTGGTCTTACCTCTTACTTTTTATTTATTACTTATTACTTACTATGTTCATGCAAGGGTTTCTCCTTTAAGAATAACCACGGACAAATCAATGACGATCCTTATTATCATTATCCGTCTTCGTCCGTGCTGTCCGTGGTTATCCTAACTATAGAATTCCCTGGCGGGCGCTGCGGAAGCGTTCCAGGAATTCAGCGCGGCAGAGGGATTGGGCGCCCAGCCGTTCCTTGTAGGGCAGGAGCATGCCCAGGTCCCAAAAGGCAAAGCCGGAATCCCGGAGCCAGCGGCCGGTAAGGGCCAACTGGACGCTGCCCGCGGAGTCCTCGTCGCGGTACCCTGAATAGCTGGTGTAGACCCGGCCCGCCAGGGCCCCGAATTCCCCGGCCGCCAGGCGGCCCCGGCAATAGAGCCCAAAGGAGATCATGCGGGCTGCTCCGGGACCGGGTTCTTCCGGCGGGCCGCTCCGGTACAGGGCGTGGAAGCTCCGCCGCAGGGGGGCGGTGAGCCAGTCTTCCCCGTGGACCTGGGCGCAGCGTTCCAGGATGCGGTGAAAATCGCCGGAGCCGGAGCCAAGGCCGTCTACCTTTAGTTCGAAGCGGGGGATGAGCCGTCTAAGGGTGCGGCCTTCGTGGAGTTGATCGAAGAACAGGGTTGACCGTTCCAGGTGCATCTCGGGGAGCAGGATGACCGCCCCCTCCTGGTCCAGGATGGACATGACGAGGAAGCCGGCGGCCATGAGCCGGGCGATGAAGGGGGGCGAAAGGTCCAGGGCCACGCAAAATTCTTCCCCGTAAGAAATGGGGTCCAGGAGGGAGGCGATTAGCTCCGGATCGTCGCTTGGATCGATGAAGATATGCCCGGAATTGGTAAATTTTAGCGGTTGAAACACGGGCCCAGCCAATCTTCGCGCAAGGGATTGAGGCGGAAATACTTTTGCCGCGGAGCGGCAAAAGATTGCAGCCGAAAGCCCGGTGGCTTGTCGAAAGACAAGCCATGCGCCCAAACTATGCGGAACTTGGGGCTTTTACAGCCCAAAGGACTCCAGGATTCTATCGGCGGTGGCTTCCAGGATGCGGTCGTTGATATAGGACGGATCGTTGATCCGGGCCTTGAGTTCTGCGATACGGTCGGCGCGGGTATCGGGGGCGGCGGCGACCAGGGCGGCGGCCCGGTAGATCTCCGCCTTTTCCAAGGCTTCCGATGAGAGGCTTATGGAGTCTGAGGAGGGATCGCGGTTAACCGGCTCGCTTCTCCCGGGGCGTTTGCCGTTCTGAAGGGGCTCTGAAAAACCTATCCTGTCGATCGTCATACCAACCTACCTACACTGATTATCGGCATTCACCGGTCAATAGTTTACACGCAATAGTCTATACGCTGCACCGGCTTTTTACCAGCTATGTACAGGGAAAATTCGCCTTTTTGTCCCGAATTCTGCTCCAGGCGGGCAAGAATCTGGGCGGCGCTGCCCCGCAGGTACTCCTCGTGGACCTTGGTCATCTCCCGGCCCAGGCACACATAACGGTCTCTATCTAATTCGGCTAGATCCTGGCAAAGTTTGAGTACCCGGAAGGGGGATTCGTAGAGGACAAAGGCCGCGCCGCTGTCCAGGAGTTCCCGCAGTCTGGAGCGGCGGCGGCCGGATTTGGGGGAGAGGAAGCCTTCGAAAATGACGGTTTTGTCCAGGCTTCCGGCTACGCTGACCAGGCTGGCAAAGGCCGAGGGGCCGGGGATGGGGATAACCTGGTGTCCGGCCCGGGAGGCCAGGCGGGCCAGGATCGCGCCGGGGTCGCTGAGGCCCGGAGTTCCGGCGTCGCTGGCGTAGGCCGCGGTTTTGCCCTGTTCCAGGGCGGCCAGCACCTTTTCCCCGGCGGATTCCTCGTTCTGCGAGCGGCAGGAAAGCAGGGGGCGCCGGATGCCCAGGTGGCTGAGGAGCTTGAGGGTCCGCCGGGTATCCTCGCAGGCTACCAGGTCCACAGATTTGAGGGTCTCCACGGCCCTGAGGCTTATATCCCCCAGATTCCCGATGGGGGTGCCGATAATATACAAAATTGACACGGTAAGACTATAGCAGGACCCCAGGACCAGGGCAACGGCGCACAAACGGGGATGGTATTGAAGGCAGGTCTAAAAATATGTTGGCGGTTCTTCTTTTTTTGATCCTGGGATTTGCCCTGCTGGCCTTTGGCTACACCTTGTTTTTCCGCCTTCCCCGGGGACGGAAGCGGAAGGGGGAGGTCTGGGTAGGGGGGGAGGACGGCCAGGCCGGGGAACGGCAAACCTGTCCGGTCTGCGCGGCCAGGCTGCCGCCGGGTATGCTGGTAAGGTCGGCGGTCTACCCCTCCACCAACGGCCGGGACCGGATTATGCACATTATGGGCTGCCCCTTCTGCCTGGAGGGGGAGGCGGAAAGACGACGGAAGCGGGTGTGTCCGGTCTGCCGCCGCCCCATTGGGGACCGGGAGTACCTTTTTGCCAGGGTTTTTGAACGGCCCGGCAAATCCCATGTCCATGTCCTGGGCTGCGTCAACTGCCGGGGCCCTAAAGCCATGCGCTGAGGCAATTGAACTTTTAAGCATTCCAAAGAGATAAAAAAACCGCCGCCGAAAGGAGGAAAACGGCGGCGGCACAGAAGAAAAAGGAGAACATCAGGAAGAAGCGTTTCTACATAATTCAAACCCCAGGGCGGCTCTTAGGTTACAAGCAAAAGCACCTTGTTTCATCTTCCCGGCAGGCTGCTAGTGTACCGTATCGTTGACAATTGGCTTAATGAAGTCAAACCACGGACCTCACGGACCACACAGAAAAACCGAGAAAACCCAAAGAATATGAGATATTTAGGTCGATTTTGCTTCATTATCTACTCTTTTTCTTTGTCTGTGTCG
>JAISQJ010000064.1 GCA_031274285.1 Treponema sp. | reverse complement strand
CCCCCCGTCCATTTCTGACCCTTTTTTGTAAATCCATAGCCGTTCCTCCCTTATCAGATAACGCTGCTCAAATAAATTTCCCTGGAGGTTTTTATGAAAACTAAAAGCGTTCTTTCGGCAATGTTTGGTATGGTACTGGCATGCGGCATGCTGTTTACCGGATGCGGCGATGGCGCCGGAAATGGCAATCCATTTGTTGGAACATGGTTTAACGATGCGGTAACCGAAGGTACTCAAATGCCTGCAAAAATGGCAAAACTTATTATTTCTGAAAATGATTTTACAGAATCATTAATCCCAAATGCACAGGGAAATACTTATATGAACTTAATGAAAGGCACGGTAACTAGTACATCTTCACTGGCAACATTTACCGTAACACATGGCTGGGTATCGGGAATTTGGGACGATGATTTTTCAAAAACCCTTGACGCAGCTTCTCAGACAATAAATTCAATGTTGTCTAACAATACTACCTTCACGGCAACCATTGTGAATGGTAAATTGCTTGCCAATGGAATGTATTTTTCAAAGGAGTAAAGGCCGCCAGCAGGCGGCTAAAATTTATTGGGAATTTATACAAGGAGACAACAATGAAGAACGAATCATTTGCCGTAGGTTTTGGTGTTATCTTGGCTTTTAGTTTTATGGCTTGTAATACCGGAACAAACGGAAACCTAAAATTTGATGTTCCAACTACCGGTGTTCAAGTATGGAATTACACGGATGAAGCACCGTATACCGGCAGTGCAACGGTAAAGCTTGGATACGGTAATGGTACGGAGACACGGCAGTATTTAACACTTGGGAACGTGACCGGCGGTATAATGACCATTGATTTTACGCCGGTATCGACCATCGACTGGGAAGCAATTCCTTGTTCAGAGGGAAATTCGGTATCCGGAGTATTTGCCGAACCCCCCGGATTTGCAACTGCTTTGCCTAGCGGCGTAAAGATGGGGAAAGACGCCTCTCTTGAGCTATTTAACGGAGAGTCCAGCATCGGGTATTTGTATTTTTTTAACTATTCCGAAGAATATAGCATGGGGCATCTTTGTGTAGACCAGGCAGTTACGATTACAGGCACCTCCACTTATGACATCGAAGGATCAACGCCGTATACGGTGGATATTCATGCGGAAAGCGGTTTTAATTTTTTTCTCATAGATAGAACAACCGAAACATTAACTACGGAGTATGAAAATTTGCCTGCGGATATGAAATGGTGGGTTTATTGACAGGGGGGCTCAAGGGGTTCCCGCCAAAGCCTCCGCCCAGCGCTGTACGGCAATCCCAAAGGCCACGGAAACGTTAAGGCTGCCCTTGGCCCCATAGGTTCTAATGCTCAGGCGGCCCAGGGAAGCGTCCGCCCTGGCCAGGCTTTCGGGGCTTACCCCCAGTTCCTCGGAGCCGGCGATCAGGGTCCCCGTCCGGGGAAAAACGAAATCCCCCAGGTCCGTGCCGCCGGTTTCCAGGGCAAAGCAGGGGCCGATGTCAGGGCCAGGAGCCGATCCGGCGGCCGGGGCATCGTTCAGGTCCCGGCGCTCCCAGGGGAGGATGTCCACGCAGCCCATACTGGTACGCAAAGCCCGCGGATGGCGGGGATCGGCGCAGAGGGGCGAAAGCCGCAGCCTTTCCACCCCGAAGGATTCGCATACCCGGAACATGGCCCCCACATTGAAGGGGGAGCGGATATCTTCCAGGTAGACCTCCATCCCCGGAAATATCCGTCTTCCCGCCCCATCCAGCCTGCCCGCCGCGTCAACAAAATCCCAATCCGCGCTGCTGCGGCCCATGGCCGCAAGCAGCAGGTGGCGCGCCGTATTGACAATCCGGCGCCGCGCTTCCGGGCTTCCGGGCCAGTTCCGGGCGGCCTCCCCCAGGGCCTGCCGCTGGGGGGGTGGAAATTCCCCGTCCCCGGCCAGAAGATCGAGAAGCTCCCCCAGGTAGGCAAGCCGGTCCGCGGTCAAGGGCCCGGCGCCCGGCGCCCGCAGAATCTCAAGCTCCGTCCCGGCGAGGATCTTTTCCGCCTTCCGCAGCCTTTGATGGCGGGGCAGGCGGCTTAGTTTAATCAGGGGAATCATGAGTCATACTGTCACGGAGGCGTCCCCCCATGCTATACTCCGCAACGAAACCCAGACCCAAGGACGGTTTACCGGTGGACAAAAAAATCAACGTAGGGATTCTCTTTGGCGGCAAGTCCGCGGAACACGAGGTCTCCCTTGAGTCGGCAAGAAATGTCTATGAGGCCATAGACCGGGAAAAGTACCGTCCCGTCCTCATCGGCATCGACAAATCGGGCCGCTGGCTCCTCCAGGAGGATTCCCAATTCCTCCTGGACGCCGGCAACCTGCGGGATATCCGGCTTAACGGGGGGGGTAATCCCGTAGCCCTGGTCCCCAAAAGCGGGGGCATCCTCTCCTCCTCCCAAACCGGGGGCCCTCTTCCCGCCGGAGCGGAGGTTCCGGTGCTGGATGTGGTGTTCCCCATCCTCCACGGCCCCTTCGGGGAGGACGGTACCGTCCAGGGCCTCCTCAAACTGGCGGACATCCCCTTTGTGGGGTCCGGGGTCCTCGGCTCCGCAGCGGGCATGGACAAGGACGTGATGAAGCGGCTCCTGCGGGACTCCGGCCTCCCCGTCGGCAAATTTCTCTGCGTTGGTTCCCGCCAGGAGCCCCCCTCCTACCGGGAAGCGGTAGAACTGCTGGGTTCCCCCCTCTTTGTCAAACCCGCCAACATGGGCTCCTCCGTGGGCATCGCCAAGGTCCATGACCAGGGAGAATACCTTCCCGCCCTCAAAGAGGCCTTTCGGTATGACCGTAAAATCATCATCGAGGAATTTATCAAAGGCCGAGAATTGGAATGTGCGGTCTTAGGCAACGGGGAACCAATCGCCTCGATCCCCGGCGAGGTAATCCCCCGCCGCGAATTCTACTCCTACGACGCCAAATACCTGGACGAACACGGCGCCGCCCTCGTCATCCCCGCGGAATTGCCGGAACCTATCAGGGCGCAAGTCCAGAAACTAGCCGTAAAAACCTTCAAGACCCTTTGCTGCGAGGGCCTGGCCCGGGTTGATTTTTTCCTGCGGGAAGGCGCGGAGCCCCTGCTGATAAACGAGATAAACACCATGCCGGGCTTTACCCGGATAAGCATGTACCCAAAACTCTGGGAAGCCGATGGCATCTCTTATACGGAACTCATCTCCCGCCTTATCGAACTGGCCTTCAGCCGCTTCCGGGAGGAACAGGGCCTCATCACTTCCCGGTCCTAGGAGTTTGTTGCGCTTCGCGCTTAAAATGGTATAAATATTCACGATAGTGAATATTTATACCTTACAAACGCCGAAAGCATGCCCATTGATCGGGATTTTTTGCATATTTATGCAAAAAATCCACAAGTGCAACAGGCTGCTAGCATTGACCGGAATTCGGGACCGGCTCTGGAAAAATCTACTCCGGCTTTAGCCCCGGACGATCAAAGTTGGGAGGAATCTTGGTGGGCTGGCCCCGGAAATCTACAAAGGCCCAGGTCACCTTGGCCTCTACCAGGAGCTCCTCCCCCCGCCAAATCTCCTGGCCGATGATCCCGCTCACCGCCCCCTTCTTGACCGGCCAGGATTTGATGAGCAGCTCATCGTCCGGCAGGGCGGCCCGCCTATAGTCTATCTCGACACGGGCCACGTAAACCCCGTAACCGGCCTTTACGGCCGCGGGGTAATCAAAACCGATGTCCTTAAGGAATTCATAGCGGCCGTATTCCAGGTAGTTCAGGTAATTGGCGTTATTCACGTGACCGTAACTATCACATTCATAGGTGCGGACCCGCAGGCAGCATTGTGAAATCATAGGTCATGGTCCCCCCGGCGGCCCTCCCCTGTCAAGCATGGCGCCGGAGGCCCTTTCATGCTATGGTTGCCCCATGTGGAAATATTGCCCCTCCTGCGCTTCAACGGAGATCGGCTTCGACGGCTCCCATAGGTACTCCTGTCCGGCCTGCGGTTTTGTTTTTTACCAGAACACCGCGGCCGCCACCGGCTGCATAATCCGGGGCAAGGGGGGCATCCTGCTCCTGGTTCGGGGCAAGGAACCGGCCAAGGGCAAGCTGGACCTGCCCGGCGGCTTTGTGGACCCCGGAGAGGGGGCCCTGGAGGGCCTGCGCCGGGAACTGCGGGAAGAAATCGGCTGGGAACCGGCCGGAAAAACGGAGGGGTCCTTCACCCTCCTTGCCTCGTTCCCCAATACCTACCCCTACCGGGGTACCGTTTACCATACCTGCGACCTCTTCTTTACCCTGGATGCGCCGGACCTGACCGGGGATGACCTTCGGGGCCAGGAGGAGGAAATCGGCGGCTTCCGCTTCGTAGGGCCGCAGAACATCAGGCCGGAGGACCTGGCCTTCGATTCGACCCGGCGGGCCCTGCGGGCTTACCTGGCGGCCTACTACCCGGCCCTACCCAACTGATTGGAAGGATTCCGGATTTTCCTTCGTGCACCTTCGGCGCCTTTGTGGTTTTTATCCGAGGTACTAATTTTCCTGCCGGTAAAAGCCGTCTTTCCAGTTGAAGCGGTTTACGCCGGCGAGGATTGCCCCGTCCTGAGCCGACTTCATCAAATCCCGGTACTGGTTTTTTTTGAGCGAGGAACCGGGACTTCCGCTCAGATCCAGGATAAAGCGGCTAAAGCCCGCCTCCCTTAGAAAGGGTATCTTGTCCATGATGGAAAAGGGCCGCTCGGGGTATACCAGGGAGCCCCCCTCCCCTGCGGCCAGGCGGAATTCCTCATCCCGGCTGCCGGAGAAGCGGCCGAAGTCATAGATCTTTCCCAGGTTGGAGCGGATACGGAACAGGGCGGGCCACGCGAAGACCGTAATAAAAACCCTGGAACGGCATGAAGGATCCATGGTTTTTTCCAGATTCTGCCGGTTGTTTTCCAGGGGGGAAACAAAATACCCGGCCCCCAGGGAAGCTACAAAAGAGGCGGCCCAGCGGTTAAAGGTGTAGAGGTAGGGTCCCGCCATGAGGCCCAGACTCCTGGTCTGCTGCCCCCCCGCGGTACCGCCGCCCTCCGCGGGGCCGCGGAAATAGGAAAAGTGGCCGGGGTTATTCAGCATGAACTGGCGGTAGCCCGCCTCCAGCAGCGCCCCGATGGTTTCCCCCAGGAATCCCTCGTCCCCCTGGGGAAAGTAGGGGTCCAGAGCGATGATGATCTCCCCCTTATTGAAGGGCAGGGCTTCCTTTTTCAAAAGCCGCGGCCCGGTCCGCCGGGTCAGGCTCAGTATCACCCGGATAGGCCGGGAGGATTGCAGCACATAGAGGTCTTCGATGCGGGAGACCGCGGCATAGAGCCCTTCCGGAAAACTGAGGCCGGTAACGGTGTTCTTCTTACCCTGCGGGAGCAGGGTTTTTTCCGGGGCCTGATCGCGGCCGGGGCTGCGGCGGGAAACGGGGCCGGCGATAACCGGGGGGTAGCGTCTCATGGCCCTGGTCTGGATCAGGTACACCGAATCCCCCGGCCCAAAGCCGTCGGGTATCGATATCCACAGCCCGGGGGCCGATGCTTCCGCCTTACGGCCGCCCTCCTCTTCCACCGCGCTAATTTTGTGGGACTTCCGGCTGCTGTCGTCCGCCGAATGGAGCCGCACCGAATCCCCTGTCTTGGGGATCAGGGGGCCCGGAGGCAAAAGCCCGCGCCGCTCCGGGCCGGAACCGCGGGTCCGTACAAGGGCCCCCAGGGGAATACCGGTTCCCCCGTCCTGGGAGGCATTGAGCCAGGAGGCGGGATCGTCCTCCGGGCCGGCAAAATGGAATTCGGTTTTGGACCGGGCAAAATCGTTCCGCAGTATTACTACGGCCTCCTCAATTTTTTTATTAAGTTCATCTTCCCCCGGTTCCGATGCCAGGGCATCCAGGACCAGCCTATAGGCCCGGACCACGGTTCCCACATATTCGGCGTTCTTCATCCGCCCTTCGATCTTGAAGGCATTGATCCCCGCGTCAACTAATTCGGGAAGGCACCGGATAAGCTGCAGATCGCCGGGGCTAAAGTAGTAGCCCCCCTCCTCGTCGGCCCGGTAGTAATAGCGGCGGCAGGCCTGGGTACAAATTCCCCGGTTGGCGGACTTTCCCCCCAGGTAACTGGAAAAGAGACAGAGCCCGGAGGCGCTTACGCAGAGGGCGCCGTGAACAAAGTATTCCAGTTCCATGTTGGTGTTGGCCCGGCAGGCCCGCAGTTCCTCCAGAGAGAGTTCCCGGGCCAGGACCACCCGGGAAAAACCGTATTTGGAAAGGGTGTTGGCCCCCTTGGCCCCGGCAATGTTCATCTGGGTGGAGGCGTGAAGTTTGAGGGAGGGAAAACAATCCCGAATCATGGAGGCCGTCCCGAAATCCTGTACGATGATCCCATCGGGTCCCAGGGCCGCCAGGTATTTAAGGAGCTGGTACATACGGTCCGCCTCCCGCTGCTCAAAAACCGTATTCACCGTAACATAGAGCTTGCGGCCCATGGCGTGAAGGGACTTGAGCGCGGCCTCGAATTGGGAATAGCTAAAGTTGGCGCTCCGCATCCTCGCGTTAAAATCTTTCAGTCCCAGGTACACCGCATCCGCCCCTTCGGCGGCGGCCGCGTCCAGGGCCTCGGGGCTCCCCGCGGGGGCCAATAATTCAACCATGCGAATACTTTTCCACCCGTCCGTCCCGGATAGGGCCCTGCCAGTTAAGGCCGAAGGCAAAATCCCAGGTATTTCCCGTGCTGTCGGTATAGGGGATCATATCGAAGGCCAGGTCTTCCGCCTGGGCTTCCACCGTTGCCATGTCCCTGGGCATCCGGAAGGGAAGCAGGGCGGAGGGCTCCGCCTTGCCGGTGATAATATCCAGCACCGCCCTGGGCTCCACCGAAAAGCAGAGGAGGATGGCGTCCGCAGAGCCTTCGAATTCGGCGGCCGCAAAGGGATTGGCGGTTTGCACCACCACGATCACCGGCTTGGAGCCCATCTTCTTCCTGGTGTCCAGCACCAGGTCAAGGTCGCCCTCGTTGGAAACCGCGGCCGTCTTGCCCCGGTAGGATCGATCCTCATTCCCGGCGATGTTTTTTTCCCTGGCGGTATCGGCTCTGTAGGGCCGGTATTGCAGGCTTATGGGGATATAGCCCTGGTCCTTCAGGTAACCCCCGCCTACGCTTCTGGGGGACTCGATAATACAGAGGGCAAAGTCCGCCGCCTCCGGGCTTGTTACCTGCTCAAAATATTCCCCGACGATTCTTGGGTCCAGGGGATCGAGGTCCCGCTCCGCCGTGGCCATGCCGAAGAAGTTGGTCCCCGCTTTAAGGCGCCGTCTGGGGATATAGACCTTTGTCTTGCCCCTCAGGGGCAAAACGGAACCGGCGTTTTTCAGCAAAACGATGCTGCGGAGCTGGGCCTGGAAACCGGCGCTGATAAATTCCCTCTTGACCGGGGGGGAATCCTCCGGGTCCACAAAGGGATTTTCAAAGAGTCCGGTCCGGTAAATATTGCGCAGCAGCCTTTTAGCGGACTGGACAAAGCGGTTCCGCATAAATTCCTCGCCGTGCTCCCTGACCCCCATGGCGTATGCCTCCAGCACGGGGACCTTGTCGTTATTGCCCCCAAACTGATCGGCTCCGGCCATAAGAATCTTGTAGTGCCGTTCCGCCGCGCTGAGCTCCTCCACCCCCCAGCATTTGCCGCTGAAGAAGAGATCCACAGGCCCCGGATCCGCGGTTATCCCCCAATCGGTGCATACCACCCCGTCGTATCCGTATTTTTCCCGGAGCAGATCGGTGACGATGTAGCGGCTATAGGAATTCCCCACATTTTCGCCGTATGTTCGGTCGTAGCCCCAGGAGATGGTGTAGTAAGGCATCACCGCGGAGGCCTTCCCGGTTTTCCCCTCCAGTTTGAAGGCCCCCTCGGTAAAGGGCTTAAGGTGCTCCTCCTCCCCCCGGCCGGGGTAAACCGCATATTTTCCGAAACCGAAGTGGGCGTCCCGGCCCCCCTCCCCGGTACCGCCGCCGGGCCAATGCTTGACCATGGCGTTCACACTGCCGAACCCCCAGCCTCCGGCGATTTCTTCCCGGGAATCCCCGGCCCCCGGAATGCCGGTTTTGGGGGAATTTTGAAAACCGTCGCAGTAGGCCCTGGCAAGGTCCACGGCAAGCTTGGAACCCTCCCCAAAGGTACCGTTAAAACGGGACCAGCGGGGATCGGTGGCCAGGTCCACCTGGGGGGAAAGGGCGGTGGTAATGCCCATGGCCCGGTATTCCCTGGCCGCTATCCCGGCGAAACACCGCACCAAAGCGGGATCAAAGGCGGCCGCCAGGCCCAGGGCATCGGGCCACAGGGAAATGTCCCCCCCGGCGCCCAGATCGTATTCCGCGGTGGCCTTGGGGGTGTGCCGGGGGTCGGAGCTTATGTTAATGGGGATGCCAAGACCCAGGGTTTCCGCAAAGGCCTGGGCCTGGTTGTTCCACCGGGCCGCGGCGGCAGTGCTCTCAACCTGGGCCAGGAGCACATGGCGGAGGTGATCGTTTTGTAAAAAATTCTTCTGCCCCTCCGTAAGGTCCCACACATGCTCCCTGGTATCCTGCTCCTCCCGCCCCCGGTAACCCAGGGCTGCAAAGGGGTTTACCTTGGTAATCGACTGGTGGGAGCTGTAAAGCATGAGCCCCGCGATTTCCTCAATGCTCATCCGGGAAGCCAGATCCCCTATCCTTTCCTCCCAGGGGAGCCGCCAGTCCTCGTAAGGGTCCAAAACGCCGTTCCGGTTCAGGTCCTTAAAGGCAAAACCGTCCACCACCAGAATATATTTTTCCATCCCCGGCCCGGCCCCCAGAACGGCGCCTTCCTGGTTAAGGTAGAGGCTATAGCCGTCTTTTTGAATTTTCGTAAATTTTTCCGCCATGGTATCGATACCCCCTGCCATAGTTCAGTTCCGCCGGCCCAGGGTATGCCCTTTCGCCGGTCCCGTCCATTCATTATACTTAAATTTCGCTCGCTCATACAGGAGGTTTTTAATGAGTAAGGGAATAACTATCACCAATGAGAATTTTGAATCCGAGGTCCTGGCCTCTCCCCTTCCGGTACTGATAGATTTCTGGGCCGACTGGTGCGGACCCTGCAAGATGATAGGGCCTTTTATCGATCAGCTTGCCGCCGAATACGAAGGCCGGCTCAAGGTGGGTAAGGTAAATGTGGATGAGCAGGGGGAATTGGCGGGCCGGTACGGCGTCGCCTCCATCCCCACGCTGATACTCTACAAGGACGGCCGCCCCGCGGCACAGCAGGTTGGGGCGGCCCCCAAACAGCAAATCGAAGCCCTCTTCAAGGACCTGATCTAGCGGCTTAACCGGCGGCGGCCGGTTCTATTCCACATAACGGTTGGGGTTGTTTTTTGCCCCCGGAGTGGCGGCGCTGGTGGCGCTGATATACCAGTCCGCAGCGGTGTTACGGTCCTCCACCGTCTCGTCCCTGGAAATACTGCGAGTCATGGCGGTCTTGATGCTGGCGGTGATAACCGCATCGATGGGGCTGGGAATTTCTCCGTCCGCCGAATTCCAGGCCCCCGCCTGGTACAGCAGATCCGCGGCCTGGACAAAGTGATCCTTAGTCCACCAGGGATCGGGATTCTCGCTCATCATAACCGCGTCAACTATCCGGTCATCCTGATCCATGAGGTACACCGTATCGGTCTTGTGCAAAAGTTTTTCTGTCCCCGGTACCCAAAAATCCCAGGCGGTCTTCGCGGCATCGGTGCCGCCGGAAAGGGCCGGATCCCCGGTATGCTCATTTACCGCATCCTCTTCCAAGGTCCGCAGGTGAACTACAATGTAGTCCCCCGCGGCAACCTCCGCCGGGGGAAATTCAAAGACCAGGGGCGCCTTGGTATTTCCGGAAATGAAGAGCCGTAGGGCCCCCAGGTTTCCCGCTTCCAGGGCCTTAAGCTCCACAAATTCGGCCTTGGGTCTGGAATACTCGGTCCGCAGCTCATTGATAAGCAGCTTCGGCAGCCGTTCATTGCGGGACCGGAAGGGGACCAGCACGTTGAGGGTGTTCCCCCCTTCGTCCTTTACCAGTATATCCGCCGCATAGGGTTCCCCGCCGGGTACCCGGGCGGACAGGTTTACCCGCACCACCTCGCCGCCCTCGATTGATTCTACCGGCAGGGCGGGTTCGGTGGTAAAGGCCAGCACCTCCACTGCCTGGGAAAACCGGAACTGAAGCGTCTGTCCGCCGGACGCCTTGTAGCCGAGGAAAACCGGCGTCTGGGAACGGCCGCCCAGGATCTCTACCGCCTCTTCCACGGAACAGGAAACCGAAAGACAGAGAACCGCCATGTTGATCAGGGTTTTTAGCCCCCATAACCATGTAGATGTCTTCATACACCCAACTCCTTCCTCTACCTAAGATGAAGTTCATCTAACGATAAACCTTACCCTTATATGGGCGCGATCCTGCATGGCGCTTTATTGTTTTAGTACTTTTTTCAAAATTTTTTTTCCGATACCATGGATCGATGCGGGAAGAAGGCGCCAGACGGCTGGAACTCTTAAATCCCCTGTTTTACATTCCCGCCCCGGAACTGGATCCCTTCCCCTGCGGGGAAGGGTTTCTGAAATCCGGCCGCCGGGGGGAAGGCGGGCCCGCAGGGGGGGAACGGCTCTTTCGCTTCGGCATCAACGGGGCCCAGGGCCAAAGCATCGAACCGGACCCGGCGCTCTTTCTGGGGCCCCTGGAAGCGGCGGGATATGCGGCCCCGCCGCCTTCACCCGGAGGCATGGAACTGCCCCCGGGCCGCTACCTCTTTGCCCAGGAACGGACGCTGCTGGGGCGGAGCGCGGTGATTCTGGCGGCGATTGAAATGCAGAAGGACGGGCTCTGGGAGCGGCTGTCCCTGGAGGGGATCCTGTACCTTAGATACCTGTTTGAGGACGGCGGCGAGGTAACCCAGTTGTTCCGGCCCTATTCGCTCTAAAAGGGTATCAGGGCCGCAGGGTTTCTACCATGTAGCGGATATCGTAACCGTTAACCGCCTGCTTTCTGGTTTCGATCACAAAGATAAGCGAGTTATCCAGGGGCGAGGCGATCACCTTTTTGATCTTGTAGGTGGCGATTTGGGACCGTTTTACCCCCGGATTGCCAAGGGTAAAAGTTCTCCGGTCCCCCGCCGGGCCTGTCCGATTCAGGGTGATATAAAACGAGGATTTCAGATTGGCCCCCGAACCTTCGGTGCTGGGAATAAGCTGGGCCTGGTAGGAGAAACCCCGCTCAAAATCCCTAAACTCGACCCGTTCCCCCCGGGGATTCCCCCCCTCATCGTCCAGGGCGATGTACAGGGGATGCCCCTGGTGAAGGTAGTCCACGCCGCAGCGATCCGCCAGGGCGGAATTTTGCGCGATGATCCGGTAAAAGGCGCCGATGCCGTCATTCCCCGCGTTTACCGGGTTGTTTGAACTGTACGAAACCTTTCCGCCGGAAACAAAATCGTTCCTGGGCACGTCAACGGCATAGAGATCCGCCCAGGGCCTAAGGGTATTGGACAACACGCCGTACTGGGCAAACATATACACCCCGCCGTCCCGGGAAAAGCCGAGGTCCACAAAAGAGGCGGTATCCCCTGCCCAAAGGACGGCCCCACACAAGGCCAAGGCGGCGGCAAAGAAGATTTTCTTTAACATATTGGGCATCTCCTCTTTACAAGTATCGGGAACTATTTTCGATAACCTTAATACCCGCCCCGGTAAGCGGCCCTGCCCAGCCCGTAGCCTTGAGAAAATCGGGCCGGGAGATTATGCTCGGAGCCCATGACCTTATATAGCAGAAATGTTTTTTTCCGCATCGAAATCATCATTTCGGCGGGATTCCTGGTCCTGGCGGGGGCCTTGACCCTAAAGGCGCTGCCGGTTTGCCCCGCGGCCATGGAAGAGGCGGTAAGCCGGTCCCCCGGCGTCATCCAGGGCCTTATCGGCCGCCTGCTTGACCCCAGTCCCTTCGTTCCCTTTGTCTCCCTGGCCGGGGCGGCCCTTTTCTCCCTTATCGCCCTGGTGCTGATCTACTTCTCCTTCGAAAAGACCCAGGCCCCGGAGATCCTCTTTATCACCCTGTTCATCCTGTCTTTTTCATTTGAAACCATGCGCCTCATAACTCCCCTGCAAAAAACCTGGGTCATCCCCTCGATCTACCTGCTCCTGGCCTCGCGGGCCCTGCTCTTTGGGCGCCTTTGCGGCATCTTTTCCCTCTTTGCCGCCGGAGTCTACGCCGCGGGGCTGGAGGTGCAGAAGCAGTTGAACGTCATCCTTATCGCCGTCTTTATCTCCCTGGTCGTCTCCCTGGGGATTCCCATTGATATCCTTACCTGGGATTCCAGTTTCAGCATGGTCAACGGCTACCTTTCCCTGTTTCGTATGATTGAGACGGTGGTGCTCCTCATTACCATGCTTAGTTTTTTTATCTCCGCCTGGTCCCGGGGAAACCCGGAGTATGTGGCCATCGGCTGGGGCTCACTTTTTGTCTATGCCGGGAGAAACATCCTGCTGTCCGCCGATACCTGGATCAGCCCTGTGCCGGGGCTCCTGTTTCTGGCCGCCGGAACCTGGATCATCTGTACCAAATTGCACAAAGTCTACCTGTGGTTATAGGGCGAGGCTAAAGGCAACTGCCGCCAAAAGCAACCGCTTTGGCCTGGGGGGAATCTACCGGGAAATGAGGCTGACCACCAGGCCAACGGTGAGGGGCAGGGCAAGGTTATCGTAATCTTCCAGGGGCAGGGCTTCCGTCACCATGGCGGTAAAGGCCGCGGGCAGGGCGATGCGGTAATCATGGGAAACCCCGTAGGCCGCAACCAGTACGGCGCAAAAGCAGGCCAGGGAACCTTCCAGGCTCTTGCCCCGGAGGAAGGCCGGCCGTATGCAGCCCAGGGACTTCCCCACAAGGCTGGCAAAACCGTCCCCAAAGGCCAGGGCATAGATGGCGATGGAAGCGGCAGGGGAAGGATACATGACCAGGGCCAAAAGGGCTCCCATCCCCAGGGTCACCGGCCCCAGCACAAAATGTCCCCGATCCCGGGACCGGGAAGCCATATCGGTAAGGGAGGACACCAGGGGAACCCTGATCCCCGCCAGCCGGAGACTCTCCATCCTGACGTAACCCAGGATGCCTGCCGAAAGCAGGACCACCGTGGCGGGGTAGTTCAGCCCCGCCAGCAGGGGGCTAAGGCCGATAAGGAAGTGTATTGATTTTCTAAGGATTTCAGTCTTAAACTCCCCTAGTCCGGCGGCCGTTCGGATAAGGCCGTCACGAAACAAAAAAGCGTTTCTTGTCCTAAGGGTTACGTCACTCATACCATTCTAACTGCAATTTCCGTGCCAAGCTCAGAATCCATATCCCGCAGCCGCTGCGATGAGTTAATTCCTTGTGTCATAAGGAATTAGGAGAGGGCCCTTATCCCGGTTTCCGCGGGTCCCTCAAAAAGGTATGATTTTTTGGACATTAGGAATTCTGAAATTACTATGGCGTCTTGTTGTGTTGACGGGGCTTCGAGCCTTGTGCTATCATAGGGTGACCAATTGGTGGACGATTAACTCAGCGGGAGAGTGCTACCTTCACACGGTAGAAGTCACTGGTTCAAATCCAGTATCGTCCACCAATTGGTAATTTTTTTGAAAATACCGAAGTAAAAAAAGGCAGCGGGTAATGCCGCTGCCGAAGAAAGCTTTGGGCCGCTCTATTTTATAAAGGGCTTGCTCCAGGGCCAGGTCCGCTTCTTGGTATCCAGCCGGAAGGCAATGCTCAGATCCACCGCCATGGTGCTGTTGATACCCGGTTCATTTCCCAGTTCCTTGCCGTACATGGCGATATTAAACTTGAATACCTTGGGTTCCAGGCCCAGACCGATAGAGGGAAGCATATCGTGGAGTCCGGCGCGAAGCTTAAGAAAGTTAAAGAAGCCGAATTCCAGGCCAAAACCCAGATCGAGGATGGGATTCCGGTGGATACGGTCATTCCAGCTAAAGATATTATTCATCCGGCTCCAATCGATCATGGCGGCCGCATAGGCGGACTGCAGAACCCTGGGGGCCGTCTTCCAAACGTTGGTCAACCTAAAGGTGTAAGCGGCGCCCAGATTGACGGACAGGGGTACCCGGTAAGTATTATTGGGAGATGTGCCGTTAATATCGGACACCTTGGCGCCGGAGGTATACACATCGCCGATGGTAAGGCCCGCGGTCAGGTCCCGCTTGAACCGGTACATCAGGCCCAGGTCGCTGCCCACGCCGAACATGAGGGGCACCGCGATGTTGCTCATCACATCGATATCGTCCACCAGATCCAGGGCGGATACGTCGATGGAGCCCGTGGCCCGGACAAAGGGTTTTAACACAAAACCGGCGGCAAGCTCGTGGTCTTCAAGCTTCAGAACGTTAAAGGACATGCCGAAGGGCATCATCAAGTCCACATAGGCGGCGGCGTCTACGTCGATGCCGATGATCCGGACATCGGCAAATACCCGGGAGAAAAGGCCGAAGCCCAGGCCGTTGGCGGTATAGCCCACGCTGAGGGGCCCTCTTAAATCCACGCCCAGGGGCAGCTTGCCGCCGTCTATGATATCCAGAAGGGAACTGAAGGGGTTATCCGACCCGTCCCCGCCGAAGCTGTCCTGCATGTTCCCCACGGCGCCGAAGGTATCGGTACCGGCCTTCATAAACTTGTCAAGGGGACCGATGAGGGCGGTGGAGAGCTCAAGGATGCTTCCCTGGTTGGACCACTGCAGGGCCGCAGGATTCACAAAAAGGGAATAGATACCGTCGGTGTAGGCCACGTGGGGGCCGCCCAGGCCGTTACCGGCGGTAGACGGAAAGGCCAAGGAGGGCATCCGTATCTCTTCCGCGAAAAGAGCGGGGGAAAGACACGCCAAAAACAGAAGTATACTTTTTTTCACGTTTCTTCTCCCTGGACTAGGCATTTAAAAGATTTTTAAGCATATCGCCAAATTGGCTGTCGGGCCGGTTTGCCGCTTCATTGGCGACCGCGGCGATGAGCCGTTCGTTAGGCGACAAATTATTACCCTGCAAATCCTTGCCGCCGCCGCCCCAACCGGCGATGTAGGTATCAAAGTCCTGACTCGCCCTTTCCGCCTCCGCCAGCACCAGGGTCACGGCCATAAGCGTTAGATCGGAGGTGGAAACTTCTTTGCTAAAATCGCCTAAGGTCGGCGGGTTCCCACTGCTTACCGGCAGGGTTTTGGCAAGAATATCCGCAATACCCACGATGTCGTTGCGTTTTACATCATCCTGAATCTCTTTGGCCAGTTTCGTGAGGGTAGTCGTGTCGCTGGTATCGTCCAGAAGGATATCCAGGTTGCTCAGCACCGTCTGGCCCAAACCCGCGGCCTGGTTGCCGGCTGTAACCGCGGCGGCCTGCAATACGGGATCCGTGGTACCCTCTAGCTTGTCCAGAATCCCCCGGGACATTGGGCGGTCCCCCCTGGCCTCTTTTAGGAGATCGTCCACATTACTGGACGTTACCTTAATCGTGCCGGGGTCCCTGGCTCCATCCTTGGCCCAGGAATTGGTGAAGAAATCCGCACAGGAAGCGAGCGCCGTGATCACGATTGCCAGCGCCGCAAGACCGGATAGCCCTTTTTTCATATAATCCTCCCGGCATTGCCTGTTCCGGCACTGCCCTTCAAGTTAAAGCCCTATTTCGGGATAAAATTTCCCGTTACTTTTAAGATGCCGTAAAGGATAGCAAATGTCAATGTAAATTGCGATTTTCTGGTTTTTTCCGGGATCAGATGCGGTTTGCCGGTGGATACATTGCATATTTTGGAGGTTTTAGCTAAGGTTTAGCACCGATTCGGGACAAAACAGGAGATTCAGGATGGCGGGGAAAAACAGGGATGGATCCGGGCAGGTCCAGGGGGCCGCGGTCCACTGGGCCGACGAGACGGCGGAGAGGATCATCCGGGAAAAGGGCGATAAGGACCGCTACACCTGCGCATCGGGGATCACTCCTTCGGGGACGGTGCATATCGGGAACTTTAGGGAGATTATCTCCACGGACCTGGTGGTCCGGGCTCTGCGGGACCGGGGCAGGACCGTGCGGTTTATCTACTCCTGGGATGATTACGATGTGTTCCGCAAGGTGCCGGCCAACATGCCCGGCCAGGAGGAACTGGCCAAGTATCTGCGGTTCCCCATCACCATGGTGCCGGACCCCTGGGGCCGGGATTCCAGCTACGCCCGGCACCACGAGGCGGATGTGGAAACCAACCTGCCCCTGGTGGGGATCCATCCCGAATTCCTCTACCAGGCGGAGCGCTACCGGGCCTCCCGCTATGCCGCGGGTATCCGCCGGGCCCTGGAACACCGGGAAACCTTAAAGACGATTCTGGATACCTACCGGGACGAGGACCACAAGATCCAGGGCCAATGGTGGCCGGTCAGCGTCTTTTGCGGCAACTGCAACCGGGACGAGACGGAAATAGAGGGCTGGGACGGGGAGTGGGGGCTCGCCTACCGCTGCCGTTCCTGCGGCCATGGGGAGACCGTGGACCTGCGTACCACTCCGGTGGTCAAGCTGGGCTGGCGGGTGGACTGGCCCATGCGCTGGGAGCATGAGCAGGTGGACTTTGAGCCCGCGGGGAAGGATCACCACAGCCAGGGGGGGAGTTTCGACACTGCCCGGCATGTATGCAAGGAAGTGTACGGCTGGGACGCCCCGGTGAGCTTCCGCTACGACTTTATCGGCATCAAGGGAAACCCCGGCAAAATGTCCAGCTCCCAGGGTAAGGTGGTGGATCTGCCGGACCTGCTGCGGGTCTACACCCCCTGTCTGGTCCGCTACCTCTTTGCCGGCACCCGGCCCAACACGGAATTTACGATTTCCTTTGACCTGGACGTGATAAAAATCTACGAAGATTACGACAAGACCGAGCGCATCGCCTGGGGGGACGAAAAGGCCAAAGACGAAACGGTCTTTAGGCGGGAAAAGCGGATCTACGAATTGTCCCAGTCGGACACCGATCCCCAGGGGAAGTCCCGTATGCCGGCGGTGAAACCCTTCCAGATCCCCTTCCGCCACCTCTGCAACCTGATCCAGATTGCCGACGGGGATATTGAGAAGACCCTGGCGGCGCTGGTAAAGGACGGCAAGCCGCCCCGGGAAGATCAGCTCCCCGGCATCCGGGAGCGGGCCCGCTGCGCCGCCTACTGGATTGACGAGTGCGCGCCGGAGGAGTTCCGCTTTAAGCTGCGGCCCGCGGGCGGGGGGGTCTGCCGGGCCCTGGGCGAGGCGGAGCGGTCCGCGGTCCGCGGTCTGCGGGACCGGGTGATTGCGGGGATTGAAAACTACGCCGATGATAAAAGCTGTGCCGAGGCGATCTACCGGACCGCGGCGGAAAGCGGCATGGAGGGAAAGGCCCTGTTCCGGGCCGCCTACCAGGCCCTTATCGGCAAGGACCAGGGTCCCCGGCTTGCCAGCTTCCTGCGGTCCATCGGCAAAGACCGGCTCATGGAAATTCTGGCGGATTATTGATGCAATTGGGAGTAATGCTGTTTTCAGGAGGCTGATTGTGAAGAATCTTGGTGTGATCCTGCTGCTCTCCCTGGTATTCCTTATGCCCTGCGCCGCCCAGACCGGGGACACGGAAGAAATCATCGTGTACCGGCTGCCCGAACCCGAACGGCTCTATATATACCGCAACGGCATGGTGGTGTATAACGCCATAATTCCCGGCAACGGGATTGTGAACAATACCTTTATCCTGCCCGAAAATGTCCAACTGGACAGCCTGGCTATTTCCCAGGCTGGCAGGCGTATTCTTTCCTATTCGACCGAAACGGTTGAAGCCCTGGTGGTGCTGAGGAGGGGTGAACGTCCCAATCTGGTAAGGATACTGCAGGTCCATATTCCCGAAATAGCCTCCGGCGCTCCCCTGGAAGTAAAGTACGGCATCAGGAATTCCGGCCTAACCTGGGATTTTATCCTTGACATGGAAATAAAGGAGCAAAATCAGTTAAGCTGCGCCCTGCTGGCGGCCATAAAAACGGAGCGGGAACTTCCCGATACGACAAAATCGATACTTTCAAAGCGCCCCGAGATAATACTTGCCTCGTCGCAGAATATCCTGCTTGATAATACGGGCTCCATCTTTAACCTGGGAAGACCGCTGATAGAGGCGAACAGGCGGATATTGATTAAGCTGGAAGAGGGGGAGACCGCCTACAGCCTGGTATACCTTTGGGACGCAAACCGGCGGGAACGGCCTTCCGCCTACCTAAGGGCCCCTACGCCCTTCAAAACCATGGCCGACAGGGTGCAGCCCTACCTTAATTCCTCGGGGATAAATATTACCGGCCTTTCGGCATTAACCATAAGTCCCGACCGGCCCTTCGATTTCTATATCGGGGACCAGCCCAATATCAGTACCCGGAAGTCCGTGGTAACCGCCGAATACCCCGACCGGGTAAACCTGCCCTTTACCCATTCCCTAGAGTATAACGTGACCAACCAGCTTAACCAGCGGATCGCCATCGAGATTTCCGTTCCCGTAACTTACGGCGTAAAACACCGGACCGAATACCACTTTACCCAGGCCCCCGACGACCGTCCCGGGGACCGGATGCTATGGCGGTACAACCTTGCCCCCGGGGAGCGGGCCCTGTTGAGCTTCAGTTTCGATTCCGAGACCAAGGACAACCCCCTTTATTCCCAGTTTGATTACAGCGAGGGCGGAAGGTAGGAGCCATTTTTTGAAGCCCCTTTCCTGCGCGGTCCTGCTGGCCTGTATGTGCCTAAGCCCGGTCACGGGCCAGGAAAGCGGGATTCGGGAATCCGGAATCGCGGGGGGCGGAAAAGGAATCCCCCTGCTTATATCCGATCACCACGGGGACCATGCGCTCTGGCTGATCAACCGGGGCGGTAATGAAAGCACGGCCCTGCTGGTCCTGGACGCCCACGCCGACACGGAAATAAACCGGGACCGGGAGGCCATACGGGCCTTCATCGGGGCGGGGGATCAGAAAAACGCGGACCGGCTTCTAAAAAACCATAACTGGATCCATCCGCTTACCCCGGGGCCGGTAAATTCGCTGGCGTGGATCAGCCGGATTTCGGGAACCCCGGACCAGGGCAGAGAGGAGGGCTTTTGGAGGTCCACCGCATCATGGGGCCTGGAAACCGCCGAATGTGTCAATGTAGACGAGCTTGATTCGGTTTCCCTGCCCGGCGCCCTGCTCTTTGTTTCCATCGATTTGGATTTTTTTTACTACGAGGATTACACAGCCCGCGATATTCCCCCTGTGTTTAACCGGCTCCTGGAATATTCGGAGGCGTGGAACGGCGATGTGCTGTGGGCCCTCTGTACTTCGCTTGCCTGGCTGCCCGGCGCCGAATACGCATGGGAACTGCTGGAGCAGAGTCTCGCATGGCTTGCCGCACAGGAGGTTTTTGCGCCCGCGGAAATAACGATGTTTACCAGCTACCGTTACGACACCAGCCGAAGGGCCGAATCGTTTAGGGCTGCGGGGATGGAAGCGCCGGGTTTTTACTTGAAGGAAGGGGCCTTGCCGGAGACGGTCAGGAATCTGTTCCTGCAGCTTCAGGACGAAAGCGTTTATGAAACCCCCGAATAAAGGCGGAGCGGCTCCCCCGTTCCCCCTGCCAAAGCCGGTTCCAAAACCCTTGGATCTTGGAACCGGCAGTTTTTTAATGTGGTTTATTTAATATCGTAGACGCTGCGCAGCTTAATGCCCACGGGCTTCCCGCTGAGGATCTTTACCTTTTTGGTTCCCCCGTCCATGTCAAAGTAGTTATCCGAGAGGACCAGGTCTTCCTTCCGGTTAAGGATTTCCACGCTCTTGGCGTAGGCGGAAGCCTTGACCGTGATGGTGTCCCCGCTCACCGTATAGCTCAGTTTCGGGTCGGCCCAGTGGAAAAACTTGGGCAGGGAGAAGATACAGCTCCCTTCCGAGATAAGGGTGTTCCCGTCCAGCAGGTGGTAACTGAGGTACTGATCGTTCAGGCCGATGTCGTTGACCAGGACCTTGTCCAGCCACTGGGACGACAGGGCGGCTACCTTGAGGGGGACGGTCTTTTCCGTCAGGACCCGGGCGTTCCGGTCCCGGATTTCCCACTTAACGGTGAGCTTCTTTTCCTCAAACCCTTCGTTAACCACACAGAGGCGGAAGCTCTTTTCGATGGCCGCTTTGACCTGGGGCTGGTGGTTGGCGTTGGGGTTCTGGGTAAGGAGGCCCTCCTCGTGGCAGGAGATGGCCAGGGGCTGGAAGAAGCGGCGGGCATAGTAGTGCAGGGCTTTCCAGCGCTGGTAGTAGTCTACCGAGGCCCAGGAGGTGACAGGCCAAATGTCGTTGAGCTGCCAGTAGATGGCCCCCATGCAGCGGCCCCGGTGGCGGCGGAAATGCTCCACCCCGTATTTGATGGCCTCCGCCTGGAGGAGCTGGGACGCGTAGAGGAAGGTTTCAAAGCTGGTGGGGTACAGGAAGGTCTGGTACATATAGTTCATGATCTTCCCGTTGGCCGCGTTGTTCCGCTGGTGCCGTTCCATGACGTAGGAGAAGGGGTTCCGGTCCTCCGGCAGGGTGAAGCTTTCCACGGTTTTTAGGGAGGGGAAGGACTGGAAACCGAACTCCGAGGCGTAACGGAAAAAGTAGTTCCGGTAATCGGAAAAGGGTTTGTTCCCGTGCCACACGTCCCAGTAGTGTACGTCCCCCCGATCGGGGTCGTTGGGTTTGTCGAAGCTACCCCCGGATGAGGGGCTGGCGGGCCAGTAGAAGGTCTGGGGGTCCAGTTCCTTAAAGATCTTGGGGAAGATGTACTCATACATCTTGATGTAATCCGCCTTTTGTTTAAGGGTGCTGACCCAGGTCATCTGATCCACGAACATTTCCATTTCGTTGTTGCCGCACCACAGGGCCAGGGACGCGTGGTGGCGGATCCGTTTGATATTATCCGCCAGTTCCGCCTTGATGTTCTCCTCGAAGTCTTCGGTAAGTTCGTACACCGCGCAGGCGAACATGCAGTCCTGCCAGATGAGGAGTCCCAGTTCGTCGCAGATGTCGTAGAAAAAATCGTTGGGATAGTAGCCGCCGCCCCAAACCCGCACGGAGTTGAAGTTGGCCCTGGTACACTGCTCCAAAAGTTTACGGGTGCGTTTTTCGTTGACCCGGGAGAGGATGCTGTCCTCCGGGATGTAATCCGCGCCCATGGCGAAGATGGGGATTCCGTTGACTTCCGTGGCGAAACTTTCGCCCCACTTGTCCTTTTGTATCCGCATGGTCATAGTCCGCAGGCCGTAACGCCGCTCCCAAGTGTCAAGTTCCCTGCCCCGGGCAAAGAGGATCACCTTTACCCGGTAGAGGGGCTGGGGGCCGTAGTTGTGGGGCCACCAGAGTTCGGGGTTTTCTATGGTTATTTTAACCGGGGAGTTCTCATAGGTTTTTGACTGGCCCTGGGGGTTGGTGATCACCACGGTCCAGGACAGGGCCGTTTTGAGGGGCTCCTTTCCCGTATCGCAGTGGACCGCGATTCCTAAATCCACGGCGTTTTTTTTATGTTTCTGGGTGACGTAGACATTATCGATCCGGGCGGTGTTAAAGGCCACCAGTTGGATGTCCCGCCAGATGCCGGCGTCGGGAAGCCGCGGACCCCAGTCCCAGCCGAACATGCAGTGGGCCTTGCGGATATGGGGGAAGCCCTCCAGCGCGTCGCCGGAACCGTCCACCTTGATCTTCTTTTGGGCCTCCCGCAAAAATTTGAGGGGGGAGCGGAACAGGATTCGCAGGGTGTTTTCCCCAACCCTGATCTGGTCTTTTACGTCGAACTCCCAGAGGCGGTGCATGTTGTCGGCCTTGCCCACCAGGGTGTTGTTGAGGTAAAGCTCCGCCAGGGTGTCCAGCCCGTCGCAGCGGAGCAGCACGTTATCGCTCCCCACCAGCCGCTGGCCCGCATCAAAGGTACTGACATACTCCCAGTCATCCTCCATCAGGGCAAAGGCGGCGTCCTCGTTGTCCCGCCAAAAGGGGTCCTCCATTTTTTTGGCGGCCAAAAGGTCGCTGTACACCGAACCCGGCGTCTTGGCGGGGAGGAAGCCGCCCTGTTTTCCGGCCTGGGAATCGGCCTTCCGCATTTTCCAATTGCTGTGCAACTTCTGTACTATCATGGTTACTCCTGGGGAAAAAATTGAAACTATCCGGTAGTATAGCACGGAGGGGGCGGGTATTCCATGCCGCCCCGGGGCGGCATCAATCCGTAAAATGCAGGTACGCGAAATTCTCCGGTATATGGGAATCGTAGACCCCGTGCTCGTTAAGGGCCCAGCCCGCGCTGGTTAGGGCCTTACCGTTGGCCCGCAGATTCTCAAAGCGGAAAAACTGGGCCCGGATGCTGTCCCCGGCCCTGGGGGGAAAGTTTTTGCCGGGGCTTAGGAGCCTAAAGCCCTCCCAGGGAAAGGCAAGTTCCACGGTCCAGCCCTTGTCAACATGGAAGGGATCGTTGATCCGTCCCTCAACCTTGACGCCGCTTTGGAGGGAGGGAAAATCAAAATCCATAAAGGCCCAGCGCCGGCCCCGGGGGTGCTTCCTAAACCGGGCCGCATCCTGGAAACCGCTCAACAGGTCCACATCCCGGCTGTAAAGATCGAAGCGGGGGGTATCAAAGCGGCTCCCCCGTTTTAAGGCGTCCTGGTAAACAAAGAACACCTCGTAGACCGTGTTAAAGGCGTTGATCTCGAATTCGTAGTAGCAGTCCTCCCCGTCAAAGAAGAGCTCCACATCGTTATCAAACCAGATAAGGGAATCCCGCTCGGTAAAGGATGCCCGGACATCGGGCTCGTCGATCCAGTAGGCAACGTAGAGGGCCCGTTCGTCCCAGAGGGCCGCTATTTGGGTATTGAGCAGGGCCGGCTCGCCGGAAACCATGTCCACAAAGCGGCGGGACCTTTCGGCCCCCTTCCATACGTCCTTGTCCAGGTCCCCGTCTATAGGAAAGCCCCCCCGCACCCTGCGGCACTGGTAATGGGCAATCCGGTCTTCCCCAATCCGGTAATCGGCAGCCATAGTAACCTCCATCCCTCAAGTATCGGCCATTTTTACCCCTTAAGCCCCGCATAGGCAATACCCTGGACGATATATTTTTGCGCGAAAACATAGACAACGATAATCGGAATGATGGAACAGACCGTACCCGCCATGATGGCGCCGTAATCGGCGGAGTATTCCTCCCGAAAATTGGCAAGGGCAAGCTGTATGGTTTTAAGGTGATCGGAGTCAAGGTAAATCATGGGCCCCATATAATCGTTCCATATTCCGTTAAAGGTGAGTATGCCAAGGGTCGCAAGCCCCGTCTTGGTAAGGGGGAGGATTATCCTCAGATAAGTCTTGAAAAAACTACAGCCGTCAATCTTTGCCGCCTCATGGAGGCTGTCGGGAATACTGAGCATGTTTTGCCTTAAAAGAAAGACCCCGAAGGCGCTGAATGCCTGCAGAACTATCAATGCGCCGTGGGTATTATACAGGCGCAGACCCTTAACAATGATAAACTGGGGTATCATGATGGCATGCCAGGGCACCATCATGGTTGCCAGGTAGCCGAGAAACAGCTTATCCCGGCCGGGAAAATGCAGTTTGGAAAATGAAAAGGCCGCCAGCGAGCAGGTAAAAAGCTGCAGTACCGTTATGCTAAGGGCCAGCTTGAAGGTATTAAAAAAATAAACGGGGAAATCTATGTCCACCCACACGGAATGATAATTTATCATCCTGAACACCTGGGGAATCCACTGTATGGGATAGGCAAACATTTCCGCATTGGTCTTAAAGGAGGCGCTGAGCATCCACACAAAGGGAACCACCATGATGTAGGCCATGACCATGCAGATGACAAAGAGTATGATGGAAACCACCCGGGACTGATTCTTGATTGACGGCAGGGCTTGTCCGGTTCTTTTTTCATCCAACAGTATATCCGCCATTCATTCCTCCTTATTTGTTATTGATCGTCGTTGACCCACCGCTTCTGGCCGCGCCACTGTATCAGGGTAACAATTAGAATTATCATGAAAAGGAAGTAGGCAATGGCGGAAGCGTATCCCATTTTCCAGTTGGAAAAGGCTTCTTTGTAGATTCGGAATACCAGCACCGTTGTTGCCCTTCCGGGTCCTCCCTTGGTAGTAACATTGATAATATCAAAAACCTGAAAAGATCCGATAATGCAGAATATGGTTACCATGAAGGTGGTGGGGGTAAGCATGGGCCAGGTGACATGCCTAAAACAATCCCACGGGCTTGCCCCGTCGATCTTTGCCGCCTCGTAAAGGTGCTGGGGTATATTTTTGAGTCCCGCAAGAAACATGATCATGTAAAAACCGGCCTGCTTCCATACCACCACGGTTACCACCGTCATCAGCGCCGTCTTGGTGGAGAAAAACCATTGGGGCAGCTTATCCTGAGGGATCCCCAGGACCATGAGAAAATGATTCAGCGGCCCCTGGTTGGGCTCAAAGAGCAGCATCGCCACACAGCTTACCGCCACCATGGAGGTAAGGTTGGGGAAAAAATAGACGGTCTTGAAAAAACTCCCCATAAAGACACCCCGGTTAAGAATCAGGGCAAGCAGCAGGGCGGTCAATATGGTAAGGGGAACGCTGGCGGCCGAATATAACAGGTTATTTTTTAAGGCGGCAACGAACTGGGAATCCCGAAACAGCCTGGCATAATTGGAAAAGCCCACAAAGGCGGCGCCGGGAAAACCGGTATAATTCGAAAAACTTATGACAAATCCCACGATCACCGGCAGCGCGGTAAAGACAAGAAAACCAAGAAAATTCGGAAGCAGGTACAGGTAGCCCGCCGCGGCTTCCCGCCTTTGCATGGGCGAGATTCTGTGCCTCTTTTTGCCCTGCCCCGTCTTTTGCGCCATGTTTCCTCCCCCGATAGCATGGGTTCCCGCGGGCAGGCTCAAGGAGCCCGGCCCGCGATACCCCGCAGCATTAGAAACTGCTGATTACTTCCCTGCGCAGGGCAAAGAACTTCCTAAAGCAGTCATCCAGCGATTGTTCCCCTAACAGATAAAGCTGAAGTTCCTGTATAAAGGCCTCGTTGACCGAGCCATAATAGGGTTCGCTGCCCTGTTCGGGGGCTACCTTGGAAGAAAAGCGGTAATCCACTCCGGGAAGGGTAACCAGTTTGCGGTATTCCGCGGAGGCCTCCGCAGTAGAATAGGAGGGAACATTCTTATACCGGGCATATACCGACGTACCTTCGGCGCTGGTGGTACAGAATTCGATAAATTGATACGCCTCTTTCTGATGCCTCGAATTCCGCGGAATGCAGTAGTAGGAGGCCTGACCAACGGAGGCTTCTTTCTGAGCCTCCGGGAAAACGGGCAGCGGGGCTACGCCGAAGGTAAAGGGGGTCTCCATGGTGAAAGACCAATCGCCCATGATCATCATATAGGTGCTGCCGGCCTGAAAAACGGAGGTTATATCAAAGGTGCCCACGCTCATCTCCGCAATACCGGGGTGACTCTTGTCATCCACATACATGCGGTGCAAAACCTGGGCATAACGGCGGGTAAGGGGCATGGGTTCGGGGGCGGTCAGGTATTCCCCCGCGGCGGAGGCCCCAAGGTTCATGGTCCAGGGAGGGCACAGACCGCCCCAGTATTTCTTTCCCCCCTCGGTATAGGTAAGCTCCTTTGCCAAATCCAGGTACTGATCCCAGGTAAGGTTGATAGGATAGTCCAGGCCCCTGGCATCAAAGAGGTCCTTGTTGTAAAAGATCATCCAGCACGATCCCGTGGTCGGGAGCCCGTAGAACTTGCCGCTTGAATCCGCGGCCCCTTTAAGGGACGATTCCCGAATAGGGGCAAGGTTAAGCCCCGACTCTGCGGCGAAGGGAGTCAGATCCACCAACGCGTTGTTGGTTATGTACTGCTGGGTCTGCGCGGGGGTGCGTATCCAAAGGGCATCCATTTCCCCCGAAGTACCGGCGGTCAGCACCTTTATTTTATCATCGTAGTCATCATTGGCGATAATATGCTGGACCACTTTGATTCCCGAATTCTTTGCGTTGAAACGTTCAACCAGCTCATTGATGATGGCCTGGTTATCGCTGTGGGCATAGAAATTGACCGTCACCACCCCGTCCTGGGCCGTATCCTTTCTACCGCCCGCGGCAACCGCCGCCCATCCTGCCGTCAGGATAAGAACCGCAAGTACCAATTTTTTCATGATGAACTCCTTCCCGTAAATTTATTTTTTGATCCCTGCCCTGCCTGAATTTTCCCGTTCATACAGGATACGGGGCATCAAATGCAAGCCGAAACCTTTCGACCATGTATCTTATTACGTCCATTCCCCCCGTCTGTCAAGAAAAAAATACAAAAAACCTAAAAATACGACGGCCTATCCCCGGTTGACCAAAGGCGCCCCGCCCTCCCATCATCCCTGTACGGCATAGGAGATTCAAAATGGAAACCATTTTTACAAGCCGGGGCAGGCCGGTTTTTGTACTGGGAGGGCAGGCGCATAATTCAACTACCTATTCGGCCCAGGATCGCGAGGTGTTCTGGAAAGCCCTGGACGCCCTCAACGCCAACACCGCGGAAATTCCGGTTTATTGGGAGGCCCTTGAGCCCGAGGAGGGGAAATTCGACGTTAGTTCGGTGGAAATGCTCTTTCGGGAGGCCAGGGACCACGGTAAATACCTTATACTCCTCTGGTTCGGTACCTGGAAGAACGGCAACATGCGCTATACCCCCTCCTGGGTAAAGCTTGACACCGGCCGTTTTAGACGGGTGATAAGCCATGAGGGGAACCGTCTCTTTGTGCTCTCCTCCCACTGCGACGAGAACCGCGCCGCCGACGCCAGGGCCTTCGCGGCCTTCATGGGCTGCTGCAAGACCCTCAATACCGACGATACCCTGCTGGCGGTTCAGGTTGAGAACGAGGCGGGGATTGCGGGGCGGAGTTACCGGGATTTCAGCGCCGAGGGGCAGGCGGATTATGAAAAGCCTGTGCCCGGGGGACTTCTTGATCTCATCGAAAGCCAGAACGATACCGAGTTATACTCCCAATGGAAAGGCCGGGGGAAAAGGCGGGGCGGGAATTGGGGCGAAACCTTCGGAATCAAAGAGGGATCGGAGAATCTTACCGCGTACAGCGCGGCTTCCTACATCGACAAGGTTGCCGCCGCCGGTAAGGAAGTCTATGATATTCCCCTTTACACCAATGCCGCCCTGGACGGGTATGTTCACGGCTGGAACCTGGCGGGGACCAATTACACCGGCGGGGGGCCCATACCCCGGCTTTATCCGATCTGGAAATACGCGGCCCCCCATCTGGATCTCCTGGCCCCGGATATTTACCACAACAGCCTTAGGCTCTACCACAGGATATGCGAACAGTACAGCGGGGAAGACAATGCCCTTTTTGTCCCCGAATCCGGGGCCGGCGGGGCGGGGAACGCCAAGAATATGTTTTACGCCATCGGAACATACGGCGCCATCGGCTATGCGGTATTCGGTATCGAAGGACTCCTCGCAAAAGACGGAAAACCGGATCCCCGCTGCCGGGAACTGCTGGAAAGCTTCGCGTCGGTTTCCGCCGCCCTTCCGCTGCTGCTAAAATTCCGGGGGACGGGGAAAATTCGGGCCCTGGTCCAGGAAGAATTTGACGAGGGCTGCCACTACCGGACGGAAAAATATATCGTCAAGGTGGATTTTACCCCCAACAGGATGACCAATTACATTCACCGGGCCCTTGAACAGGAACCCTCCCGGGGGCGGGGGCTTATTATCCAGGCGGGCGAGGATGAATTCTACCTCCTGGGCGCCGGTTTTACCGTTTCCTTTGCCCCCGGGGACGATATTTTTTATTCGGAAGACCGGATTACCAATCACCTGCCCTACCTCCTGGTTGAAGAGGGGTACTTCGATCCCTCCGGCAAGTGGATCACGAGCCGTATACGGACCGGGGACGAGTGCGACCACGGCCTATGGGTTTTTGCCGAAAACAGGGTTGTCCACTGTGTGGTGTGTCCGTGACCGGACAGCCGTAGCCGGACAGCCGTGACCGGACAGCCGCAGCCGGTAGTTTGACTTAGCGCCGGGGACTCTATAGAATGATAAAGTTAGTATGTTCATCTTAATTTTCGGAAGGAGGAACGAGTAATGAAAAAAGCGGTAGTATGTATCCTGCTGCTCTCCTGCGCCTTGGGCACGGCCTTTGGACGGGGGGCTCAGAACACGGCGGGGGAGACGGTCACCCTTAGGGCCTACAGCCAGTTAGAATTGGGGAACCCCCAGTACGAATACTGGCCCGTAACCCTGGATGCCTTTGCCAAGGCCTATCCCAACATCAAGATTGAATGGGAGTACGTTTCCGGCGAGCAGTTCCATGACAAGTTCCAGGCCATGGCCGCGGCCGGGGACATTCCCGACCTGTTTACCTGCTATGCGGGGGCCCGGTCCGGGTACATCCTGAACCGGAACATGGTGAAGGACCTGCGGCCCTACTTAACCGATGAAATTAAGTCCCACTACAGTCCCAGCATCTGGGACCCCCAGGGACCCAACGGGGAAATCTATATCATTTCCCCCAACATGGCGGTCTGTACGGTGATCTACGTGAACACTAAGCTCCAGCAGCAGCTTGGGCTTTCCATGCCCCGGACCCTGGACGAGATGATCGCCCAGGTCCCCGCCATCAAGGCCGCCGGCCTTACCCCCCTGATGTTCGGGAACAAGGGCCAGTGGCAGGCCCAGTCCTTCCTCCTGTCCATGCTCACCGACCGTATGGCCGGCAAGGCCTGGTTCGACCGGGCCAGGGCGGGGACCGCGAAATTCACCGACCGGGGCTTTGTGGACAGCTTGGCGGTGATCAAGCGGATGGTGGACACCCAGCTCTTCCCCGCGGGGGTGAATCAGCTTGAGGGGCCGGAAGCCTGGGGCGCCTTTGTGCAGAACAATGCGGTCTACCTGCTGGACGCGGGCTGGCGTATCGCCGCCCTGAAGGGCGCGGCCCCGGCGGAAGACTATGCCGGCTACCAGGTGGCGGCCTTCCCCGAGGTGGCGGGGGAAGTGACCAGGGGGTCCAGCGCGGCTACCCTGGGGGAAGCCCTGGCCATGAACGCCAACTTAACCGGGGCCAAGGCCGATGCCGCGTGGAAGTTTATCAGCTTCATCTACGGGGAAACGGGGATGGATATCCTGACCAAATACGGGGTTACCACCACCTACAAGCTGGACTATTCCAAGTACGATCTTGATCACCTGACCCGGCAGTACATGGACCTTATCGGCAGCCAGTCCATGGGTTACGTCATCGACGCGGTGATGGACGGCGAGGGGGTCAACAACCTCCTTAACCCCGGCATCCAGGCGGTGATGATGGGTTCCAAGACCCCCCAGCAGTTGGCCGCCGAATACGAAGCCTGGGTTGCGGCTAACGACTCCAACCGGAAACGGTAGCCCCCGCGGTTCCTAATTAACGGGCAGGGACAGGGGTTTTCCCCTGTCCCCTTTTTTCCGCCCCGGAGGCTGCCCTTGACTTATCGGCTTACAAAAAAAATCAGCTACCTCTCCTTTGTGCTGCCGGCCTTTATCATCTTCATTTCGGTCATCATATTTCCCCTGGGCTTCAGCATCGTCCTGGGCTTTACCCAGTGGAAGGGCTACGGGGAGATGGAGTTCGTCGGCCTGGGCAACTACATCCGCATGTTCAGCGATCCGGTTTTCTTTATCGGCCTGCGGAACAACATCATGATTGTGCTGGTTTCGGTCTTTGGGCAAATTCCCCTGGGGCTGCTTTTAGCCTTTATGCTCTACCGGAAAATGGTGGCAAGGTCCAATCTGTTTGAGGCCCTCATCTTCCTCCCCATCACCATATCCTCGGTGATCATCGCCCAGCTTTGGAACCGTATTTTTTCCCCCGTGGGAATCTTTACCGCCCTGATGCGGACCCTCACGGGAAACCGGGATTATATCATGACCATCGTGGAGGATCAGAATCTTGCGATCCTGCCGATCATGTTTGTGCTCCTCTGGCAGCATACCAGCCTTTTCATGGTGATCTTCCTGGCAAACCTTCAGCGCATACCCAATTCCCTTCTTGAATCCGCCAGGCTTGAGGGCGCCGGCGAGGGGGGAATTTTTCTCAGGATCATCGTTCCCATGATGGGCTACGTGATCTTTATCAACGCCGTGCTGGCGATCTCCGGCAGCTTTAAGAGTTTCGACCTGATTTATTCCATGACCGGCGGCGGGCCGGCCCACTACACCGAAGTGATCGCCGTGTATATGTACAACACTACGTTTGTACACCAAAACTACGGCTACGGCAGTTCCCTTTCGATCATCATCATTGTATTTATTATCCTTTCCATGCTCCTTACCAGGGCGGTGTCAAAGGCATTCAAGGTGGAATAGCATGAACGCCATTTCAAAGCTCCACAGGCCCCCCCTGCTCTGGCGGGTTTCCGCCTATGTCCTTATGTTTTTCTTTGCGGTCTTAACGGTATTTCCCCTGCTCTGGCTTGCCTATTCGTCCCTTAAACCCCATGCGGAGATCATGCTCCACCCCCTGGGCCTCCCCCGGCAGCCGTCTTTTGACAATTATATCCGGGCCTGGACCATGGGGAGCCTGGGAATCTCCCTGGTAAACAGTTTTATCTACACCATTACCGCCACCCTGGGCACCCTTTTCCTCGCCCTGGCCGCGGCCTTCGGCATTACCAAATTCAACTTTAAAAGCGCCGCCTTTTTTACCGGGGCCTTTGCCCTGGGGCTTATGATAGCGGTTCACGCGGTTATCATCCCCCTGTTCATCCTGGAGCGGGCGGTGGGAATCCTGAACCGCCGTATCGGAGTAATACTCCCCTACGTGGCCTTTGACCTTCCCATGTCCACCATGATCGCCATTTCCTATGTCAAGGGCATACCGGGGGCCATTCTGGAATCCGCGGAAATTGACGGGGCAAAGTACCGCTATGTTTTCTGGAAGATGATAGTTCCCCTCTCCACGCCGGTGATCGCCACCATGGTGATCCTCTCGTTCCTGCGTCACTGGAACGAATTTCTTTTTGTCTTTGTGTTTACCACCAGGATGAATCTTAAGAGTCTGCCGGTGGCCATAAGCCAGTTCGCCGGACGGCTGAACATCGAATACGGTCTCCAGTACGCCTCCCTGGTGATCGGCATACTGCCCATGATGATCTTCTACTTCTGCTTTCATGCCCAGCTTATCAAGGGTTTCGGCGAAGGGGCGCTTAAAGAATGATTCGGAATTTTCGACACAAACTTCAACACAGACGGAGTGCCCCATGCGTATCCTGACCGGCGGCTTTAGCCACGAATCCAACTCCCTCAACCCCATCATCACCGGGGAAGACGACTTTGTCGTACTGCGGGGCGGCGAGATCACCGAGAACAGCCCCTTCTCCCGCCACTCCTCCGCGGGCATTATCGAAACCCTGCGAAAGGGCGGCGCGGAGGCGGCGCCTACCCTGCAGGCCAGGGCCGTACCCAACGGGGTCGTGTCCGCGGCCTTTTATCAAAAGCTCAAGGCCGAACTGCTGGACAGGACCAGGGAGGCCCTGAGGCAGGGGCCCATCGACGGGGTCTGCCTTGCCCTCCACGGCTCCATGAAGGTCCAGGGGGATCTATGCGCCGAGGGGGACCTGTGCCGCTCCCTGCGGGAGATTCTGGGGCCCCTTCCCTTTACCGTGGCTTTGGACATGCACGCCACCATCACGGCGGACCTGTTAAGGGCGGTTGACGGCTTCGCGGGCTACAAGACCGCCCCCCATGTGGACAGTTTTGAAACCGGGGTCCTGGCCGCCCGGATGCTGCTGAAATCCCTGGAGACCGGAAAGAAACTCTATACCGCCGCGTTAAGCATCCCCATGATGGTGGCGGGGGAAAAATCGGAAACCGCAGCCGAACCCATGGCCTCCCTGATGGGGGCCTGCAAAAAACTGGAACAGGAGGGGCTCCTGGCGGCCTCCCTGCTCCTGGGTTTCCCCTGGGCGGACTGCGAACACAACGCCGTTACCGTCCTGGTTTCCGCCTTTGAGGAAGACCGGGCCGCCGCGGACAGGGG
This sequence comes from Treponema sp., assembly GCA_031274285.1. Lineage (GTDB taxonomy): Bacteria > Spirochaetota > Spirochaetia > Treponematales > Breznakiellaceae > JAISFT01. Next base: position 31,005 of record JAISQJ010000064.1, on the reverse strand, counting down.
GGCCCGGAATTTGGCGGAAACTTTCTGGCGGCGGCGGGGGGAATTCAGCTTCCGCACGGAGCATTACCCCTCCCGCGATGCCCTGGCCGCCGCGTATAAGGCGGTTCTGGAAAAGGGGGAACACCCGGTCTTTGTGTCGGATTCCGGGGACAACCCCACCGCCGGGGCCGCGGGAGACGCCACGGAACTGCTGGAAGAAGTACTGGCCGCCCCGGCTCAATTGGAGCGGCTCCCCACTCCCCTGCTCTACTCGGGTTTCTATGACGCCCCCGCGGCTGCGGCCTGCCTAAAGGCCGGGGAAGGCGCGGAACTTGCCATTACCCTGGGGGGCAACTGGGACACCCTGAACGGCAAAAAGATACCCTTCAACGTCAAGGTAGAAAAGATTGTCAGGGACTTCGGCCCCTATCACGCGGACCTGGTCCTGGTCAGCGCGGCGCCGCCCGGCGCGCGGCATCGCAATCTCCTTATCACCGTTACCTCAAAGCACATAGGCTTTGGGGATGAGGAACTCCTCCCGGCCCTGGGGGTCAAGGCCGAAGATTACTGTCTGGTGGTAGTAAAGCTGGGGTACCTGGAACCCTGCTTCCGGACCATAGCCGCCCGGGCCATCATGGCGACATCCAGGGGCTGCTCCAACGAAGTGCTGGAAAGCATCCCCTACCAAAAGGTCCGCCGCCCCATCTACCCCCTGGACAAAGACATGGAGTGGAAGCCGGATTAGGAGTTTGTTGCGCCTGCAACAGGCTGCTAGGAGCCCTGCCGGTAGTGTTCGAGGAAGACGGCGAGGCGGCGCAGGGCGTCCGTCAGGGTGTCCTGGTCCGGAAGGAAGACGATGCGGAAATGATCCGGATCCTTCCAGTTAAAGCCCGTGCCGTGAACCAGGAGGATATGCTGTTCCCGCAGCAGATCCATGATAAAGCGTTCGTCGTCGGTAATGTTGAAGCGTTTTACATCAATTTTGGGGAAGCAGTACAGGGCTCCCTGGGGCGGCGCCACCGAAAGGCCGGGGATCCCGTTTACCAGCCTTACCGCCGTATCCCGCTGCTCCTTAAGCCGGCCTCCGGGCAGGGCCAGGTCCTTGATGCTCTGGTAGCCCCCCAGAGCGGTCTGTATGCCGAACTGGGCGGGCACGTTGGCGCAGAGCCGCATGTTGCAGAGCATCTCCAGCCCCTCAGCGTACCCGGCGGCAATTTTCTTGTTCCCCGAAAAGGCCATCCAGCCGGAACGGAACCCCGCGGCCCGGTAGGCCTTGCTCATACCGTTAAAGCTCACGGTAAGTATATCGCTTGCCAGGGAAGCCATGGTGATATGCCTGGCCCCGTCGTAAATGATCCGATCGTAGATCTCGTCGGCAAAGACGATAAGTTCATGGTCCCGGGCAATGGCGGCGATGCCTTCCAGCACGGGGCGTCCGTAGACCGCGCCGGTGGGGTTATTGGGGTTGATCACCACGATAGCTTTACTGCGCTTGCTTACCTTGGAGCGGAGATCGTCCAGGTCGGGGTTCCAGCCGGCGCTTTCGTCGCAGCGGTAATGGACGGCCTTCCCCCCCGAAAGGGTCACCGCGGCGGTCCACAGGGGGTAATCGGGCATGGGGATAAGCACCTCGTCCCCGCCGTCCAGGAGCCCCTGCATGGCGATCATGATAAGTTCGCTTACCCCGTTGCCAATCCAGATATCGTCGATATCCACGTCCATTACCCCCTTGGACTGGAAATCCTGCATGATCGCCTTACGGGCGGAAAAAAGGCCCCGTGAATCGCAGTAACCCTGCGCGTTTGACAGGTTAACGATCATGTCGTGGATAATCTCATCCGGGGCGTTAAAGCCGAAAGCCGCGGGGTTGCCGATGTTCAGCTTGAGGATGCGGAAACCTTCGTCCTCCAGGCGCTTGGCTTCTTTGAGCACCGGCCCCCGGATATCGTAGCAGACATTATCCAGCTTTGCCGATTTATTAAAGATTCTCATCACCCGTTCCCCCTGCATGGGCGGAGGAACCGTAGATCCAGTCCCCCGCATCGCTGATGTACTTCCGCAGTATGGCCGCATGTATTTCGGTTTCCACCCTGGCGCTTTCCCCTTCCCAGTCCCTGCGGGTTTTAATAGAGGAACGGACCCGCTCCCGGGCGATCAGAGCCGCATCCTGGGACCCTTCGATAAGTTGGGAAAGGTTATCCGCCAGGAACCAGGCCGCCAGGCCCGCCACCAGGGGATCCCCGGACTCCCCGGCCAGCAGGCGGAACTTATCCGCCGCCTCCTGGAAACGCTTGTCCAGGAGCAGGGAAAAGCCATGGTACCAGGCCAGCCACTGCTTTGACGGACCCCTCCCAAAAAAAGGCAGGGAGAGGCCGCGGGGACCGGCCGCACCGCGGCTTCCCCCCCCTGGGGAGGCGTCCCGGGCGGCAAAAAAACGCAGCGCCCCGGCGTAATCCTTCGCCAAAATCCGGGCGGCCCCGAAGATCAGGGCGTTCCGTTCCACCAGGGCCGGTTTTGCCAGGGCCAGCTTGTTTTCCAGGCTGACCACCGAGGGGGAATCGGAGAGAATCAGGCAGGTATTCACGTAAAGCCTCACCAAATGTCCCGGATAGCGCCCCCGCCGCTGTATCCGGGTTTCCAGGAACCCCGCCAGGGCCGGCCAGTCTTCCCGTTCAAGGAGGCGGAAGAGTCCGCGGTTGGAAAAATAATAAACATCCAGTAGTATAAGGGCGGCAGCGAGGATTGCCGCCAGGGGCCAAAAGGATCGTATGAAGCTTCCGCTCCAGGGTGAGGAAAAAAACTCTCCCAGGATGAGGGGGGGCATGAGAAACAGGATCAACAGGAATATTAGGATCACCAGGTTGAAAGACAGGAAAAGAAATTTGAATTTCAAGCAAAAATCTCCTATAGTTAAGTTTAATGTTTTTTAGTATGGCGAAAAGGAAAAATGGCGTCAATCTTACAGCTAAGGCCGGCCGGAGCGGCGGATATGAACAGCTATTTGATTAAGGATATTCCCCCCAACTCTTTTTTTACGAAAGCTGTGTACCTGGACGATGATTTTGTGATTGCCGCCCCGGAGATGCCCTTTACCCCCGATCTGATCGAGACTCTGTCGGAATGGAACTTTCGGGAGGTATTCAGCGGGGGGGAGCCCCGTGATAGTTACGCCGCCGACATGGCGGAGGCCCAGGATCTGAATCTGGCTTCCGCCATGGCCGACACGGAAAAGATTAAATGGGCGGAAGCTTTTTACCAGGAATTAAAGGCCTATGTGAATGAACTTTTTTCTGCAGTTTTTATGTCGGACCCCGTGAGTTATAACCGGACGGCGGAATGGGTGCGGGATTCCCTGGACCGGATTCGGGAAAATCAGCGTTACCTTCTGCGGATACTTAAAAAAATGGAGAAAACCGGGGAAGATTACCTGGTGGCCCATACGGTTAAGACCACGATTATCGCCATTATTCTGGGATTCTACATCAAGCTGCCCCCCCACCGGCTTATCGAGCTTGGCGTTGCCTCCCTGTTCCACGAGGCCGGCATGGTCAAGCTTCCCGTCAAAGTCCACCTGAATTCCCGTTCCCTTTCCCCGGTGGAACGGAAAATGATCCTGGCCCACCCCGCGCTGGGTTACAACGCGCTTAAGGCCTATGGTTTTCCCCTGGCGGTGAGTATCGCCGCCCTGGAACACCACGAGCGGGAAAACGGCTCCGGCTACCCCCGGCGCCTAACCTCCGATAAAATCAGCCTCTACTCCAAGATCATCGCCGTGGCCTGTTCCTACGACGCTATTTCCTCCTACCGGCCCCACCGGGAAGAACGGGACGGGTATACGGGGATGCTGGAGCTTCTCAAGAATGAGGGCAAGCAGTACGATGACACCATTATCCGGGCCCTGGTTTACTCCCTTTCGATTTACCCCATCGGGCTGTATGTGCTGCTTTCCAACGGCAAGAAGGGGCAGGTAGTGGACGTGAACCCCGAAAATCCCCGCTTCCCGGTGGTACAGGTCTTTGGGGAACTGAATCCCGATGGAAAAAATAAAACCCTGGAGACCGATCCCCAGGGCCTTCATATCATCCGGTCCCTTACCCGGGAAGAGATCGGCGCGTAATGGAAATCCTTCCCTCAGGCCTGTGGCCGCAGATTCTGATTATCCTTGCCATCGTCCTGCTGGGGGGCCTCTTTGTCCTCTTTGAATTGGCCCTGGACTCCGCCCGCAAGGGCCGGCTCCGTTCCCTGGCGGAAGGGGGCGGCGAAGCTTACCGCCGGGCCCTGGACGCGGCGGAAGACCCGCTGTTCTACCTCCATGCCTGCCGGATATGGATCGCGGTCTTACGGGTCCTGGCCGGCGTCCTGGGGGGTTTTCTGGTCCGGCCCCTGGGGGATATTCCCGGGGGAACGGCGGCGGGGCTCCGGGGAGATCTGGCGGCCGCCGCGGCGGTTATCCTGCTCCTGAGCCTGACCGTGGTGATCCTGGGGACCTTTGTGCCCCGAATCATTGCCGCCGCCGCGCCGGAAAAGGTGATCGCCGCCCTCCTCCCCGCGGTCCGCGTCTTTGCCCTGCCCTGCCGGCCCCTGCTGGGCTTCTACTCCCTTATCGATACCCTGGCCCGGCGGATCTTCCGCATGGACAGCGCGGGCGCCGCCGGTATGACCGAGGACGAACTGCGGGGCGCCCTGGCGGAGGGGGAAAAATCGGGGGTGGTGGAGCGTAATGAACGGACCATGGTGGAGGGGGTCTTTTATCTGGGGGACCGCCCCGCCGGCGCCTTTATGACCCACCGCTCGGAGCTGGAATGGCTGGACGTGAACGCCGGCCTCCAGGAGATCCGCGCCCTGACCAAGGAACGGGGGGATCAGGGCTGTTTCCCCGTGGCGGAAGGGACCCTGGACAATATTCTGGGGGCCCTCTACCGGGAGGATTTTCTCCAAGCCCTGGCGGAGGCTCTGCCCCAGGACCCGGAGGACCGGCCAGGCCAAGAATGCAGCCCAGGGCTGCGCCCCTTGATCCGCAAGGTCCCCTTTATTCCGGAAACCATGTCCGCGCTCAAGGCCTTTGAAGCCTTCCGCAAGGGGAACACGGACTACCTCTTTGTGATGGACGAATACGGCGGCTTCTCCGGCATCCTTTCCGTCCGGGACCTAATCGAAGAAATTGTGGGGGAGCTGGCCGCCGGGGAGGATGAGGAGATTCGAAGCCAGGGGGACGGCGTCTGGATCGCCGGGGGCAGCGTCAACCTGGATGACGCCATCCGGGTCCTGGAACTGGACAATCTGGCGGGGGAGGATCACCCGGATTACCACACCCTGGCCGGTTTTATCCTCTCCATCGCCGAGGAGATCCCCCGGCCCGGGGCCCGCTTTGTGTACGGGGACTACGAATTCAAAATCCTGGATATGGACGGCAACCGGATTGACCGGGTACAGATCACCCGGCTGGAAAAAACACAAAAGCCCTTGGCGAAAGTCCCGTGATGTATTACACTTGGTATTAAGGAGGAGACCCCATGACAACCATCCGATTGCCCCAGGGCCTGGAAGAAAAGCTCAATACCGCCGCCAAAACCCAAAACAAGCCAAAATCCGAATTTGTCCGGGAGGCCCTGTCCCGGTATTTTGCCTATGAAGAAGCGGAAAAAAGCTCCTGGGAACTGGGGGAACCCTACTTTGGCAAATACGGCAGCGGGGACGGAAATCTTTCCGTGGACTACAAAAAACGGCTCAAAGACAAGATCCATGCAAAACACCTTCCTCATTGATTCCGGCCCCCTTATCGCCCTTTTTGACCGGAGCGATAAGTACCACAAAAGGGTTTATGACTATATCCGCTCCCTTTCCTGCCATTTGGTAAGTACCCTGGCGGTCCTTACCGAGGTGTCCCACATGCTGGATTTTAGCGTGGAGGCCCAAATTGATTTTCTTTCCTGGGTGATGAGCGGCGGCCTGCGCCTGGAACCGGTAGAACGGGATGACCTGGGCCGAATCATAGAGCTGACCAGAAAATACCACGATCTCCCCATAGACTTTGCCGACGCCACCCTGGTCCTGGCCGCGGAAAAAACCGGTATCAGGGCGGTCATCAGCATCGACTCCGATTTTGATATTTACCGCCTTACGGGCAAGGTCCGCATCAATAACATTTTCCCCGGATAAAGGGCCCCTCCTAAAGCTCCTCTTCCTCCGCCGCCGGGGCGATGACCCGGCCCCGGTAAAGCTCCTTGGGGTAAACCGTTAAGCCCAGCCGCTTTTCCAACCGGGCAAGGCGCCGCATCTCCTGTTCGTCTCCAATACTCACCATGATCCCCCGCTTCCCCGCCCGGCCGGTGCGGCCCGCCCGGTGGGTGTAAATTTCCCCATCCTGGGGCACATCCAGGGCTATCACATGGCTGATCCCCGGAATATCCAGGCCCCGGGACGCCAGATCGCTGGAAACCAGTATCGCCGTCTTCCCCGAACGGAATCCCGCCACCGCGTCCCGGCGGAGGGTTTTATCCATGCCGCCGTAGAGTCCCGCGGCGGAGAAGCGGCGGAGCTGGGAAACGATGTTCCCCGCATCCCAGGAACTGCCGGTAAAGACCAGGGCCTTCTTGGGCCGGGCCGCGGTCAGGAAGGAACAGAGGGTCTGTATCTTCCGCCGGCCTTCGCTCCAGATAGCCCAATGCTGTATCCGCTCCCGCAGAATCTCCTGCTCATCGGTTTCGATGATCCTGAGGTCCGTATCCATGAGGGGGAGCAGAGGTTCCCGGTTTTTCGCCGACAGGGTGGCGGAGCACGCGGCGCAGAGGAGGCCCCTCTCCCCGGCGGCTCCGCCTTTCCGGACTCTGCGTATGAAATCCATAAGTTCCAGGGTTTCCCCCCGCAGGTCCTCCGCCGTAAGCCGGTCCCCTTCGTCAAAAACCAGGGACCGCAGGGCCCCCAATTTGATCTTCCCCATCTTGGCAAGCAGGAGAATCCTGCCGGGGTTCCCCACCGCCGCCGCGGGCCGGTCCTTTTTAAGAGCATCGATCTGCCTGCTCAGGTTTCCCGAACCGGTAAGAAGAGTCATGCGTAAACGGGAAAGGGGGGACGGGGGACCTTCCTTCCCCCCTTCGGCCTTGAGCAGAAATTCAGCCTCGGCCTTGATCTGGGAACAGAGTTCATAGGTGGGGGAAAGAATCAGCAGCGCGGGCCCCGCACTTCCATCCGGGCTCCGGACCCCGGGGGTCTCCGCCCCGGAATCCGGGAGCAGTGCCTGCAACAGGGGAATAAGGTAGGCGAAGGTCTTGCCCGTGCCGGTGGCGGAGCGGAAGATCACGGACCGGCCTTCCAAAAGTTCCGGTATGACCCGGGCCTGAATATCCGTGGGTTTATAGATGTTCCGGTCCCCCAGGCGGGCGGAAAAGAAGGGCAGGACCCCCAGGGCGGAAAAGGAACCTGTCATTGGCTTTTCTGTCGAACTTTCCGACGGTTTTTCTATCAATAGGTTATCCAATGGATTATCGCCTGCGGTATTCTTCGTAGACGGCGATCATGGCGTCGATGAAGCGATCCACCGAATAATTTCGGGATAGCTCCTCGGACCTTTTACCCATCCGCTCCCTCTCCGGGAGATCGGCGAGAACGGCGGCGGCCTTTTCCCAGAGCAGCCGGTCGTCCTCCACGGCCCAGCCGTTTTCACCGTTAAGAACCATATCAATGATGCTCACATCCGCCGCGGCGACAATGGGGAGCCCCGAAGCCATGGCCTCAATAAAGGTGATGGGGTGGACCTCGCTATGGGAGGCGCTCATAAATACATCCGACGCCAGGTACATGTGGCTGATTTCATCGGGCCAGTGGAGGTAGCCGGTAAAGATAAGGGCGTCTCCCACTCCCAGCCTGTGGCCGTAGGACTGCAGATCCCGGCGGTCCGGGCCGTCCCCCACGATAACCAGCTTTGCCCTGGGGCGGCGGGAACGGATCTCCCGGAAATTATCCAGCAGGGTGTAAATGTTTTTTTCGTTCCCCAGGCGGCCCACAAAGATAATGACCTCATCTTCCGGGGAGATGCGGAATCGTTCCCGCATGTCCCGGGCCCCCTGGCCGTGGGCGTCGGACCGCTCGTAAAAATAGGAAAGGTCGATCCCGTTGGGAACAACCCTGATAGGTTTGGCGAATTTTGACCTCTCAAGATAATCTTTTATTTTCCGCGAGGGGGCTATGATACAACGCTGGCTGCGGAACATGTATTTTAAAACCCTGGCATGATTTTTCTTTAAAAAAGGTTCCAGGAGAAAGGTGTAGTGCAGGTAATCCTGGTAATAGGTGTGCAGGGTGTGGATGGAGGGAATGTTAAGCTTCTTGCTTACCCCCCGGGATGCTATGTGCAGGCTAAACTCCGAGTGGGTATGGATAATATCCAGGTTAAGGGGTCGGACCATATCGATGATCTGCTTTTCGATAAAAAAGCCGATCCGGTGCTGGGGTTCCTTGGGAAATTGAATGGATTTAACCCGGAAAACCCGTTCTTCGGGTACCGCGTTGGGATGCTGAACGGTAAAAACATAAGCCCGGTGGCCCCTCTTTTCCAATTCGGTTTTTAATGTCCTGACAACGGTAACTACCCCGTTTACCTGTGGGGTATAACAGTCACTGAAAATTCCGACGTTCATCAAAGTTCCTCACCCCTTAGTATAAGGCCCCGGGGAGAAAAAGGGAAGACGGAATTCCCGGTCCTGGGGGGAATGAGACCCGCGTCTAGCATAAAACGGAGCCTTCCTGGTATGATAAGCTATAGGCTGAACTGCCTGTAAGCGCAACACTCCACAAAGGATCCAAAACACATGAACATCGGCGTTATTTTTCTGGTGATTTTTTTGCTCGTCATGACCGGCATCGGCATCTGGGGGATGCGGAAAACAAAAACCCTGGGTGATTTTTTCCTGGGCGGCCGTACCCTGGGCCCCTGGGTTTCCGCCATCGCCTACGGCACCTCCTACTTTTCGGCGGTGATCTTCATCGGCTTCGCGGGGACCCAGGGCTGGCAGTTCGGCCTTAACGCCCTGTGGATCGCCCTGGGCAACGCCCTCATCGGCGCCGGCGCGGCCTGGCTGGTCCTGGCCCGCAGAACCCGGCGGATGACCCAGAACCTGGACGCCATGACCATGCCGGAATTCCTCCAGGAACGTTACGGGGCCAAACACTTAAAGCCCGTGGCGGCCAGCGTGATCTTCTTCTTCCTCCTCCCCTACTCGGCGTCGGTCTTTAAGGGCCTGGGCCATCTTTTCGAGGCGGTTTTTGGCATTCCCTACGACATCGCCCTGCTTATCATGATCGCCTTTACCGGAGTCTACCTGATCCTTGGGGGCTACTTCGCCATCGCGGTAACCGACTTTATCCAGGGGATCATCATGTTCTTCGGCGCCGCGTTAATGGTGGCCGTCCTCTCGGGACAGGGGGGCGGCTACTTCGCGATGATCGGGAAGGTGGCGGAGAACTACCAGGCCCATATTCCCCCGGCGCGGCAGCCTTCGTTTCTTACGGTATTCTCCCTGGTTTTTATGACCAGCTTTGGTACCTGGGGGCTCCCCCAAATGACGCAGAAATTCTACGCCATAAAAAATGAGCTGGTCATCAAACGGGCCGCCCTGGTAACCACGATCTTCGCCCTGATGATAGGTTTCGCCGCCTATTCCACCGGGGCCTTCGCCCATGTGTTTTTTGATCTGACCACGGTGCCCAAAAACGCCGCCGGGATTATCCAGTACGACCTTATCGTCCCCGCCCTGCTTACCGGACATCTGCCCCAGGTCCTTTTGGCCCTGATCCTCCTCCTGGTCCTCTCCGCTTCCATGTCCACCCTCTCCTCTCTGGTGCTGGTTTCCTCCTCCTCGGTGGCCATCGATCTCTACCCCTCCCGGGTGGACGCCAAGACCGGTAAAGACCGGTCGGTAGCGATGATGCGTTTCCTTTCCGCCATTTTTATCATCGTTTCGTATTTTATCTCCCGCTTTCAAATTAGTATTATTGTGTACCTCATGTCCCTAAGCTGGGGGGCCGTGTCCGGATCTTTCGCCGCCCCCTATATCCTCGGCCTGTACTCCCGGCGGGTCACCAAGGCCGCCGCCTACGCGGGCCTATTGGCGGGCCTCGGTACGGAGATACTGCTCTTCCTGCTCCTGGGGGCCTCCAACTCACCCCTCACCGCGTCCATCGCCATCGTGGTCCCCTTTGCCGTGGTACCCCTGGTTTCTCATTTTACCGCCCCCCCGGCGCCGGAACTTTTGGATAAGGCCTTTGCGGGAATCGGAAAAAAGTGAGTATACTTAAAGAGGGGGGTTGCCATGTCAACGGCCTTTGAAAAAGAAATAGATTTTTATACCTACGCGGATTACCTGGCCTGGGATACCGAAGACCGCTACGAGATCATAGACGGGATCGCCTATATGATGTCCGCCCCCACGGTGACCCACCAGGCCATAAGCGGGGAATTGCTTGGTCAATTTTGGAGCTTTTTGAGGGGAAAGCCCTGCCGGGTCTTTGCGGCTCCCCTGGACGTGCGGCTCTTCCCCCGGGACGATGAGGGCGATGATACTATCGTCCAGCCGGATCTGCTGGTGATCTGCGATAAGGCCAAACTGGCCGATGTCCGCTCCTGCCGGGGCGCCCCGGATCTGGTTGTCGAGATCCTCTCCCCCTCAAATACCAACAACGCCATGCTGTTAAAATTCGGCAAATACCTTGAGGCCGGGGTGCGGGAATACTGGATCATCAACCCGGTCCATGAAACCCTTCAGGTACACCTGCTGGACAAGGGGGACGAGGATCCGATAGGACGCTACCTCACCACCGTATACAAAAGGCCGGCGGCCATGGATGTGACCATCCTTCCGGGCCTGCGGATCGATTTTAGCGCTATCTGGACGGCTCCCCCAACCGCGCCGGAAACCGACACGCCGGAAGCCGCCCGCCCGCTAGAGTAAACCCTAAGCTTTTGTTACACTGTCCGCCTTATGGATGGTGAGCAATTACCCCTCCTGGGCGATGAGGCGGCGGCCCTGGGGGCTATGCACGCGGGCTTAAGCGGCGCTTACGGTTACCCCGGTACCCCTTCCACGGAAATTTTAGAGTACCTGATAGGGGCGGCCGAAAAAATAAGGGCCGGGGCGGATGCCTTTCACGCTTCCTGGTGTTCCAACGAAAAAACCGCCATGGAAGCGGCCCTGGGGACCTCCTTTGCCGGCAGGCGGGCCCTGGTCACCATGAAGCATGTGGGGCTTAACGTGGCTGCGGACCCCTTTATCAATGGGAGCCTCCTGGGAATCAGGGGGGGGCTCGTGGTGGCGGTGGCCGATGATCCGGGGATGCACAGTTCCCAGAACGAGCAGGACTCCCGCTTCTACAGCGCCTTCGCCATGATCCCCTGCCTGGAGCCCCGCAGCCAGCAGGAAGCCTACGACATGGCCAGGGAGGCCTTTGACGTTTCCGAGCGTTTCCAAACCCCCGTCATGCTGCGGCTGGTGACCCGGCTTTCCCACGCCAGGGCCGGGGTTATGGTACGGGCCGCCCGGCCCCAGAATCCCCCCTCCAAGGGGGAAGATAAAACCCGCTGGATGCTCCTCCCGGTCCATGCCCGCCGGAACTACGCTTCCCTTATTGAACGGCAAAAGGATATCTTAGCCTGGTCCGCCGCTCATGCCGCCAATAAACTTGAGCTGGACGAACCCGGTCTCCAGGGCGCCAGGGACCGGGGCTTTGCGGTAATTACTTCCGGCCTGGGGGGGAACTACTACGAGGAAAACCTGGAAGATCTGGTGGAGCAGCGGGGGGGCCGGGTCCCGGCCCGGCTCCACATCGGGGCCTACCCCCTGCCGGCCGGCTCCATACGGAAACTCTGCGAGAAGGCCGAAACGGTCCTGGTTTTGGAGGAAGGGCAGCCCTTCATCGAGGAAAAATTACGGGGCCTCCTGCCCCCGGCCGTCACGATCTTAGGGCGGCTTAACGATGCCGGGGGAAAAGGCCCGGCCATGGCGGTTAACCGCTGCGGGGAACTGGACCCGGACAAGGTACGCTCCGCCCTGGCCCTTCCCCCCCGGCCCAGCATGTTAAGCGCCGGGGGACTCAAGTTCCCCGGTGTTTCTGAAAAAAACACCGAAGCTCTTCCCGGAAGACCGCCCCAGCTCTGCACGGGCTGTCCCCACGGGGATAGTTACGCCGTTATCAACAGGGTGGTCGCGGAGCTGGACAGTGAGAAGGGGCACCCCAAGGTGGCGGTCTGTTCCGACATCGGCTGTTATTCCCTGGGGGCCGCCCCGCCCTGGGAGGCGATAGAAACAGTTGTCTGTATGGGGGCCTCTGTAGGCATGGCCCGGGGCGCGGCGGAAGCGGGGATACCCTACGCCATCGCCGTCATCGGGGATTCCACCTTCATCCATTCGGGCATAACCGGCCTCATTGACGCGGTGGCCGCCGGCAGCCCCATGACCCTCATCATCCTGGATAACTCCATCGTGGCCATGACCGGCTGCCAGCCCACCATGGTTCCCTCGGACAAACTGCGGGCCCTTATTTTGGGCTGCGGGGTGGATCCGGCCCACCTGCTGGAGCTTGAGGCAAAAAACCAATTTTTGGAAGAAAACGCCGCCAGGTTAAAGGCGGAAGTGGTTTACCCCGGTCTTTCGGTGGTGATCTTCCGCCGGGAGTGCCTGGAGGCCCTGCGCAAACAGCGGGGCCGGGAAAAGGCCGGGGGGGAAAGGCCCCTCGCCGCCGGGAGCCAGGGCTCGGAGCAAAAGGATGGAGCGAAGGCATGAAAAAGGACCTTATCCTTGCCGGCGTAGGGGGCCAGGGGGTACTCTCCATTGCCGCCATTATCGCCCAGGCCGCCCTTGCCCAGGGACTGACGGTGCGCCAGTCGGAGGTCCACGGCATGGCCCAGCGGGGGGGCGCGGTGCTGGCCCACCTCCGCATCGCGGACGCCGCTATCCCCGGCGATCTGGTGCCCCGGGGCGGGGCGGACCTGATACTGTCCATGGAGCCCCTGGAAAGCCTCCGCTACGCCGAATGGCTTTCCCCCCGTGGCGCCCTGGTAAGCGCCGCGGAGCCCTTCATCAATATCCCCAACTACCCGGACCTTGATTCGATTCTTCAGGCGATCCGCAGATTTCCGGTGTCCAGAATCGTGGAAGCCGCCGCCCTGGCCAGGGAAGCGGGCTTGGCCCGGGCGGTAAACATGGTCATGGTGGGGGCCGCCTCCCCCTTCCTCTCCATCGGGGCGGAAATTCTGGAGGCCGCCGTCAGCGCCATGTTTGCCGGAAAGGGGGCGGATATGGCGGAGGCAAACATAAAGGCCTTCCGTCTGGGCCGCGCCGCGGCGGAGCAGGAGGGCGGGGAAAACCTATGAGCTACCAATACTGGGATCCTGAATTTGAAACCATGCCCCGCGGGGAACTTGCGGCCCTGCAGCTTCAAAAACTTAAAGAGACCGTCTCTTACGCCCTGCGGACAGCCTTCTATAAGGAGCGGCTGGCCAAGGCGGGGATCACCGGCCCTGGTGACATCAAGAGCCTGGCGGACCTTAGACGGATCCCCTATACCACCAAGCAGGATCTGCGGGAGGGCTTCCCCTACGGCTTTTTGAGCGTTCCCAGGGAGGAGGTGGTGCGGCTCCACGCCTCCAGCGGCACCACGGGTATTCCCACCACTATTTATTTTAGCAAAAAAGACATCGCCCTCTGGACCGGCAATGTGGCCCGCTGCATTTACGGCACGGGCTGTAATAAAACCGACGTGTTCCAGAACATGATTACCTACGGCCTTTTTACCGGGGGTCTGGGTTTCCACGCGGGAGGGGAGGAAGTAGGAATGCTGGTGATCCCCTCCGGGCCGGGAAATACCGCCCGCCAGTTCCGTCTGATGCAGGACTTCGGTACCACCGTGGTCCACGCCACCCCCAGCTTCCTGCTCCATGTGGAGGCCCGGATGAGGGAGGAGGGGGTCAAAAGGGAAAGCATCAAGCTCCGTAAGGCCTTTGCCGGCGCGGAACCCTACTCCGAGGATACCCGGAAGCGGATTGAAGAACTCCTGCGTATCGACGTGTACAATTCCTACGGCCTTTCGGAAATGAACGGCCCCGGGGTGGCCTTTGAGTGCCAGGCCAAGAACGGCCTGCACCTATGGGAGGACCGTTATATCGGCGAAATTATAAACCCCGACACCCTGGAGCCGGTGGAAGACGGGGAAGCGGGGGAGTTGGTCCTCACCTGCCTCTGCCGGGAGGCCACCCCCATACTGCGCTACCGCACCAGGGATCTTTCCGGTTTTTACACCGAAGCCTGCCCCTGCGGCCGGACCCACCGCCGGCTCCGCCGGATCACCGGCCGCACCGACGACATGCTCATCATCAACGGGGTGAACGTCTTCCCCAGCCAGATAGAGGAAGTGGTGATGGCCATGAAAGAGGTGGGGAACAACTACCTTATGGTGGTGGAAAAGGAAGGGGTCCTGGACCGCCTTACCGTCAAGGTGGAAGTGGGAAAAAACATCTTTATGGACGATACCCGTCCCCTCAATGCCCTGCGGGAAAAGATCCGCCAAACCATCCAGGCGTCGATAACGATCAGCCCCAGGGTGGAACTCCACGAGGGGGGCAGTCTCCCCGTGTCCGAGGGCAAAGCCAAGCGGGTTATCGACAACCGGCCCAGGGATATATAGCGGCGGGATAGCGGGACCCGAAGGAAATTAAGGATTCTCCGCAGGGAGGCGGGCCCGCTTCCCCGCAAAGGTCCTGAGCATTTCGTCCAGCAGCTTAATGTCGATAGGTTTAGAGATATACCCGGTAAACCCATTTTCCAAAAACATTTCCCTGTTCCCCGCCAGGGCGTTGGCGGTAAGGGCCACAATGGGCAGCTCCCTGGCATAGGCGCTGTCAATTTCATGGCGGATGATCCGTACCGCCTCAATGCCGTCCATTTCCGGCATCATGTGATCCATAAGCACCATGTCGTAGCGGGGCTCTTCGGCCCGTATTCTTTCTATCGCCTCTCTGCCGCTTAGAACCGTATCCACTGTGATGCCGTAGGGCTCCATGAGCCCCTTGGCCACCTCCAGGTTAATATCCACATCATCCACCACCAGTACCCGGATAGCACCGGTCATGGCGGCGGGGATAAGTTCTTCCGGTTCCTCGTTTTCAAAATATTCAAGGGCCTTAAGCTGGTCCACCCGTTCCTTCCCCAGGGGCTCGGGATCGGCGGCCTGCTGGGGAATCTTCAGGGTAAAAACAGAACCCTTGCCGTATTCACTTTCCACCGTGACGGATCCGTCCATCAGATCCAAAAGCATCTTGGTAATCGCCAGTCCCAAACCGGTGCCCTCTATCCTGCGGTTGGCCTTGGTATCAAGCTGGCTGTATTCGGTAAAAAGCCGGTCCATGTCTTCCTTCCGTATCCCTATCCCCGTATCGCTTACCCTGCACACAAGGATATTCTCCCCCTCCGGGAAAACCTCCAGAACCACTTTCCCCTTTTTGGTATATTTAATTCCGTTGGAAAGAATATTGTTCAGTATCTGCTTTATCCGCAGTTCGTCGCCAAAATATTTTCTTGGCAGCCCCTCGTCCACGTTAAGTTCAAAGGTGATGGGCTTATCCCCAATCCGCACGATGTTCAGCTTTACCGTATCGTTGATAAGGGCTGCGGTACTGTACTCCACGGGGATAATCTCAAAACTTCCCGCCTCGATTTTGGAAATGTCAAGAATATCGTTGATAATCCCCAAAAGGGTTGTACCGGAGCCCCGTATTTTTTTGATGGCCTGGAGGGCGCCCTGGTCCAGATCCTTGCGCAGCTCTATATCCGACAGTCCGATAATGGCGTTCAGAGGGGTGCGGATTTCGTGGCTCATGGTGGCCATAAATTCGCTCTTGGCCCGGGAAGCGGACTCCGCTATTTTCACCTGTTCCGCCAGGGCCCGGGTCCTATCCGCCACCGTGGCTTCCAGGATGCGGTTCAATTCGTTGGCCTGGTTGTAGGAACTGGCCAGGTGTCTTGCCAGTATCAGGGCGGAACAGATATTAAACATAAAAAAACTGTAGCGGGAGAAAACAGCCCCCGTGTGGAACATCAGGGAATTTGCCACGTCTATGACCACGGTTCCGGTAAAAATAAAAATAATAATAACAATATTTCCCTGGGGGGTCTGGAGAAGATCATAGGCCAGGGCCCTAAGGTCGGCGTTTTTTTCGGCCCGGAACATCTCTTTTTTGGTGGCCAGCACCTGTTTTATGAAAGAAAGAATCACGCTGCGGCCAAGGATAAAAAGAAAGGCCGCCACCCCGCAGACCTGCCACAGACGCAGGGCATCGTCGGCGTATTCCATGGAAAAAATACAGGAGCTTAGGGAAAGGATAATACAAAAGACGCTGTACCCCTTCACCACCACGGTCAGGCGGTTATTGTAAAGCTCCTCAAGAAAGGCCCCCAGAAAAATTACCATCCAATAAAGGGAAATAGATTCAAAGCGATAGGCCGTATCAGAATCGCTGATCATCCCGTAGATAATAGGATTCCTGCACATAAAATAAACGCCGATGGCAATGGAAAAAAGGCCGTAATAAAGATTGTAACGCACCTTCCGCCGCATATAAAAAAGCAGGAGATAATAAAGGCCCACAAAAACATACACCGTGGAACATATCAAAACTCCCTGGTCATGGGCCTGGACCGAGATGATCCGGTAATCGTCAATATGATAGGGGGCCACATAAAAAAGGCCGGTGCCGCCGTAAGAGGGGGAACCGATGATCCGAAAGGCCAGGTAATTCTCCCCCTCCCTGAAAAGGTTTAGGCTCAGGGGGCTGGTAACGCTGCGCCAGGCCCGGTGTTCCTTAATCTGCCCCTTTTCGTCCAGCGACACCTGGGAAGCCGCGGGCCTCCCGTTTAGGAATATTTCCCAGTTATCCCCGATACCGGCGAGAAAGAGGCCAGGAAAAACCGGGGGATCATTTTTAAGCAGATCCATCCGGGCCTTATCCATGACAAAGGGAATAAGTATGGTAAATTCCTCGGGCCAGTCGCTGCGGGGAGAAAGAAAGGACCGGGAGTTTTTCCAGGGCAGGACATCCTTTATGATCGCCGACTTTTGCTCTCCCGCGGGCAGCACCGCATCCCAGACGGTTTCCCCGGGGCTGCGGTTTATATCGGCCCCATTGAAGCCGGTCTTTAGGTAGACGGGGTAATCCCGTAAGTCTATCCGCAGGGGGCCCGGCGCCGCGGCCCAGGGCCGGAGAAGGACCAGAAAGGCCATCCCCGCCAGGAAGGCCGCCAGGGCGCCGGAAACCGCGTAGACCCATTTTAATAGCGGATTTCCGGGCGGCGTCTCGGCAGAATCTGACAGAAGAACCTCCTGTAATGGCTTTTTCATACAATCATTGATAGTATAACCCATGTACATCCCCTTTTATACCCTTCTCAATACCCCTATTCGCTGATAGAATGAAAATCCTAACCATCTTCTTAGACTTCAAAATAAGGAAGGTACCATGATTTTTAATCCCGAGTATGAATGTATGGATGAGGCGGCCCGGCAAAAGCTCCAGCTTGCCAGTCTCAAGAACCTGGTGGAGATGCTTTACTCCAACGTGGCTTTTTACCGGGAAAAGATGAACGGCCTGGGGATAAAGCCTGCGGACATCCACAGTCTAAAGGACCTTGAAAGGCTGCCGTTTACCACCAAGGACGATCTGCGGCTCAACTACCCCCACGGCCTTCTGGCCTGCCCCAAGGACCGGATCGTGGAGGTCCACATGAGTTCCGGCACCACCGGCAAGCCCGTGGTGGACGAGTACACCATGAAGGATATCAACATCTGGCGGGAAGCCATGGCCCGGACCATGGCGGCGGCGGGCTGTACCAAGGACGACATCGTGCAAAACTGTTACGGTTACGGCCTCTTTACCGGCGGACCGGGGGCCCACTACGGGGCTTTGAACATCGGCGCGGAGGTGCTGCCCATGTCCAGCGGCAACACCGCCCGGCAGCTCATGGTGCTGCAGGATTTCGGCTCCACCATGCTCACCTGCACCCCCTCCTACGCCCTCTACATGGCGGAGGAAGCGGCGGACGCGGGGATCGATCTCCATAAGCTCCCCATCGCCAAGGGCTGCTTTGGGGCGGAGCCCTGGAGCGAGAACATGCGGAAGGAGATCGAAAACCGCTTCAGTATGAAGGCCTACGACATCTACGGCCTTACGGAGATCATCGGTCCCGGCGTTTCCTTCGAATGCGAAGCCCAGGACGGGCTCCACATCAACGAGGACCTCTTTTACCCGGAGATCATCGATCCGGAAACCGGAAAAGCCCTGCCCCCCGGCGAAAAGGGGGAACTGGTCTTTACCACCCTCACCAAGGAGGGCACTCCCCTGCTCCGCTACCGGACCAGGGACATCACCTACCTCATGCCCCAGCCCTGTTCCTGCGGCCGGACCACCGTGCGGATGCACCGGCTCTTTGGCCGCACCGACGACATGCTCATCATCCGGGGGGTCAACGTGTTCCCCAGCCAGATCGAGCAGGCCCTTATCGAGATTGAGGGTACCGAACCCCAGTACCTCATCGTGGTGAACCGGGGGGAGAGCCACCTGGACGAGGTGGAACTCCAGGTGGAAGTTAAACGGGAGTTCTTCAGCGATGAAACCAGGGGCCTTGAAGTGCTGCGGAACCGAATCGAGAATGTTATGAAGAGCAGACTCCAGATTGCGGTTAAGGTAAAACTGGTGGAGCCTAAAACCATTGAGCGGTCCATTGGCAAGGCCAAGCGGGTCGTTGATAACCGGAAACTATAGGGGGATAACATGGGTATTAAGCAGATTTCGGTCTTTCTGGAAAACAACGCGGGCCGGCTGGCGGAAGTAACCCGGACCCTGGCCTATGCGGGGATCAATATCCGGGCCATCAGCATCGCGGACACCGCGGACTTCGGCATCCTGCGCATCATCGTGGACAAATGCGATGACGCCCTGCAGGCCCTGAACCACGGGGGCTTTACCACCAGGGTTTCCGATGTGGCGGCGGTGGAGATTGACGACAGTCCCGGAAGCCTGGCCCGGATCATGGAACTTTTCCAGCAGTCCCAGGTGAATATCGAGTACCTCTACGCGTCCCTGGAAGGAACGGTGGGCAAGGCGGTGGTGGTTTTCAAATTGGCGGATCACGACAAGGGCCTTGGCATTATTAAAGACAATAATCTTTCGGTGGTGGAAAAGTTTTAGGAATATGAAGATCCTCATGGCCTCCAGCGAGGCCCATCCCTACGCCAAGACCGGCGGGCTGGCGGACATGGTATCCGCCCTTTCCCTTGCCCTGGCAAAAGAGGGGCACGAGGTACGGATTGTCATACCCCGCTACTACGACATCGATCGCGGCGTTTTGAGCCTCCTGGAGGGGGCCATGGGGGTTCCCATGGGGGGCGGCGAGGAATGGTGCGCGGTTTATACCGCCCCCCTGCCGGGGTCCGGCAAAAAGCACCCTGTCCGGGTCTACTTTATCGACCACGAACAGTTCTTCGGCCGGGAGGGGATCTACGGAAACCCCTGGGATCCGGATTTTTTGGACAACCCCCGGCGCTTCGCCTTTTTCAGCCGCTCCGTGTTCCAGCTCTGCCGCAAAACCGGCTGGTTTCCCGACATACTCCATTCCCACGACTGGCCCGCCGCCATGGTGAACGTGTACCTGAAATTTTGGGAACGGCCCCTGGGCGGGGAATTCGCCGCCGCATCCTCGGTATTAACCATCCACAATTTGGGTTACCAGGGAATCTACGGCAAGGATAACTACGGCTATGCCGGCCTGGGCTGGGACGTGTTCTACAACGCGGGCTTTGAGGACTGGGACAAGATGAACCTCCTTAAAGCCGGACTCTACAGCGCGGACAAGCTCAACACCGTTTCCCCCCATTATGCGGAAGAAACCAAGACACAGGCCCAGGGCTTCCACCTTGACGGGGTACTGCGTTACCGTTCCGCGGACTATTCGGGGATCCTCAACGGCATTGATACTACGGTGTGGAATCCCGCCAAAGATCCCTACATCCCCCAAAAATACAACGCCGCTGCGGTCCGGGAGGGCAAGGCCAGGGCCAAGGAGGCCCTGCAGCGGGAATTCGGCCTTCCCCAGGATGCGGATACGCCGCTTATCGGCATGGTCACCCGCTTAACAAGCCAAAAGGGGGTAGGCGAACTCTTCGGCCCCGCCCACGGTTCCGCCTGGTCCATCTGCCAAGACATGAAACTCCAGTTGGTCCTCCTGGGCTCCGGGGAATCCTGGTGTGAACACGAAGTACAGGGCCTTTCCTCCCGGCTTCCCAACTTCAAATGCCGCATCGGCTACCAGGAGGACCTGAGCCACCTGGTCGAAGCGGGGAGCGACTTTTTCCTTATGCCCAGCCTTTACGAACCCTGCGGCCTTAACCAGATGTACTCCCAGGCCTACGGCGCCCTGCCTATTGTCCGCAACACCGGGGGCCTGGCGGACACGGTGGAGAATTATAACCAGGAGACCGGCGAAGGCACGGGCTTTATGTTTGACGAATTAAACCCCCAGGCCATCTACAACACCGTAGGCTGGGCGGTCTGGGCCTGGTACAACCGGCGGGAACAGATCGAGGTCATGCGGCAACGGGGAATGAAAAAAGATTTCTCCTGGGAAAAATCCGCGAAAAAATACGTTGCCCTCTACGAAAGCTGCCGGGCCGGCCGGCCTTAATCCCGCGGCCACAGCTCCCGCAGTTTAATACGGCAACCCGGCAGAACCGAAACCGGAATTTCGTCATCCCCGCCGGAGATTCCGGCTATATACCGGCCCCGGTCAAGGATAAACACCTCCACCGATTTCTCTTCCCCGTCCACAATCCAGTATTCCCTTACCCCCGCGGCAAGGTACTTCTTAAACTTCATAAGCATCTCGTGCCGGGTATTGGAGGGGGAAAGAATTTCTATCACCATATCCGGCGCCCCTTCACAGCCGGCCGCCGTTATCTTTGAAGGATCGCAAATAACAACAATATCAGGTTCCACATAGGTATCATCGCTTTGATCGGCCTGGGGAAAGAGCCTGACGCCAAAGGGTGCGGAGAATACCTGGCAGGGCTTTCCCCGTAAAAACTGCCACAACTGCCCGGAGAGTTCTCTGCTGATAATCTGATGATACGTGGCCGACGGAGCCATCATAAACAGTTCGCCGTCAAGGATCTCCGCCCTGGTCTTTTCATCCATCGTGAGGATATCCGCATAGGTATAGGTATCTTCTTCCCGGTATGCGTTCGACATATTTTAAAATTATACCGCCGCCCTTTAAGGCAGGCAAGACGCGTGATAGGCGGGAAACGCCTCCCGCTAAGGACGTTGCCCTTAGCGGGAGGCGCGGCGTAGCGGCCTTAGGGCGTGGCGCCACCGATAACCGTGAGCCGGCCGTCCAAAGCGGGACGGATCACCCCGCCCTGGGCCTTGATGTATTCAACCGTCACGTAGGAAAGAAGCAGGGATGTGTTAAAGGGATTTTCCGATTTGGTAAGGGCCGTATAACCGTCGCCCCCGCCCAAAAGGTAATCGTTGGTGCAGAAACGGTAGGTCCGGTTCGGGTCCACCGGCCGGCCCCCGATAGTAAGGTCCTTGATTACCCCCCGGTCCTGGCCCGGGGTTTTATCGATGGTGTAGCGCACTTCCCGGGAGAACTGGGGGAAGCCCCCGGCGCCCTGGGGAATGGTGCCGATAAAATCAAAAAGTTCGATAATTGCGGAACCCTTTAGGGACACGATGTACAGGTAGTTTTCAAAGGGCAGGACGGTCAGAATGTTTTCCTGGGTCAGGGGGCCTTTGGCCAGGGGGGCCCGGATATTTCCGCCGTTGTGGAAGGCAAAATCAATGTCCTGGTTAAACACGGTCTTGAAGTACCACACATTGGCGTCGGTGATCATGTTCCCCAGAGAAGTTTCCTGGTACCGGGTAAGCCGGTTGCCAAAGACAAAATCCTCCGCCGCTTCCCCCACCACTTCTTTAAGGCTGGCGTTGGCCTTTTCAATGTAGGGGGCCAGCAGGGCGGTGATTGCCGCGTTGGGGGCGTAGCTTTGCTTTTCCGCGGTGTTGATCTGCTCCGGCTTCCAGTCAAAGCCCGTAAGCCGCCCGTCCGTCACGGTGACTTTCCCGTAACCCACATATTTGCCCCATTCATTGGCGGTAACAATATAGGTGTTCCCCACCTTCTTGGGGGCCGCAAAAAAACTGTGGGAGTGGCCGTCAATAATAATATCGATACCGGGAACCGCGGCGGCCAGCTCCGGGGAGATGATATGATCCGGCCCCTCCTTCACATCCCCGATATGGGTAAGGCCGATGATAAGGTCAACCTTTTCCTGCTTCAGCGCCTCCACCGCGGCCCTGGCGGCATCGATCTCGTTAAGCCAGACCAGGCTCCTGTCGGGGCTGGCGATAATCCGGGTTCTCAGGGTAGTGATGCCGAAAAGCCCCACTTTGAGGCCGCCGAAATTCTTTATCAGGTATTGGCGTCCCCCAAAAAAATTTCCGTCCGCGGTTTTTATATTGGAACTGAAAAAGGGGAAATTGGCCAGATCGATCTGCTTAAGCAGTTGATCCTGGTTTTTATCAAACTCGTGGTTCCCCATGGTGGCAGCGTCATAGCCCATCATGTTGTAGGCCAGGAAATCCGGCTCCGCGGAAAACATATTGGAAAGGGCCGGCCCGGTGTTAATGTCCCCGGCGTCCACCAGCAGCACATAGGGGTTCTCCGCACGGACCTGCTTTACAAAGGCGGCGACCTCCGCCAGCCCCCCTTGCCCGTTGTTGGGCAGAATAGCCCCGTGGTGGTCATTGGTGTGGAGCAGCACCAATTCATAGGTTTTTCCCAGACTGCCGACATCCCGTACGGGCCGGGCCATGAGGGGGGAAACAAGCAGGGAGAGCAATACCGCCAGGGGTATTAACCGAAGCAATCGTTTCATCATCGTCCTCCTGTTATCGTAAATATGGGTTAGTATAGTCTTTCCGCCCTTTCTAAGTACACTAGGACCGGAAAAATCTACAAATTTTTAACCGTATTTTGACCTGTCCATGGACAAGCCCCGGTTGGCCGGGGGCCTATCCCCGCAAAAATTCCAGGACCTCCGCGCCGGAGGGCGGGCAGCCGGGGCGGAACCGGGCAAAGCCCGAACAGCAGTTCCCCACCCCGGCATGGCCCCCCTGCCCCCGGAAGCCCTGGCCCACGGCGAGTTTCCCCTGAAGGCGGGAGATTTCGGCGCGGTCCAGGCGGGACAGGGCAAAAACGACGGCGGCGTAACAGGCACTACAGGCGTCCCGCTCATCGATGTAGTGGGCAAGCTGCCCTACCTTGCCGCCGGGCCGGACCTCCAGGGACCCGGCCTTGGGCCGGTTGAGTTCCCGCACCAGGGCCCGCTCCGGGTCCCCCACGCCGATCCCCAGCTTTTCCGCCATCCCGATATAGGGAATGTCCCCCGGCGCGTAACCCATCTGCGCCGCGGCCCAGGCATCGTTAAGGACCGGGTCCCGGGCGGCGAAGATCCGCCCCGAGGGAACGGGGTTTCCCCCCTCCTCAAAATCCAGGTCCCCGCAGATCCCGTCTACCACGATAAAGTCGTTCCGGGCCAACGTGTTAAGGTGGGCAATGGGTTTGTGGAGTCCCAGGCTGTGGAAACGCCGTTTTTCCCGGTCCGGCATAATCCCCTTGTTGTTTTTCAAAGCGCAGGTCAAAAGGGTCTGGCAGTGCCCCTTCATCACCGGCAAATTAATCATAAAATCCACCTGCCGGGCGCTGTCGCAAATTTCGATCTGCATCCCCCCGCAGTCCCAGGGCCGCGCCGAATCACGCTGGGTATCGATAAGCTCCACCCCCTTTTGCTCCGCCAGGTCTTTAAAACCGCAGACGCGAAAGGCGTCCCGGGTCTTATCCCCCACCCAGGAACCCTCCAGAATAACGATATGGTTAAAGCCCTTTTCTTTCAGGTAATCGATGAGGGCCCCGGCAATTTCCGGGTGGGTGGTGGCCCCCTCGTCCGCGGGCCGGGCCACGACCAGGTTGGGCTTAAGGCCAATCCGCTTTTTTTTATCGCCGATTAAGTCCGCCAGGGCCGCCGCCCCGGCAATGCTCCGGGTCATGGCATAGGGGTCATCCCCGTAGACGAGCAAAATTTCGTTCTTTTCCATACCTGCATACTAACCTGAAACCTGGTTTACCAAACAGTATCCCCTCCTGTTGTTACAGGGCCCGGTTTTTGCTATCATCTGGGGTATCAAGTCATTAAGGAGAGAAACCATGAACAGGAAATTATTAGCGGTACTTCTCACCGGTCTTTTGGCCGTGTCTTCGGCCTTTGCCAGGGGGGCCGGCGGGGGAAGCTCTGCAGGGGCCATCAAGGTACGGCTCTTGACCTACGCCACGGGGATTGACGACAAGTCCTTTAATGCCGCCGCCTGGCGGGGGATTCTGGAGTTCTACGGGGATACCTGGGAGAACCCCAAACTGCGGGGTACAAACTACGATGTAGTCACCGCCGCTACCCAGGATATGTATATCCCCAATATCCGGCAGGCCACCGACGAGGGGAACGACCTTATCGTCACCACGGGCTTTACCTTTGCCGACGCCCTGGCGCAGGTGGCGGCCCAGAACCCCAACCAAAAGTACATGATCGTGGATGTGGACTGGGTAGGGCTTCCCAATGTGCTGCAGGCCATTTACGCCGAGCATGAGGGCTCCTTCCTGGTGGGCGCCGCGGCGGCCCTCAAGGCCAAGGCCGACGGCATTGCCAATCCCACCTTCGGGTTTATCGGGGGTATTCCCGGAGCTACCATCACCAAATTTGAGGTGGGCTACGTCCAGGGGATCCTTTCGGTGCTGCCCAACGCGAAGATCGTGGATTACTACGTCAACGACTGGGGCGATCCGGGCCTGGCCAAGACCCAGGCAAAAAACTGGTACGATTCCGGGGTCTACCTTATCTACCACGCGGCGGGGGGTTCCGGCTTCGGGCTCCTGGCCCAGGCCAAGGAATACCGGGCGGACGGCAAAAATATCTGGGCCATCGGGGTGGATTCGGATCAGTATGAGTACGGCCTTTACAACAACACCGACTCCGCGGTCCTCACCTCCATGATCAAGCGGGTGGAAACCAGCCTGGTTTACGCGCTTAACGCCGTTAAAAACAACACCTTTAAGGGAGAAGTAATCACCTTTGATCTTAAGGCCGACGGGGTGGGTTACGCCGCCACCAATCCCGCCCTTACCGGCGACATCCGGGCGGAACTTGAAAGGATCAGGGCCCGGATTATCAGCGGCGAAATTAAGATCGCCGCCACCTACGGGGAGGCCAAAAGGCTTCCGGGCTTCCCCCAGGATCTGCACGCTGTTGACGACTAAGAAGTTCTCATAACACCGCGGTTCCGGCGGGCTACAGGAACCCAAGGGGGATAACCTTATCGTTCCCCTTTAGGGTCTGTAGTTCCTTGTAGAGGCAGATGACCCCGCCGGGACCTCGCTTAAAACCATCGATTCCGTCAAGAACCTCAAAGGCTTTAATATCCCGGACATCGGGGTTGGCGTGTTTTTTTATCTCCAGGGGGTGGAGGACGCCGTTCTGCCACAGGACAAGATCAATTTCCCTGCCATCCCGGTCACGGTAAAAGTACAGGGGCGCGTCCTTCCCATCGTTGGTGTAGCTTTTGATAATTTCGGCGATGACAAAGGTTTCAAAAAAAGCCCCCGCCATGTGGCCATTCCGCAGCACCTCTTGATTGGTCCACTTGGTTAAATAAGCGGCAAGGCCGGTGTCAAGGAAGTAGAGTTTGGGGGCCTTGATCATCCGCTTGGTCGTATTTATCTGGAAGGGCCGCAGAAGAAAGACCAGGTTCGAGGTGACCAAAATGGACAACCAGCGTTCGGCGGTGGGGACGCTTATGCCCACATCCTGGGAGACGGAAGAAAGATTGAGCAGTTGACCGGTCCGGGCCGCAATGGCGGACATAAAAATCAAAAACTTCTGTTCATCCCCTACCTGGGTAAGGTCCCGAAGGTCCCGCTCAAGGTAGGTCTTGGTATAGGCCCCCCAGAAAAATTCCCAATCCGGTTCATCTTCCTGGTAGAGCCGTGGCATGGCGCCCTGGTGGATAATGTTCCACAGTTCATCAAAATCCAGGTTTAGGGCTTCTTCCTGCCGGGCCTTAAAGTAAGGGGCATCCGGCAGAAAAGGCTTATTAAACGAGATAGATTTTATCTCCCGGAGTGAAAAGCCCAAAAGCGTCATGATCCCAACCCGCCCCGCCAGGGATTCGCTCACATTTTTCATCATCCGAAATTGTTGGGAACCGGACATGAGGAAGGAGCCCGGTTTTGCCCCCCGGTCAAGGATCATTTTAATGTAGGGAAAGAGGCCGGGGGCATATTGGATTTCATCAACAATCACGGGGGGTGGGTTTTCTTCAAAAAAGGTTTCCCCCTCCAGGGCGGCGCTGTTCAATTTTAGCGGATCGTCCAGGGTAACATAGCGGTAAGCCCCGGCGCCCCGGGTAAGGAGGGTGGTCTTCCCCGTTTGCCGGGCGCCGGTTACCAGCACCGCCCCAAAACTCCCGGAGGCCCGCTCAAGTACGGCCTCCGCCTGCCTTTTTATATAAGCCGCCATGCCCTTAGTATACCCCCGGCAGATTTAACATGCAATATTAAATCTGCCGAAATTATCCGGCCGTATCCGGCCCCTCTCTCATTCCCAAAAACAATCTGGGGCCTTTTTTTAAGGGAATGTGTTATAGTAGAATCGATTCTCAGGCCCGATATACGCATCGATTGAAGGAGGCTCCGGTGTCCGTTCCCGCCATAGAAATGTTGGACATAACCAAGATTTTCCCCGGGGTGGTGGCCAATAACCGGGTTACCTTTACCGTGGAACAGGCGGAGATCCACGCCCTGCTGGGGGAAAACGGGGCGGGAAAGTCCACCCTCATGTCCATCCTCTTCGGCCTTTACGAACCGGATGGGGGGATCATCAAAGTCCGGGGCCGGGAGACCCGGATCAGGAATCCCAACGACGCCACGGCCCTAAAAATCGGCATGGTCCACCAGCACTTCAAACTGGTCCGCAACTTTACGGTGACGGAAAATATCGTCCTGGGCCTGGAGCCCCGGAATTCCCTGGGCAACCTGGATCTCCGGTCCGCGGAAAAGCGGGTCAAGGCGCTTTCCGAGGCCTACGGCCTGGCGGTGGACCCCCGCTCCCGGATCGAGGACATCACCGTGGGTATGCAGCAGCGGGTGGAGATCCTCAAGATCCTCTACCGGGACGCGGACATCCTTATCTTTGACGAACCCACCGCGGTCCTGACCCCCCAGGAAATCGACGAGCTGCTGGCCATATTCCGCCGCCTTAAGGCGGAGGGAAAGACCATTGTTTTTATCACCCACAAACTCAAGGAGATAAAGGCCGCGGCGGATCGCTGTACGGTGCTGCGGCGGGGAAAAGGTGTCGCCACCGTCAAGGTGACCCAGGTGGACGAGCGGGAACTGGCGGAAATGATGGTGGGCCGGGCGGTAAACTTCCGCATCGAAAAGGCCCCCGCCAAGCCGGGGGACCTGGTGCTTAAGATCGAGGACCTGGTGGTTTTGGGGTCCCAGGGGACCCCCGCGGTAAACGGCCTTTCCCTGGAAGTACGGGCCGGGGAGGTCGTGGGCATCGCCGGGGTGGACGGAAACGGCCAGTCGGAACTTACCGCCGCCATCGCCGGGCTTTTGCCGGCTTTGTCGGGCCGGGTTTTCCTTAAGGGCCGGGATATTTCCCGGGAAAGCATCCGGTCCCGGAACCGGGAGGGCGTCGGAATGGTCCCCGAGGACCGGCATAAACACGGCCTTATCCTGGATTTCCGCATTGACGAAAACCTGATCCTCAAAAACTACTGGGAAAGCCCCTACTCCTCCCCCTTCGGTTTTCTCCGTTTCCCCGTCATCCTCCGCCACGCGGAGGACCTGATCCGGGAATTTGACATCCGTTCCGGGAGCGGGGCCGCCACCCCCGCCCATGCCATGTCCGGGGGGAATCAGCAAAAGGTGGTCATCGCCCGGGAAATAGACCTTTCCCCGGAACTCCTCATCGTTGCCCAGCCTACCCGGGGCCTTGATGTGGGGGCCATTGAGTACATTCACCGCCGGATAATCGAAGAGCGGGACAAGGGCCGGGCGGTGCTTCTGGTTTCCTTTGAGCTGGACGAGATCCTGGGACTCTGCGACCGTATCGCCGCCCTCTCCAAGGGCCAGGTGGTGGGGGTCCTCCCGGCGGAAGAGGCGGACGAGCGGCGTATCGGCGCCATGATGGGGGGTGTTCATGCCTAAAAACAACGCGAGAAGCGGCGGCCTGGGCGGCAGGATTCTGGAAGTTTTTACCGGCAGCAACGGGATGATCTCCGTGGCGGTGGTGCTTTTAGGCTTTTTGGTAGCCACCGTCCTCATCCTGTTGGTGGGCCGGAACCCCGGCGGCATGTACCAGGCGATCCTCCAGGTGGTTTCCGGCTGGGACCTGCGCCGGGGAACCTTTAACGTCCGTTACATAGCGGAATGGCTGGTCATATCCATGCCCCTTATCCTCTGCGGCCTCTCCATGGGCTTTGCCGCCCGAACCGGGCTTTTCAACATCGGCGCCGAAGGACAATACGTCATCGGCATCACCGCCGCCCAGTTTGTGGCCCTCTACGGCCCCCGGATCCCCGGCTTACACTGGTTACTGGCGGTACTCACGGCTATCGCCGCCGCCGCCCTCTGGGGGGGCGTGGTGGGCTTTTTTAAGGCAAAATTTTCCGTCTCCGAGGTAGTGGCCACCATTATGATGAACTACATCGCCCTCTACCTTTCCCGAATCCTCACCATGCGGATCCCCGGATCCAACACCTACAAAACCCCGGACCTTCCCGTTACCGCCCGGCTTTCCAGCCCCTTTATGGAGCGGATCACCAACTACTCCCGGCTCAACTACGGCATCTGGTTTACCATTGCGGCGCTTATCTTTTTTTGGGTCGTCATGGAAAAAACCCGGCTGGGCTACGGCCTGCGGGCCACGGGCTTTAACAAAGAGGCGGCCCGCTACGGGGGCATCAGCGTCAACGCCAGCGTTACCTGCGCCATGGCCATCTCCGGGGCCTTCGCCGGGCTGGCGGGGGCTATCGTTTCCCTGGGCAGCTTTACCGCCGGCCGGGTACTGGCCGCCCAGGACGGCTACGGCTTTGACGGCATCGCCGTGGCCCTGGTGGGGAACTCCGGCGCCCTGGGAACCGCCTTGGCGGGGCTTCTCTTCGGCATGTTAAAATCCGCCCAGCCCCTCATGCAGTCCCGGAATATCCCCGACGAGATCGCCTCCATCATTTTGGGTATCATCGTGGTCTTTATCTCCCTCCGGGCGGGGGTTAAACTCCTCATCGAATGGCAGATGAAGGAAAAAGCCAAAAAAGGGGAGGCCTCCAATGGATGAAGTTTTTCGCCTTGTTCTAGCCATCCTGCCCTCAATTTTTATGATCACCGCCCCCATACTCATCGCCGCCACCGGCGGTATGATCTGCGAACGCTCCGGGGTGGTAAACATCGCCCTGGAAGGCCTCATGGCCATCGGCGCCATGACCGGCGCCACCATCTACGTGCTGCTGGAAGGGAAAATCGCCCTCTCCATCCCCCTGGCCCTGCTGGGGGCCGCGTTTTTAGGCGGCCTTTTTTCCCTTATCCACGCCTACGCCGCCATCACCCTGCGGGCGGACCAGGTTATCTCCGGCACGGGAATCAACCTGCTGGCCAACGGAATCACCATCTTTTTCTGCCAAATCCTCTTTCAGCAAAAACGGACCCGGGCCTTTATGATGGGAATGCGCCCCTTTTTGGGCTTTTACCCCACCATTTGGATCAGCCTTGCCATCCTCCTGGTCTCCTGGTTTGCCCTTTACAAACGGCCCTGGGGACTACGGCTGCGGGCCTGCGGAGAACATCCCCAAGCCCTGGCCAGCGCCGGGGTCGATGTCATCAAAATACGCTATATCGCCGTGCTTATTTCCGGGGCCCTGGCGGGACTAGCCGGAGGCTGCCTCGTCCTCACCCAAACCACGGAGTTCGCGTCCAACACCATCAACGGCAAAGGCTTTATCGCCCTGGCGGCGGTCTCCTTTGGCCGCTGGCTGCCCCTGGGTATCCTGGGCTCCTCCCTGCTCTTCGGCGCCGCTTCCGCCCTGTCGGTGTATATCGTCAACATCCAGGGCCTCAAATTCCTGCCCTCGGAAATTTTTAACATCCTCCCCTACTTTATCACCCTGGCCACCCTGGTAATCTTCAGCGGGAAAGACTACGCCCCCCGGGCCTCCGGCCAGCCCTACGATAAGGGGAAAAACTAAAAGGGGGGGCCGCTTACCGGACCCTCCGCCCGCAGCCTACACATCTACCTTGGCCCCCCCTCCGGCCGCACTTCGTTGCGGCCTACCCCCCTGCGGGGTTTCCACCCCCGCAACGCCCCCTTGAAGACTGCCCCCCGGCACTAGACAAGGCCGGCCCCTTTATGCTAGATTTGCCTCTATAAGGCGCCGTAGCCAAGTGGTAAGGCGGCGGTCTGCAAAACCGCTATACATCAGTTCAACTCTGATCGGCGCCTGTTTGGAGAAGGTTTATTGCCATCATAAAACAGCCTGCCGCTAACGGCGGCGCCTGTTTGGAGAAGGTTTATTGTTATCATAAAACAGCCTGCCGCTAACGGCGGCGCCTGTTTGGAGAAGGTTTATTGCCATCATGAAACAGCCTGCCGCTAACGGCGGCGCCTAAGGTGTAGCGTTAGTCCGTTTCCGTCCACATCTCACATTGGGCAATAACCGTGGTAATGGCGTCTTCCATGCCTTCCGGCGGGTACTTGTATTTCTGGCTCTTCAATAATATGTATGAGAAGGACTTTGTAAGAATGTAGCAAAAAGCACGCTGTTTCCGCTAATATATTGGTAGTTTAAGCCATAAAAGCGGAGGATACAGCGTGCAATTAAGG
>JAISQJ010000058.1 GCA_031274285.1 Treponema sp. | reverse complement strand
AGTTTCCAGGGAGGATACACCCCTATAATAACCGGCGCTGATGAATAAAAAATTTGGCACCTGACGCCCCATCCGCCAGCCGGACGGCGGGAAATCCCCAAGCCGGACCCGCTTGCGGCGACGCCGCTTCGGTCAAGTGTCCGCCTTGGGGGCCTCCGCCGTCCGGCTGGCATGTTCGGCGCCGGGCGCCGGTTTTTCAATATCAGCGCTGGTAATTGCCTTCGAGTGTAGCCTCCCTATATCAAACAAACCACAGCCGCCGGAACGTTTTGCGCCCCGGCGGGGGGAAAACTAGAGGTAGGGTAGTACCTTTTTTCCTTCCAGGAGCCGGTCCAGATCGGTCTGAACTTTGGTGATGTAGGCCGCATAAGTGTAGAAGGGGCGGCCGCCGTTCAGGCTGGTAAGGACCCGGCGGGAGGAGGATGCGTAGAAGGATACCCGGTCCTGGGGGCGGCCGTCCCGGTAGTGGTACACAATTTCCAGCACGGGCTGGGCGCCGGGGGGGATCCGCTCTTCGGCGTAGTCGTCATAGATGGCGCTGAGGAGGGTTTGGTAGTAGCTGCGGAAAAACGACGTATCCAGCTCCGCGCCCTGGGCTTCCACCTTGAGGTCCTCCCCTTCTCCGCTCAGGCTAAAACTAAGCCGCCGCTGGGGGCTGTTTACCTCCACCCGGGCTATGTCGTCGATGTAGGGGATGATGATCATGCGGTTCATCAGGTCCCACCAGCCGGCCTCCAGCCAGGGGAGCTTGGAAGAGGCAACCTGGTAGACCAGTTCGGTACCCTCCCGCCAGATATACACATTGCCGTCACCGTCGGGTTTGGAGGCCCGCAGGCTAAAGCCCCCCAGGCCCTGACCCAGGGTCCCGCTGATGGAGGCGGTGGAATAGGGCTTGTCCAGGCCGTAGGGCGCCAGGTCCCCGGCCGCCCTTCCAACGGCCCGGTCTGCGTAGATGCCGGGGATGGCCTTCAGGGCGTTGAAACCCTCCTCCAGGTTCAGGGAAGTCTCGTAGGGGCCGGAGATCAGGTAGTCATTCCTAAGCCGACCGGCCGGGACATTCTCCTCCTCCCGGTGGACGATCCGGACCACCCCGTCGGCGCGAAGCGTGCCGCCCAGGGTAATCTCCTCAAAGTCAAAGCCGCCGTAACCATCGTCCGGAAGCTGGGGGCTTACCTCTTTATCCACCAGATCCAGGACTCCCTGGAAGAAGCTTGACACATCTCCCCTGGCCGCCCGGTACACCGCGGGATCCCCTTCCACACGGACATAAACGCTGAGCCCGCCGGGAACATCGCCGCCGATGTACAGGGTGGTCCCCTCCCCGGAATTGGTCCTGATCTCCACTTCGGCCAGGGGCGTTTCCAGGCCGTAGACCCCCAGGTTCGCCGCTTCCTCCACCACCAGCCCCTGGGATATAAGGCCGCTGCAGATGTCCATGATCCGGGTCAGGGGGTAAGTATTAACGATGAGGGACTCCCAGCCGGGGATAGAGGGCGGGGAGCCGGGGAGGACCGTGAATTCCCCCTGCCCGTTCCTCACCTCCACGGAGGCAAGGCCCCCGAAGGTATCATCCCGATAGTTGATAAGGTACTCCAGATCGGGCAGGTCCGGGACCGGCGGCGGCGGCTCATCCTGCCGCTTAAGGAGGAACAGGCTCAGACTCAGGGCTCCCAGCAGGACCACCATGACCAGGATAACGATAAGCTTCTTCGTCATGGGGCCCTCCTAGCGGTGGCGGCGGCGGAGCCAGACCACGATGCCCGTCACCAGAACCCCCAGGGGGATCAAAACGATGAAGATCAGGGCCAGGATGATTACCTGACCCGCGGTGACATTCAGATTGGAAAGGCCCAGGGTCTTGTCCTGGACGTAGAACTGCTCTTCCCGGCCCGCCAGACGGCCCGCCAGATCCAGAAAGTAGGCGGAGTTGGCAATATTGGTACTCCCCAGGATGCTGGGGTTCCAGACAGCCGCGGAGCCGCAGACCAGCACATGGGCGGAGACGATATCCCCATCCACATTGTTCCGGGTGGAACTGCTCAAGGCCAAAAGGGGAATGCCGGAACGGAGGTCCTGGGGACCGGGCTCCCAATCCAGGGCCGCATTCGCGGGGCGGATGCCGGAACTGGGGGAGGAGCGGATAAGGACGCTGGTTCTCCGGTAGCGCTCGGCCTCAAAGACCTGCCGCAGGGGACGGGACTGGGGCAGTACCGGACGGAGTCCCTTTTCCGTCATGACCTTTGCGTAGTTGTCCTCCGCAAAGTCCGCAAATGCCAGATAGGGGGAATTTCCAATGATATTGGAACTGTTGGTTTCAAAAACGATGCCCGGGTCTACCGCCAGGCCCCATTCGGCTAGAAAGGCGTCCAGGTTGGGCAGGGCGGTCTGCATACTTTCATCCGGCTCATCAGACTGACCGGACAGACCAGGCTGGCGGAAGGAACTCAGGTAGAGCAGGACCCGGTCGCTGCCGCTTTCCAGGAAGCGGTCGATTCCGTCCAGTTCCTCAAGGGACAGGTCCCTTTCCGGCGCGGCCAGGATCACCAGACCGGCCCCGGAGGGAATGGACTCGGTCATGGTATTGATGGAACTCACGTCCCACGCGTTCATCCGCAACAGGTCCGTGAAGGCGCTTACCTCAAGCTCCCCGTGGCCGCCGATCACCACGGCCAGGGAGGTATTCCTGCTGGTCACCCCTATGATGGCGCTGGTCATGGCCTGCTCCGCCTTGGAAGAGACAATAAATTCCTGGGGAAAATAGCCCTGGTAATCTGTTTGTATATTAAACAGATCCCGGGGGCTGAGCTTGCGGACCCGGTTCCCGGACACGATCAAAATATCGTTGATGGTCGCGTCCACCGCGGGGTAGCGGGACGGAAAATCGGGGTTGCGGATCAGGTCTACATATTCAAACCGTACCCGGGAGGAATACTGGACATACTTGCCGATCACCTCGTTAGCCTGGATAAAGTACTCCCTGGGGCTGCCGGCGGCGAAGCCGGATTCGGTGTTAAGGACATAGATCTCCACATCCTGGTCCAGGGCGGCAAGGTACTCCCTGGTCTCCCGGGAGATCTCAAAGATCTGGTCCTCGGTAAGATCGATATCCAGGGGATACCGGGTAAAAAGGGCCGTAACGACCACGTTGAAAAGCACGATCACCGCGATCGCCGCCAGGGTGACGCAGACCGAAACAACGCCGTAGCGCAGGTTCCGCTTCCCAAAAAGCGGCCCCCGGGAGACGGCAGCGCCGGGCTTGGGGGAAGATTTCTTAGAAAAAAACTTTTCGGCCATAGTTTAGCTCCACCTTCTTTTTTCCAGCACCCTGGTGGTGAGGAAAAGAAAAATTCCGCAGACGCTGATAAAAAACACCAGGCTGGAAATGCTCAAAATCCCATTGGTAATGGGGGTATAGCGCCTCATAAAGGAGATGCCCTGCAGCAGGGTGCGGAGCAGGGGGTTGGGAACGATGTCGATAAGGGCGTCCATCAGGAATATGACCAGGACCGCGGTAAAGCAGCCGATGGCGGCGATGGCCTGGTTCTCCGTAAGCGCGGAGATGAACTGGCCGATGGCGATAAAGGCGAAGCCCAGGAGCAGGATTCCGATGTAGCTGCCCAAGACTATGGCCCAATTCACCTGGGCCAGCGCCTCCACCACGATGGAGTAGACCATGGTCATGGAAACACCGGCGGTGTACACCACGGCCGCGGCCAGGAACTTACCCCCCGCGATGGCCCCCAGGCTTATGGGGGCGGTGAGCAGGGCCTGGTCGGTCCGGTGCCGCAGGTCTTCGGACATGAGCCGCATGGTGAGGACGGGGGTAAGGAACATGACAATGTTCATCATCACCTGGAACACGGGACTCATGTCCGATCTGTTGGAAAAGAGAACCCCGGCAAAGAAAAAGTAACCCGTAAGCAGGTAAAAGACCCCCAGGTAGACATAGCCGATGGGGGAACTAAAGTAGGCCCCTAATTCCCGTTTGAGTACCGCAATCATGCCTCGTCTCCTTTGCCCTCTTCGGCCTCCGTGTCATCCGCAAGCTCCGCGCTCGCCTCCACGCCGTCCGGGGCCGCTAGGGCATCGCCGGCGGCCTCTGCGCCGCTTTCCGGCTCCGTAACAACCTCGTTTTCCGGCTCCGCGGCCCCGGCCTCTCCCGCGATGGCGGAAAGGGCCGCGTGGTCCCCCGCGGTCAGCCGGATAAAGGCGTCTTCCAGGGAGATACCGCCCCGCCGCAGGGAAAGGATGGGCCGGTCCCTGGCCGCCAAAAACCTGAACAGCGCGGGCCTGATATCCCCGGTTTCGGTTTCCAGTTCAAAACTGGCGGCCCCCTCCTCCTCCGCATGGTCCAGAAGCCGCGCCGACCTGAGGCCCGGCAGGGCCCGGATTTCCGGGAGCAGAGCCTCGCCGGGGCCTTCCACGGTCAGGTAAAGGGAATTATCCCCCAGCCGGGACAGGTTCTCCAGGGTATCGTCGGCAACCAGGACCCCGTTGTTGATCACGATGACCCGGTCGCAGACAGCCTGGACCTCCTGCAGGATATGGGAAGAGAAGATCACTGCGGAATTTTTTCCCAGTTCCCGGATAAGGCTGCGAATTTCCAGGATCTGCACCGGATCCAGGCCCACCGTGGGCTCGTCCATGATAAGGAGCCCCGGATTCCCCAGCATGGCCTGGGCCAGACCCACCCGCTGCTGGTAGCCCTTGGAGAGGTTCTTGATGATCCGCTTCCGCACGGGCCCAATGCCCACGGCCTCGCAAATTTCCGCGATATGGGCCTCCCTGGGAAGGGAAATCTTCTTGAGACGGAACATGAAGGAGAGGTAGCCGGAAACCGTCATGTCCGGGTACAGGGGCGGCCGCTCGGGGAGGTAGCCCACATTCCGCTTTGCCCCGATGGGGTCCTCCAGTATCTCGCTGCCGTTCACCGTCACGGTCCCCGCGGATGAGGAAGTATACCCGGCGATAATGTTCATGGTCGTGGACTTTCCCGCCCCATTGGGGCCAAGGAAGCCAAGCACCCCCCTATCCCCCAGGGTAAAACTGATGTTATCCACCACCCGCCGGGCGCCGTAGATCTTTGTAACGTTCTGTACGTTTACCATTTGACGCTCCTGAAAAAGGAACTATACCAAAAAAGCGAGGCAATGTCAAAAAAATATCCAGGGAGGATACACCTGATGAGACTTTCCGGCTGCAGCCGCATCCTCCATTCGGTCTACTTTAACAGCTCCCGCAGGGCCGCCCGGTTGCCGGGGAGCAGGGGGTCCGCGGAGGGGACGGCGTATAGTTCGTCGATCCGGGAACGGTAAAAGTCCCGCACCTTGTGGCGTACCAGCTTCATGGTGGAGTTTACCAGGCCGTTGTTTTCGTCAAAGGGGGCGGCGATAATGGCGAAGGATGCGGGCTGCCACTGGGCCGGGATGGCGGCGTACTCCTTGACGCGCTTAAAGGCCCACAGATCACCCTGGATAAGGGTAATAAGTTTGTCCAGGTCGGCGTCGGAGGGGCCTGAACCGGGCAGGCCCGCGCCGGGGGTTCCGGCAATGCCCAAAGCCCCGGCGGCGGCCTTTAGTTCCTCCACGTTCACCGTGATAAGGGCGCTGGTGAATTTACACTGCTCGTTGTAGGCCATGATCTGGTTTACCAAACGGGAACTGTTGATCACCGCCTCCTCAATGGTTTCGGGGCTGTACTTTTCCCCATCCTCGGCAATCAGCAGGGCCTTCTCCCGGCCGGTGACCACGAGGAAGCCGTCCCCGTCCTTGTAGCCCAGATCCCCGGACCAGAGCCAGCCATCCCGCAGGGTTTCCGCGGTGGCCTCGGGGTTTTTGTAGTAGCCCTTCATCACCGAACCGCCCCGGGTCACAATCTGCCCGGCCTCGCCGGTCCTGGCCTCGGTGTTTTCGTCCTTCATGATCCGCACATCCAGATCGGGAATAATGACCCCGCTGGTGCCGAATTTATGTTTTTCCACGGAGTTGGCGCAGATAATCGGGGAATTTTCCGTCAGCCCGTAGCCCTGGTACACCGGCGCCCCGATGGCGTTAAAAAACTCCTGCTGTTTAATTTCCAAAAGGGCCCCGCCGCCGATGCAGAACTTAATGTCCGTA
This sequence comes from Treponema sp., assembly GCA_031274285.1. GTDB lineage: Bacteria > Spirochaetota > Spirochaetia > Treponematales > Breznakiellaceae > JAISFT01. The sequence continues at coordinate 6,033 of JAISQJ010000058.1, read as the reverse complement.
CCAAAAAAACTCCGCAGCTTGGGAAAAACCAGGGCCTCGGCCAGGGCCCAGGGCAGGTAGTTGAGGATCCGGGTACCCAGGGGAGTTTTGTTGTAGCCGTTCCCGGCCCGCTTAATCCCCGCCTTAAGGCCCCGCTCAAAGATGCCGTACACCAGCGGTCCCTTGGCCCGGACCCCCTGGATCATCTTTTTCATAAAATTTCCCGACAGGGCCGGAACGGTCAGGAGGAAATCGGGGTTTACCTCGCTTAAGTTTTTGGACAGGTTCCGCAGGGCCGCCAGTGGACCGCCCTGGGAATCGGGGAAGTACATGGTAAGGCCCCAAAATAGAAAGACGTAGAGCCCCACCGTGTGGGCGAAGGAATGATCCAGGGGCAGCATGATAAGGTTTTTCCAGCCCGGCTTTACCCGGACCACCTGGGCCGCGTTTTTGGCATTGTGCAGGTAGTTCCGGTGACTCAGCATAATCCCCTTGGGGTTCCCCGTGGTTCCCGAGGTGTAACAAATCGTCACCGTATCATCGGTAGTAATACTCTTTTCGATCTCCGCGAGTTTTTTTACCAGCTCCGCCCCTTCCCCTTCCTTCGCGTCCAGGAGCTTTTCCCCCCGGTCCAGGAGATCGTCGTAGTAGTAGAAGTTCTGTTCCGGACTCAGGGCGAATTTTTTTACCAGATCTTCGGTATGCTCGTTTTTGGGGGAAATACAAATAAGGACGGGCTTTACCTTGACCCGGCCCAGGACCTCCGCCCCCTTTTGGAAGTTGTTTTCCGAAACCAGGAGGGCCCGGGATTCGGAGTGATCCAGCCGGAAAAGCAGCTCGTCGGGCAGGAGTTTGGTGGACAGGGGGACCGAAACATAACCGGCCTTAAGAAGGGCGAATTCGCCGATCACCCAGGAAGCCCGCCCCTCCGCCAGGATAGAAATATTTTCATAACGCTTAAACCCCAGCTTGATAAGGGAAAGGGCCAGGGCGGAGGAGAGCCGGTCTGTCTCTTTAAAACTGTAACGGCGCCACCGGTCCCCCTGCTTATTGCCCAAATAGGGATCGTCCCCCCAGTGTTCGGCACCGCCGTGCAGTAATTCAATGACCGTTGAAAATGATTGATCCAGTTCCTTATTCGAAGGTTCATTATTCGAATGCATCATAGACCTCCCATGGTTGATCTGCGGCAAACCTGCCTTTAGCGGATTCTTATTATTGCGACATAAAATGAAATTTTGTCAAGTAAGACATCGCAGTGGTGTGACATCGCAGTGGGCGGCCGGGGACTTATTTTTATAGAATTCCCGGTGCGCCCTGTACCTGGTATACTTGGCGCCGGAGGAATCTTTGAAAAAGAACGAACCCTTTACGGTGGTCTACGAGGACCCTCATCTTTTGGCGGTAAACAAAAGCTCCGGCATCGCGGTAACGGCGGACCGCTGGGACCCGTCCCTGGAACGGCTGGACCGGCTGGCGGCGGCAAAACTGACCGCAGGGGCCGCCGGGGGGGAAGGGGCGCCGGCAGCCGCGGAAGTCCGTATCCTGACGGTGCACCGCATAGACCGGGACTGCTCGGGGCTCGTGGTCTTTGCCAAGGACGGGGAAACCCACAGGTTCCTCTGCGAAGCCTTTGAAGGGCGGCAGGTTAAAAAACGGTATATCGCGGTGGTCCACGGTCGGCCGGCCTGGAAGGAGACAAGCTGCGACCTGCCCCTGGTAGCCAACGGGAATAAAAAACACCTGACCATCATCGATAAGTACCGGGGGAAAAAATCCTTCACCGCCTTCCGGCTTTTAGGAGGGGTGGGAAGCTACGCCGTGGTGGAGGCCCGGCCGGAAACCGGGAGGACCCACCAGATCCGGGTACATCTGGCCGCCCTGGGCCACCCCATTGTCTGCGACCCCCTCTACGGCAGCGATAAGCCGGTATTCCTGTCATCGTTTAAGAGGGGGCGGCGGGGGGACCCCTTTGAGGAGCGGCCCCTGCTGCAACGGCTGGGCCTCCACGCCGCGGAACTGGTTCTGCCCTACCGGGGCGCCGCCGCGGAGGGCCTGTTGAGGCTCATCGCGCCCCTGTCCAGGGACCTGGCGGCCCTTCTCAAACAGATGGAAAAACAGGGCGGATGACAAGTCCCGCCCAAGCCCGGCGCTAAACTTGACCCACCATGCAAGATGAAGCAGAAGCTGTTCGGAAACTGAAGTTTCCGAACAACTCTATTATTTGGTATCGAGAATCTCTACTTCCAGCAGGATGCGGCGGAAACCCAGGCTGCGGCCGTTGGCCAGGATCATTTCCCTTAGTTCCACCTTGCCCCGGACGCTTACGGTCTGCTGCTCATAGGGCCGCAGCAGTTGCCGGGAAGCTCCCTCCAGGTACCAGTCCTGGTCATCCGGGCCGGTAAGCACCAGGTCCGGGAAGGGCTCACTCCCCACCAGGCGGACCCGGCCGGTAAGTTCCACCCGGTCCCCGTCATGGAGCAGGGTCCCCCCGGGACCGGGCACGGCCCGGCCGGGGTTCGCGGGGAGGGCCACGGGATCGGCGGGCCCGGAAGGCCCGGAAGTGTCCCGGCGGCCCAGGGAGAAGGCCGCGGGGCAGAGCAAGATCGTGATCACGGCGGCCAACAGGGCTGCCCTACGGACCGCCCACCGGCCGGCGTAGAAGAATCGCGGTCGTTTTTCAACAGCGGGGCAAGGCCGCCGGGACAGGCTCATGGCGCCGTCCTAAGCTTCACCGCAGGGGGGGCGGACCGGCGGGCGGCCTTAAGATCATGGACGCCCACGGGGTACGATGCGGAAAGGCCGGAGCCCCCGGCGGAAGTTCCCCCAGGGCTGCGGGCCGCGGCAAAGGACGGCGCCGCGGCAAGGGGGGAGGCAAGGGGCTGCGGGAGGACAAAGGACTGCGGAAACCCCCCATAGGAAAAGAGATACCCCTGTTCATCGCCGCCGCCGGGATCCGGGTTGGCGTTATAGGTGAGCAGCACATCGCCGGTATAGGGCGTCTCCCGTTTAATCAAGGCCTCCCCGCCGCCGATCCCCGCATACCTGATATGCCTGCCGCTGGAGGATACCTCATCGGCCTCTACAGTTTTTTCCTTCAAGGAAGAGAAGATCCCTTCCCCGGGGGAGAAGATAGCCTCGGTGATGTGATGATTCAAAAAGCCCCACACCCGTGTGGAGACGGCGCCCTTGTAACCGTAAAGTTCAAACTCAGAACCTGCCGGGGCATTAACGTAATTGGCGATCATCCAGGAACTGAGGAGCGCGTCCCACCGTTCCTCATCGGTTTCCCCCATGCCGGGGATTCGGTTCCCGGCGGCCTGGGCGACCGCCCGGTAGTCCCGGTAAGCCGAGCCGATAATATCGGTGTAGACGCCGTTCCCCCCCGCATGGATTCGGAGCCACTGGAAAAAGAGGTAGGCCGTGGCATAATTGGCAAGCGTATCGCCGTACTCCTGTTCCCAAAATCCGTCCCAGACAAAGAAGTTGTTGCCGTAGGCAATGGTATCGGGATGGTTGTTAAAATAATCTATCCGGCCCTGCTGGACGCCGCCGTAAAGGTGTTCCGCGGCGCATGAAAGCCCCTCGTTAAGCCAGAGTTCCTGGGGTTCGCCGTTATGCCTGGCGTAGTTAAGCAGATGCTGAAGCTCGTGGGCAATGTTGGTATAGAAACCGGCGCTGCCGGGAACCTGGGGATTGACATCAAGAAAAAGCATGTCCGCCTGGTTAGAGTACCGGCCGTACAGGTACATGTGGGTCATGTCAAAGTACCCCGCCACATACGCGCCGGAACCCTGATACCCGTCCTGAATGTCCAGCAGGAGGAGGATGACTTTACCGTTGCCGTCCACGTCAAATTCCGTGCCCGCGTGATCCCCAAAGACGCCGGTAACGGCAGGGTAGATCCTGGTATCATACTCAAGGGCAATATCCTTCGCAGTTCTGCTGGATATGGGCTCTTCCTCACTGACGTACACGATGCACCTGGCCCCTTCCGCAAGCCGTACCGCATTGACGGTGTAAAATTCGATCCCCTCCCCATTCGCCCGCTGCACATTGAAACTCCGGCTTTCCGGCGGCACATCCCCAACCTCGCGCCGCAGGTCCGGCAGGGAACAGCCCAAAAGGGACAAAACCACCGCCGACCAGAAGGCCAGGGACGTAAACCGGGCTGTCTTCTCCAGCATCTTCCCCCCAATCTCGCATAGTGTAACCAATTTTGCCAGCTTTGTCAGTATTTTTGGGGGAATCGCCCTTACAGGGCATCAAAAATCTGCCGCAGACCCCGGTAGCTTTTGGAGATACCGTCAAGGTGATCGCTGTGGAACTCCTCCTGCTCAATGATCCAGGGGTACCGGTCCGGGGGACAGAGCCTGGCAGCGGCCTTAAAATCGATCCGCCCCTCCCCCACATAGACATTCTCCTGGCCAACCTTGGCGATCTCCTTGGCGTGGATGGCGCAGATCCGGCCGGCCTTGGCCAGGGGCTCAAGGTAGGACAGGGGATCCACGCCGCCCGCGGCGATCCAGAACAGGTCAGGCTGAAACTTGAGGGTAGGGGCGTTTTCCAGAATAAGGTCCTGGGCGTACTTTCCGTCGTATTTGACAAATTCGTGGGCGTGGTTGTGGTAGCCAAACTGAAGCCCCTCCCGGGCCGCCCTTTGGGCGCAGGCTTCCAGAAACTCCGCCCCCTCGATATAGGCCGCCGCGCTGTCCCCCTTGAGGAAGGGACAGACCAGGAGCTTGTACCCCAGGGCTTTGGCGTAGGCAATCTCCTCATCCAGCCCTTCCTTTAGCCGGGGTATCCCCAGGTGGGTGCTCACGGCCTTTAGGTGGTGCGCCGTCAGCAGGTCCTTCATCCGCTCCGGGCCAATCCCAAAGTAGCCGGCAAATTCCACCCCCTGGTAGCCGGCCTGGTGCGTCAGCTCCAGGGCCCGCTCAAAATTTTCCTTGGCCTCTTCCTTAATCGAATAAAGCTGCAGTGAAATATCCATAGGTTCCTCCATCATACGATCCCATGATAACCCGGCCGCCCCTTTCTTACCAGAGCCCGCATTGCCTTTGAAACCCCGCCAAAGCCCCGCTAAAGTCCAATCCCCTTGCCTGGCTTCCCGCGGCCGGAGACCCTATAGTTAAACCATGGAACAGACCTTTGTTATGTTAAAGCCGGGGGTCCTGCAGCGGCGCATCGCCGGGGAAGTGCTGGGCCGCTTTGAGCGGAAGGGACTAAAAATTATCGCCCTTAAACTCCTGCGCCTGGACCGGAAACTGGTGGAAGCCCACTATGCGGAACACCGGGGCCGGGATTTTTACGAAAAACTGGTGGAATACACCCTATCAGGCCCGGTAATCGCCATGGTCCTGGAAGGGGAGGATGCCGTTGCGGTGGTCCGCAAACTCACCGGACCCACCAGCCTGCTGGAAGCCCCCGCCGGAACCATCCGGGGAGACTATGCGGCCAAGACCCGGCTCAACATCGTCCACGCCTCGGACTCCCCCGCCGGCGCGGAACGGGAGATAGCCCTGTTCTTTTGCCCCGATGAGTTCTGCCCCTGGGAAGACGGTAATGCCCCGTGGTTCTAGAAGGGGGGCCGCTTACCGGACATTTTCTGCGCAGCCTCAACCTTCACGTTCCGGCCCCCCTCCGGCCGGGCTTCCCGCCTTGCTCCGCTTCGGCGGGTGATCCCGGCCTACCCCCCCAACCGGGGCGGCGGCGCTACCATTTCCGGGGTACAAAGTCCGGGGGCACATCGATTTTTACCGTGTCTCCCGTCTGGGTTATCACATAGAAACCCGCCTTAAGAGCGTAGTTCCGCACCCCTTCGTCCATGATCGCCCCCGCCACGGCGCCCAGAAAACTGCGCCCGTCATGCTTTATTTCCGTATAGTACCGCTTGATAGTCTCCAAACGCTTTAGGTGCTCGTCCACATGCCGCTCCAGCAGCTTCGATTTTACCTCCACCGCCAAACAATACTCGGTGTTCTCCAGAAATATATCCACCTCCGCGGCTATTTTCCCGTCGGGCCAGGTAATCTTCCGGCCGGAACTGGACTC
>JAISQJ010000091.1 GCA_031274285.1 Treponema sp. | reverse complement strand
CCCCCCCCCCCCCCCCGGCCCGCGCGGGCCCCCCCGGCCCCCCCCCCCCCCCCCCCCCCAAACATGCCGCAGGAAGCTATATACCGTACTAACATAAATCCTCCCAGGTGATGGGCTGCAGGCCCGGATAGACAAACCGGAGTTAAGTGTATCATGGAGTCAAAGACTTTACCATAGCTTTTTGAGATTTACTAACTCAAGTTACGCAAGGGTTTCAAAACTAAAGAAATTTAACCACTGACCACACTGACAGAAGCCGGAAATTCAAGCAAAAAGTCCGTGTAGTCAGTGGTTAATACTATTTCCCTGCATACTATCCCTATCATGACAGGGGATAATTCATTTTCGCATTGCGAGAATATCGGCAGGGGTTCTTCCAAAATTTGTTTTTAAGGTATCATCTGCACCTCTTGAAACAAGGAATTCCCGCAGTCCGGCTGAATATGCCGCACTGGCAAAATGTAGAACCGTCCAACCATCTTTGTTTTGTTGATTCACATTTATACCCGCATCCAGCAGCGCCGTCGCAATCGCGACCTGCTTCCTTTGGATTTCTTGTATATTAGTATAATATGGATCATCAGATATAAAATGTATTTCCGCCGTTTTTTCGTTTTCTATAACAGGCGAATACCAATCAATAGAAGCGCCAAAACAGGTTATCGAATAAAACAATGCCGTATGGCCATTGTTGTCAAGTGCGTTTACATTGAAATTATGTTCAAGTAAATATTTGATCAATTCATCATCATTACGCATTGCCGCAATATGCAAAACTGAATTTCCCAGCGCATCGGCTTTATCAGCCAAATTAATACCAAAAAATTCAATTACTTTTTGATAGTTTTCAGATTCAACAAGGGCAAGTAAATAAGGACTGTTCAATTTACCACCGGTCATATCTTTAACGGTTTGCATTCTAGTCTCAAAGGGCACTTTCTTATCATTCAGAATTGAATAAAAAGAAATGGCATTATTATTTATATCAACGTAACCACCATCGAGAAGAAATTTTGTCACTTCGGTATGCTGCATTCTAGATGCGCTCTGATATGCTTTTTGAGGATTTTGAGCGCCATTTGCTAAAAGATACTGAACTATATCCAGATCGCCTCTTGCAGCCGCTACCTCTAAGGGTGTACTGTTATAGGATCCCACGTCAATATCAACTCCGCTTTCCACAAGCTTCTTGACTTTTGCGAGATTTCCATCTAAAACAGCCCGATAAAGAGGAGACATTGCCCGGCCTGTAGTAAGGCAAGAAAACAACGCGCAAGACAGCATTACCACTAATAGAAAAACACCTACCTTTTTCATTTGTTCCCTCCAAAATATATTTTAGAACATTATAAAAACTGTCTATAAAAAAGTCAATTCATATACCTTCCTGCTTTTTTAAAATAACCGGGGGGTAGCCCGCAACGACGTGCGGGCATCGGGGGGCCAGAAAGGGAAGGCGGGGCTACGGGCAAATTGGCCGTGGTAGCAGGCCCCCCCTACCCGGTGCGCTCGCCCAGGAGGATCTTGAGTTCCTGGATGGTGTTGATAAGCTTGGTGCGCTCCAGGTTCTGGAAGCGGCGAGGGATCATTTCCTTGCTGGTACATTCCAATACGGCCACCAGGTTTTGCAGTTCGATCTCGTGGGGATAGGCGGCGGGGATAAAGTCCCCCATTACTTCTTCCATGTCCTCCCGGCTGACAAAGCTGCGGTCCTCCATGGCGGCCCGGAGTTTGGCCCGGATGAGGACGGCCTCCAGGTCCGCACCGGAAAATTCGTGGTGGAATTTTCTGAAGAGTTCGGCGATGGGAAACTTGCGGATGGAAAGGTCCAGTTTGCGGACCAGGGTGTCGAAGAGGGCTTCCCGCTCCTTTTCGGTTTCGGGGTAAAAGAGGGCCAGATGTTCCTCCGCCCGGCCCTGGCGCTTGAGATCGATGGGGATAAGGTCGGGCCGGCAGGTGATAAGGAACCAGATGATCTTTCCCCGGTATTCGGTGTTTCCCATGAAGCTGGCGATCTGGGCAAAGACCCGGTTGCTGGTCCCCGAGTCGCCGTCCTGGTCCCGGTCCCCCAGGAATGCATCGGCCTCGTCGATCATGACCGCCACCGGGGACATGGCCTTGAGGATATTCAGCACCTTTTCCAGGTTGGATTCGGTGTCTCCCTGCCATTTGGAGCGGAAGTTGCGGAACTTTACCATGGGGATTCCTATTTCCCCGGCGAAGGCGCTGACCATGAAGCTCTTGCCCGTGCCTACGGGGCCGGATAACAGGTAGCCCATGGGGAGCACGTCCAGGCGGCCCAGCTTGATGGCCCGGGCCGCGCTTTTGAACCGTTTCTTCACGAAGTCATGGCCCGACACGTAGGAAAGGTCGTGGACCGTTTCCATGAATTCCAGGAGCCCCGCGGCGCTGTTTTCGATGATCTCCTTTTTGCGCTGCCCCAGGTAATCCAGGGAAAGGAGGGTCTTGGTTTTTTCACTTTCCATGACCAGGTGGTTCAGGTTCATCAGATTAAGGCCGCTGGTGATAGAGGCCACCCGCTCCGGGTTTAAGCCCCGGTCCAGCAGCAACTGGCCCATGCCCTCCTTAAAACGCAGGAAGCTGGCCCGCACCTTTTCGTCGGGGAAGGGAACCCCCACCTTGACCGTGGCGGGGGAACTTACCAGCCGGGGGGAAATATCGGCCAAATTTTCCGTAAGCAGAATAATGGTGATGTCCCCGATGGTAAGGATGGGATCGTTGGCCCAGCGGCTGAGGGTAACCAGGCAGTAGCGGTCTTCCTCGGTAAGGCGGATAAAATCGCCGGAGGGGATAATGGACTCCACGTAGTCCATGATCAGCACCACCCGGCAGCGGCGGCCCCCCTTCTTGGGTATTTTGGCCAGAAAATATTTTTCCAGATAAAAAAAACTTTTTCTGGGTTCCGCGGCGATGATGTCGCTGTCTTCCGCCTGGGGGTACAGGCCCCCAATTACGCTGCGGTAATCCTGGGCCATGGCTTCGGTACAGAAGGTTATGCCGCTGGAGGAATTGTAGTAAATAATATAATCCTGGTTCCCGAAAAGAACCTCCGAAATATAATCCTGAATCCGGGTAAAGGTAAATTCATCCCGGTTCATCTCGTGGGGCAGGAAATCCCGGATGTTCCCGTAGAGGATATAGAGGTTGGTGGTTTTAGAACGGTACTTGTTGGCTAATTCCTGGGCCCAGCGGGGCAGTATCTTGATAAACTCCAAATCCTGATAGACAAGCTGATCCTCCATCCCCTCCCCCTTACCGGCGCGCCCCGGACGGTCTCATCTTTTTCCGGCCGACAGGGAATCCAGGTAGGCGGAAAAGGCCGCTTCCCAGCCACGGGCGATTTGCTGTTCTATGGCCCGCAGCGCCCGGTTTTCCGCCTCCACCTCCGTAAGGTGTCCCTCCCTGCCGGAGATGGTATAGGGCAGCAGGACCGTCCCGGTACGCGTGTCCGTGAGGCCGGCGTCCAAAACATAGCGGACATAGCTGTTTTCCTGGCCCGGCAGATCCACCGGGGTAAATTCGAGCCGGGCGTCCAGGGTATAGGGGGAATCGCCGCCGCCGGACAGGAATCCCTTGGCGCCGATTACCGCAGCAAAGGCCCCCCGAATCCGGTTGTTCCGGTCGTTTTCCACCCGCAGGTCCAGGGGGATGTTCCTGGCGATGTCCAGGGCCTCCAGCCGGAACTGCTCCTCCTGGGCCAGTTCGCCGGCCCCCAGGGCCGGGCCGCCCACCACGGAGAGGATACCGGCGAAAACCCGGTTCCCGCCGGCAACCTTGGCGGCCAGGAGGCAGCGGGCATAGCCCGAAAAGGAATATTTTTCCCCCTCGTCCATGGCGGTAAGGGCGCCGATGATTTCCCGGTTGGCGTCAACCAGTTCGGCGTAGAGGGCGGCGGCCTTGCTTTTTTCCATCACCGCCACCGCATAGTGGGTTCCCCGGCCGTCGTACCAGTAATCGCGGATCTCCGCGCCGATGAGGATTTCCACCTCCGATGATGTTTTTATGGCGTTGCTTATTTCCGTGTTCCTGATATAGGAGGAAACCGTGTCCTGCCGCAGGGCCTCCGAATAATCCACCATGGATTGCCGGTCAACCTGGACCGTCTGGCCAAAGACGCTGACCATGCTGGCGAAGGCTTCCTTTTCCGCCGCCGCCCTGCTGGGGCCGTAGCCCACGGCGGCCATGTAACGGAGCCGGCTGTAAACCTGATCCGCATCGCTTACCCAGGCGGGCTCCGCCCGGGAGGGCTCCCCTTGGGAGCCTGCCCCCTGGGAGGAGCCGCGGCTCTTGGCGGCGCCGGCGCATCCGGCGCAGAGCAGCAGGATCAGAATGGGAAACCAATATTTTATTTTAAGCATATCACCTCCGTAAGATTCAGAGTGTTCTCCAAGACCGGAACGTCCTGGCAGCGGAAAGACGCCAGGGTTCCCCCCTGCCGGTTGTAGTAGATTAGGTCAAAAGAATAGCGGCCGGGGCTTAGGGTAAGGCCCCCCACGTAGGCCCGGGCGGGAAAGTAGCGGGAGATCCGCAGGTCCGCCTGTTCGCTGGCCTCCGCAAAGATCTGGGCCCCCAGGCTTAAAAGGCCGAAGACCAGAGAAGCCTCTCCCTCGGATTCCCCGGCCATGGAATCCAGGGCCGCGGAGCTTACCCCTTTAAGGGAGGCGCGGATTACGCTCCGCAGGTAGATAATGTTTTTTCGGGCCTTGAAGGTCTCGGCGGCTACGGCCTCGATATTCTCCAGGAGTTCCAGGTCAAAGCGCCGGCCGTCGTCAAAGACCAGCTCGACCCGGCTTACCGCCGAGGGCCGGTACACCAGTTCCGGCAGGGCGATCTTGATATACCGGTTCCCGATGGGCAGGCGCAGGTTCTGCTCTTTTTTAACGGGGGACAGGCCGGCAAAGGCGAGAATATTAAGCCGGGCCATGCCCTGGGGGATTTCCAGTTCCCCGTCCAGGGAGGCGGGCAAGGGGTGGGGATAGAGGGCCGGCGAGTTGGCAAAGGCCAGGCGCAGATAGTCCCCGTCAATGCGGGCGTCATCGTCCCGGCCCCGGGCCCGGTAAAAAAGCATCCCCAGGTAGCGGGCCAGGGCGGAGTCGTTAAACGAGGAGGGGGCCTGGGGATTGGCGGGGATGGGCAGGGATTCTTCCAGGGCCTTCCGCTGCAGGGAGGATACGGCGGCCCCGTACTTGTCCGCCAGGTTCCGTATCTTGTTGTTCATCCGCCTGATCTCCACCAGGGCTTCGTCCAGGTCCCCCCGGTGGTAGTAATTGAGGGCGTTAAAGCTGTTGGTGTAGATGTCTTCATAATCTTCCCCGGCATAGTCCCGGGTCAGATCGTTAATCAGGTAGGCCCCCGCCTCCTGGAGGATACTCCTGGTGTAGGCCGCCTCGATGGCCCGTTCCCCCGCCTCCAGCAGGCGGGAGGAATCCGGGTACAGGCCGGCGTAATGGGTCAACATACCCTTGTCCAGGTAGTAGAGGATGGTATCCCCGGCGCGGTAGAGGGAAGACCGGTTCTTTTCCAGGGCCGCGGCGGATTCTTCATAGCGGCCCTGTTCCAGGACGCCGTCCACCCGGTGAAAGGGCGCAGTGGCGCAGGAAACCAGGAGAGCGGCGGCAAGAACCGGCGCCAGGAATCCTATCCGGGGCAAGGGTACCATCCGGTCCGCTTAGAGCCGGGCGGCGGAGCTTCTGATTACCTTCTTGATCTCCCGGTTCTCGCCTATCCAGAGCCGGATATTGGTCTCAAGATTGGTGAGTTCCGCCCTTACATAGTAGGTCCGGGTCCGGGTATTACCGCTCTGGTCCACGATGGTCTTTACCGAGCCGGTGAGGAGGAAGTCCGCCCCGGTCTCGTTGGCCAGCCTCCGGGCGGTCTCCTCGCTGGCGTTGCCCTGCTGGTCCAGCCGCTCCTTCCGCAGGGCTTCGCGGGTGGCCCCCCCGGCGGCAAATTCCGCCCGGCCGGAGTTGAAGATCGCCACTTCCATGGTATCGGCTATGATGCTGGTATCGATGTGCTCGTCGCTTTCGTTGCGGAAGGGCCCCACCAGAAACACCGCCTTCCGGCCCAGCCGACCGCTCTCCTGGACAACCTGGGAGGAATCCAGGCAGGACCTGATAAGGCTGTCGCAGACGATTCTAAGGTCCGTATCGTTCCAGTAGCCGCTTAAATCGGTAACTTTTTCAGAATCGACCCGCTTTACCGAGGTGGACGCGCAGGCGGCCATAAGGAACGCCAAAAACAAAACCGCCGGAACCAGCAAGAAACGGTTTACCCACCGGCCGCCCCGGGGAAAAAAACAACGCTCTTTCATTTGCCCATGCCTCCAAATTTTGCCTTTTGATAATTTTAAGGCAGCTATCCGGAGGGGGGAAGCCCCCCTCGACGTATTTATAACACGAACCGCCGTTTTCAGAAAGGGGCGGCAAAAAGATGTTTGACAGAAAACCTGAGCTGTGATAAATTGTCAATGTTATGTTCGATCTCAAACATAGAATGGGAGAAAGAGTCCACGGTTATAGCATAACCGGAAGGCAGCAGGCAATTCTGGATATTCTCAGAGATCATGGATTTGCCTCGGTTATAGGGCTTTCCAATCACTTTGATGTTTCGGAGATGACTATACGGCGGGACCTGCAGTTTTTGGAGAACAAGAGCGCCGCCCGGCGGGTACATGGGGGAGTGGTCCCGACATCGGATAAGGAGCAGGAACCGGTCTTTGACGAGCGGGCAGCACGTTTGGTGGAAGAAAAGAGGATCATCGCGGATATGGCCGCCAGGATGGTGAAGGACAATACCGTTATCGCGCTGGATACCGGGTCCACGGCCTTGTCCCTGGTACAGCGGCTTACGGTACGGGAGAACCTGACTATCATCACCACGAATATCCATATCATGATGTCCTGTCTGCGTCATCCAAACCTAAAGGTGATCGTCCCCGGCGGGGTCCTGCGTTCCTACGAAGGTTCCCTGGCAGGGACAAACACGGTAGAGTTCCTTTCTTCCTGTCATGTGGATCAGTTCTTTATGGGGGTTGGCGGGATTGATGTGGAGGCCGGGGTCACCGAGTACAGCCTGGAGGACATTGCCGTTAAACGGGCTCTGGCCGCCAATGCCGGGCAGGTTATCGTTCTGGCGGATTCGAGCAAATTCGGCAAAGTTACCTGCGGTACCATCTGTCCCCTGGATGCGGTGGATATGATCATAAGCAACAGGGCCCCCGGAGAGGAATATATCAAAATCTTTAACCGGCTTAAGGTTCCGGTAGAGTATCCGGCATAAGGAGTATCCGTAAAATGACAGGCAGGGAGTGGATAAAAAAAACCTTTGGTACGGTTAAGCCGGTTATAGCAATGTGCCATCTCGACGCGCTGCCGGGGGACCCTAAATACGACATGAAAAAAGGGCTTCCCTGGATCATCGGGCGGGCCCGTGAAAACCTGACATCCCTGCAGGATGGAGGCATTGACGCGGTAATGTTTTCCAACGAGTTCAGTCTTCCTTATCTTACCAAGGTGGAACCCATAACCCAGACAGTTATGGCGAGGATCATCGGTGAGCTGCTCCCGGAGATTCGCGTCCCCTACGGGGTGAATGTTCTCTGGGATGCCGGGGCAAGCGTGGAACTGGCGGTGGCGGTGGGGGCTTCCTTTGTGCGGGAAATTTTTACCGGGGTATATGCCGGCGATTTTGGCCTGTGGAACACCAACTGCGGGGCAGTAGCCCGGCTGCGAAGCCGCCTGGGGGCGGAAGATGTCAAACTGATGTTCAACATCCTTCCTGAAGCAAGTGTCTACCTGGGATCCCGAAGTCTTGCGGATATTGCCAAGACGACGGTTTTCAACGGGGAACCGGAGATGGTCTGCGTATCAGGCATGAAGGCAGGAACCGCAGCCTCCATAGATGCGTTGAGAGAAGTAACAAAGGCGATTCCCGGTACACCGGTATTTGCCAACACGGGGGTCAGCATTAACAACGTTGTCGAACAGCTTTCCGTTGCAGACGGGGCGGTAATCGGCAGCGCCTTCAAAAAAAACAATGATTTTTTTGATCTGGTGGACCAAAGAAAAGTGGCTCGACTAATGGATGCCGTCCGGGCATTCAGAAAATAGAGAAAGGAGTGGAAAGATGAAGAAAATCACGGTAGCGTTGATTCTCATCACGGTTCTTGCCTTGCCGGTGTTTGCGGGAGGTAAGAAGGCTGCTGAACCAGAGGGGACAGAAAAAAAGATCACCGTAGCGGTGGTTATGCCCAGTCCCCTGGGGGACCGTTCATTCGTCGACAGCGCAGCGGCAGGGGTACGCCGGGCAAACGCGGAACTCCCCGTCCAGGCGAACATTATCGAAACCCAGGGGGTCCATGAGCACGAAACCGCCATGCGGAGCGCCATTAACAAGGGCTACGATCTTATCCTTGGGGTGGGCCTTGATACCCAGATGATGCTGGATCTGGCCACTGAATATCCGAACCAGATGTTTGGTTCCCCATCCGAGCTTTACGCGGATAGTCTGCCCCCGAACCTGGCATCCCTGCTTATCAACGTAAACAAGTCCAGCTTCCTTGCGGGGCTGGCGGTTGGTTCCCTAACCAAGACCGGCAAGGTCGGCGCGGTCTGCGGCGGCGACGCCCCGGGGATCAACCAGTTCTTCTACGGTTTCAAGCAGGGGGTACTAGTAAACCGGCCCGATGCCAAGGTCTACGTCAACTACCTGGGGTTCGATTTTTCCAATCCTACCCTGGGCAAGGAAAGCGCCATCGCTCTGTATGACGAGGGCTGCGACATTATCTACCATGTTGCCGGACTTTCCGGCGAGGGGGTCCTGGCGGCGGCGGCGGAACGGAAACTCTATGCCATTGGGGTTGATAATGTGCAGGACAGCTTTTATCCCGGCAGTATCATCATGAGCGTCATCAAACGGGTGGATAACAGCACCTACAACCTTATCGAAGATTTTGTAAAGGGCGTCTTCAAGGGCGGCTTCCGTACTCTGGACCTGGAAGACGGCGCCACGGGCATTTCCTGGGATACCGGGGCCGATGATTTTGCGAAAAACGGCCCGGCCGATATGATCGCAAAGCTGCCGACCATTAAAACACAGATCGAGGATTACCGGAAACAGATCCTTTCCGGCGAGTACAAGGTCTATGATGCCCTGACCGAAACTCTATGGGATAATTTGAGGTAAGTTTTACCCTCGGGAGCCGGATTTCCGGCCCCGGAAAAGGTCCCTGGGAGTATATCCCGGGACCCTGCCCCGGAGGCGCTATGGATGCCATGGTGGAATTCCGTGATGTTAGCCGCTACTACCCTTCAACCGCAGTGCAGGCCAATGATCATGTATCTTTTTCCGTAACCAGGGGGGAGGTGCATGCCATCTGCGGAGAAAACGGGGCGGGGAAATCGACTCTGATGAACATTCTTTTTGGACTGGAAAAACCGGATTCCGGCGAGATACTTATTGAGGGAAAGCCGATGTCTTTTAGATACCCCTCCGATGCCATTGAGCGCGGCATCGGCATGGTGCATCAGCATTTTAACATCGTTAATTCATTTACTGTCACGAAAAATATACTCCTGGGGATAGAAAAAACACGCTGGGGCTTTCTATACCGCAGGGAGGAAACAGCCTTTGTAAAGGATCTCTCAGAAAAATACAACCTGCCCATAGATCCTTCCGCGGTGGCGGGGAGTCTTCCCGTGGGTCTGCTTCAGCGGCTGGAAATTCTAAAGATGCTGGCCCGAAAAATACGGATTCTGATACTCGATGAACCTACCGCAGTCCTTACCCCCCAGGAGGTAAAGCCTTTTTTACAGACCTTAAAAGGGCTGGCAAAAAACGATGTCACCATCTTTTTTATTTCCCATAAACTCCACGAAGTGCTGGAGGTGGCGGACCGGATCACGGTGATGAAAAGAGGAAAAGTGGAAGCCACCAGGAAAGCCCCGGACACCAATACCAGGGATCTGGCGGAAATGATGGTAGGCCGGGAAATCGTATTCAGGATCAACAAGACCGCAGCAAGACCGGGAGAGCCGGTATTAGAAGTGGAGGGACTCAGCGTCAAGAACAAGCTGGGGGTAAAACTTTTAAACAATGTTTCTTTTACTCTCCGGGCGGGGGAGATTCTGGGAGTGGCGGGGGTCAGCGGCAATGGTCAGGAAGCCCTGGTTTCGGGAATTACAGGCCTTCTGCCGATCAGCGGGGGGAAAATACGCCTTAGGGGAAAGGATATAACGAATTTTGATGTCCGGAGCAGAAGGCGTCTTGGCCTTGCCCATGTGCCGGAAGACCGCCTCCACATGGGCCTTAACCCCGCTGCTACCATAATGGAAAATATCCTCCTGGGCCGCCAGCGGCATCTCCAGTTCCGTCGGCGGTTTACGCTCAATGTCCCCGCCTGTAACGCCTGGGCGAAAAAAATTATCGCCGATTATTCGGTATACGGCGCCGTCCCCAACGGTCCAACGGCCAAGCTTTCCGGGGGTAACATGCAGAAGATCGTCCTGGGCAGGGAGGTTTCTTCCGCTCCGATCCTTTTGGTCGTCAACCAGCCCACCCGGGGCCTTGATGTGGGGAGCATAGAATTTGTCCATCAAACCCTGCTGGATCATCGGGATAGGGGCGTAGCAATACTGCTGGTTTCCGTGGAGATGGAGGAAATTATGGCCCTAAGTGATCGGGTAGAGGTCCTGCTGGGCGGTACTTTTCAGGGAGAGCTTACCGGAGAGGACATCAATGAAAAGAGTATAGGATTGCTTATGACCAGGGGACAGCATCATGACGCATGACCGCAGACAGCAATTGCTTTCCGGACTCATTCCCATTACAGCAATATTCCTGGGTATTCTCTGCGCATCCCTGCTTATCGCCATAACCAAGGTTTCGCCTTTTTCTGCTTTCCGGGTACTTATCGGAAGCGGTTTTGGGGTATCGGGAAAGGTATGGCCCCTGTTCATCACCCTGGCCAATTCCACCCCCCTGATACTGAACGGCCTGGCCGCCATGCTGGGCTTCCGGGTGGGGGTTTTTAGCATTGCCCAGGAGGGCCAGTATGTAGCCGGGGCCATAGTCGCCGCCTGGCTGGGGGCATCTCTCCGTCTGCCCGCCCCCCTTCTCATTCCCCTGATCCTCCTCATGTCCATGCTGGCGGGGGGGCTATACGGAATAATCCCCGGCCTCCTCAAGGTAAAACTGGGGGTAAACGAAATCATATCCTCGATAATGCTCAACAGTATCGCTGTTTTAGCCCTGGA
Organism: Treponema sp.; assembly: GCA_031274285.1. GTDB lineage: Bacteria > Spirochaetota > Spirochaetia > Treponematales > Breznakiellaceae > JAISFT01. The sequence goes on along the minus strand of JAISQJ010000091.1, from coordinate 53,144 downwards.
ATACATGGTAGCCTTTCCCCTCCGGGCCGATGCCGGACAAAAAGCTCAGTCCGCGGTGATCCCCCAGTCCCTCTGGCTTTTCCAATTTGTCCCAGGTTCCCGCTGGGGCCTTGCCTTTGTGATCGCTATTATCTGCGCTGTGGCTGTGTATTTTTATGTGTGGCGCAGCCCCGCCGGTTATGAACTTCGTATGGTGGGGGAGGCCCCCGGCTTTGCCCGCTATGGGGGGATAAAATCGGATTGGGTAATACTGCGGACCATTGTCATAGGCGCCATGCTGGCGGGGCTGGCGGGAAGCCTTGAAATTCTGGGAAATTATCACCGGATCATGACGGGATTCTCCTCCGGCCTGGGCTTCGACGGCCTGTCTGTCGCCCTCCTGGGTGGTTCCCACCCCCTGGGAGTCGTAATCGTGGCCTTTGTCCTGGCGGGGATCCGACAAGGGGCACAGATTGGACTACAGATAAGCCTCCAAATTCCCCGGGAATTGGGCGGGGTGCTTATCGCCCTGATCATCCTTCTTGTGGCGGCGCAAAATATCTACTGCCCTCTTTTGGAAAAACTCATAAACCGGATTGGGGATCGCAGCAAGGGGGCGCCATGAGCGGGATCTTCAGTTTTTTTACGATAAACCTTTTAAAAACCTTTTAAGCAGCGCCATCAGACTTGCAACGCCGATAATTTTGGCCGCCCTGGGGGCTGCCCTATGCAACAAGGCGGGGGTTCTTAACCTGGCGATTGACGGCAAGATCACCGTGGGAGCCTTTGTCGCCATTGTCACCACCTACCTTATCAGAAACCACAGCGCCTTCGGCATGGCCCACCCGGAAATATCCACCCTGGCGGGGGCAGCGGCCGCCATGATCGTAGGGGCCCTGCTGGGGCTTTTCTTTGCCTGGCTCCACGTGTCCTTCCGGGTAAACCTGGTGGTGCTGGCTATTGCCATAAATATTCTATCCCTGGAAGTAACGGTATACCTCATGCGGGTCCTTTTTAGGCAGTCCGGCACATGGTCGGACCCCAGCATCGTACAACTACCCGCCATTCATCTTGGTTTTTTGGAGTCTATTCCCATCATGGGAAGACTGCTTTCCGGTTATAACATCATCGTCTATATTTCCTGGGCGGCGGTAATCATCCTTAGCGTTCTGGTTTACCGGACCCGCTTCGGCAGGCACCTGCTCGCGGTGGGAGAAAATGAAAAAGCGGCGGTATCCGTGGGTATTTCCGTAAGACGGGTCCAGTACACAGCCCTGATCATAAGCGGGATTCTCGCCGGCCTGGCGGGGGCCTTTCTTTCCGTGGGACACCTTACCCTCTTTACCAGAGATATGAGCTCCGGACGGGGCTGGATTGGGAACGCCGCCGCCCTCTTTGGCTTTAACAGTCCCGGCGGTTCCTTCCTGGCAGGGTTGTTCTTCGGCTTTGCCGATGCCGTGGCCCTTCGGCTTCAGAATGTCACCAAGATTCCCCCCTACATCGTACAGATTCTCCCCTATGTGATGACCCTCGTGATTCTGGCATTTGTATCCTGGCGGGCACGGCTTAAGGCGCTGCAAAAATCTCTTTAGCGAAGGAATTTACATGAGCAAGCGTACCATTATTACCGCAGGAGTAGTCCTTACCATGGATGCGGCTTACAGCGTCTGCAAAAACGGTTATATCGTTATTGAAAACGGCAGAATTTCCGCTGTGGGGGAGGGGGAAGCACCCAGGGCACAGGAAGGTGACGAGCAGGTGAACCTGCGGGGCGCCCTTGTGATGCCCGGCCTTATCAACTGCCACGCCCACAGCCCCATGACCATTACCCGGGGCATGTGCGAAGGGGTCTCTCTTTTTACCATGGACGGCTTTCTCAATACCCTGCGCCGCTACGAATCTTTTGAAGACGCCGCCATGGCTTCCGCTTCAACAGGGGTCTCCTGCGCCGAGATGATCCGCACCGGGACTACCTGTTTTGCCGATCAGTATTTCTACGCGGATAAGATATTTACCGAAGTTGACAATGCGGGACTCCGCGCTGTTATCGCCTACGGTATCGTGGAACTGGGGGATGAAAAGCGGCGCCTGCAGGAGCTTGCCAATGCGGATTCGTTCCTCCGTCTCTGCGCGGAGCATGGCCGGATTAAGGGATGGGTAGGGCCCCACGCCTTCTTTGTGGATAACAGCCTGGACCTTATCCGGGAAGAAATTGCGATGGCAAAGAAGTACCAGGCCGGCTTCCATATCCATTTTGCTACCAGCAACGAGGAAAATGACTATTGCGCCGAGCATTTTGGCTGTTCAGCCATTGAAAAAATGGAAGACCTGGGGATTCTCGAGGTCCCCATCCTGGCAGCCCATTCCATCACCGTATCCGATCCGGACATTAAGCGTATGGCCAGGTATCCCTTTTACCCGGTGCTGGCTCCTTCCGCAGCCATGCGGAGCGGCTTCCCCGCTGCTCCGGTAAAGGCCATGAGGGAAGCCGACGTTACGGTTGTTTTGGGGACCGACAATGTGTGCAACTGCAATACCTATGATATGTTAGCGGAAATGGGGACCGCGGGGAAACTTATCATCCACCGGGAACAGGATGTTAAAGCCATTAAAGCCAGGGAACTGGTGTCCATGGCTACCCGGCAGGGGGCCGCCGCCCTGGGCATGGAAGCAGAAATCGGTTCCCTGGAAAAGGGAAAAAAGGCGGATCTTATCGCCCTGGATCTTTCCGATATCGGCTGGGCCCCATTCTGCGGGCAGGATTACTACACCCAACTGGCGTATTCGGTCAGCGGATACAGCGTAAGCCATTCCATGGTGGACGGTAATTGGCTTATGAAAGACAAAAAACTCCTCACCGTTGATTATGAAAATTATGTACGCCGCATGGAGGAAGATACCAGGGAACTGCTGCGGCGTATGGGTTCATGAAAAGCTGCCTGGGCATTGATATTGGCACTACCGCGATAAAGGTAGTCCTTCTGAGACAGGATGGAACCGTGGGCGGGGCCTGGAGCCGGGAACACGATTTGATTTCCCCCGCCCCGGGCTTTGCGGAAGAAGATCCCGCGATCTGGGAGGATCATCTTTTTGCCCTGCTGCGGACCGCAGCAGGGGAACTTGACCTTTCTTCAATAACCGCCATCGGCCTTACCGGCATGACCCCCGCCCTGATTCCCCTGGATGAACGGTTCCGCCCCCTGTGTAACTCCATCCAGCAGAACGACATCCGGGCCGCCGCCGAGATTGAGGAGACAAAAGAGAAGATCGACGGTCCCTGGTTTTTCCGGGAGACGGGAAATCGGGTAAACCAACAGCATATCTTTCCTAAATTGCTTTGGCTCAAGCGGCATAAAACAGCGGTATTCCGGTCTATGCGGTACATCACCGGCTCCTATGGCTATGCCGGATACCTTTTAACAGGAAAGCTGTACACTGAACAAAACTGGGCCCTGGAAAGCGGTATGTACAGCCTTCGAGACAGGCATTGGATCCCCGAAATTCTTCGCATCGCGGAAATTGGAGAAGAAATGCTGCCGCCGCTTATCTCTTACGACCGTTGCGTGGGGACGCTCAGCGCCGCCGCTGCGGGGAAAAGCGGTCTCAGGCAGGGGATCCCGGTTTATGCCGGAACAGCGGATCATATCGCCTCCGGTTTCGCAGTGGGGGCCCGGAAAAGCGGAGACCTGGTATTTAAGCTGGGAGGGGCCGCGGATATCCTGCTTTCCTCCGCGGAAGCCCTGACGGATCCCCGGCTCTTCATCGATTACGGCTGTGGCGGAGAAGCGCCCTTCGTGATCAATGGTTGTACCGCCTCGTCAGGTTCGATTCTTAAATGGGCCAAAGAGGAATTCAGGCTGCCGGACTTTACCGATATGGACAAGCGGGCGGAAACCCTGCCGCCGGGCTCCGGCGGACTCACCGTACTCCCTTATTTTTTAGGCGAAAAGACCCCCATCTTTGACACCGGCGTCCGGGGCCTTATTTTTGGCCTAAGTCTTTCCCATGGGGTAGTTCATATTTACCGGGCAATCCTTGAGGCCATAGCGTACAGTCTGAACCACCATGTGGAAGTTTTTAAGGAAATGGGACCCCCCATCAAGCGGGTTTTCATTACCAATGGCGGATCAAAGAGTACATTATGGCGGCAAATAATCGCCGATGTAACAGGTTTTGACCTCAAATATACAAGCGGCAACCAAGGTTCCTCGGCGGGCGCAGCATTACTGGCAGGCATCGCCGCAGACGTCATGGACAGAGAACTCCGGATGAACGACAAAGAAATACCGGTCGTTCACGATTCTCTCCGCCATGAACAATACCAAAAAGGATACACAAGGTACCGGGAGCTATATGAAAAATTGCGGGATTTCCCCCCTGCCGTCTGACCTACTCGTTAACCGCCGCCCCCTCCTCCCGAATCCCGGAGGAGAGGGCGCCTTCTATCCGCTCACAGGCGGCCTGGACGCCGTTTTCGCTGCGGATAAGGGCGCCCAGGGCCTTGGCCTTTTCCCGGTAGGAGGGGTTGGTTACCAGGTCTACCACCTTCTTTTCCAGGTCTTCCTTTGATATTTTTCCTATGTTGATCCCCCTGGGGCCGATTCCCAGTTTGTAAATCCGGTAGGCCCAGTAGAACTGATCGATGATCAGGGGAAGGGCCATTTGGGGTTTCCCCGCCCGACCCGCGCTGTGGGTCGTGCCGCTGCCGCCGTGGTGGATGACGGCGTCCACATTGGGGAATATGAGGACATGGGGGATGGCGCTGTTGAGCAGGAACAGGTTTTCCTTGTTGTGCAGGTGGAGGCCCACCTTCCACCAGCCGCAGCCCACCACCAGCTTGTAACCCTGTTCGCAGCAGACATCAAAGAGCTTCTGGGCGAAGGAATCCCGCTGCACGGTGTTGCAGCTTCCCAGGGTGAAAAACACCGTGGGCCGGCGGTCCTTCTTAACAAAGTCAAGAAAGTCCCGGTGCAGCCTGGCGTCGTAGGGAAAGGTATCGTTAAAACAGTAGCCGCCGATGCCCCAGCGGTAGGCCCAGGCGGGATCCGTTTCGCCCAGATACCGGCTGTAGAGGAGAAAATTATCCGCCATGGCGGGGGCGTGTTCCGCCTGGTCCCTGACCGGCCCCATGCCCAGGGCCCTGCGGCATTGGTTGAGGGGTTTCTTCACCATCAGGTTGAGCCCCGTATTCAGGGCGGCCCACAGCAAGGCGGGCCTTATGAGGGGATTCGGTTCGGGAAAGGGAAGCACCGGAGGGGGGATGAGGCGGCCCGGAATAAAGGGTCCGAAGGCGGTACGGACCAGGGGTTTCCCGCAGTATTCGGCCACACTGGGCGCGCCGAATTCCGTATTGGCGGCCACCAGGATCTCATGCCCCGCCATAAGGGGGATAAATTCCTCGAACTGGCTCTTGATGACCCGCTTGGTCCATTCGATAAGATGCCTGGCGTCCGGGGTTCCCTCCACCATGCCGGCAATATCGTCCTGGGCCTGGAGGGTATAGGTTACCCCCGCTTCCTTTGCCTCTTGCTCAAAGAGCCGGGGCAGGCTTACCGTAACCCGGTGCCCCCGTTTTTCAAGTTCCGAAGCCAGGATCAGGTAGGGGTAAATGTCCCCCTGGGAGCCCCGGCCCGCTAAAAGTATTTTCATGGGATCCTGCCTTAGGCGATACCGATTGCCTGGAGCCTGTCCCGCTTGAGCCGGTATTTGTCTTCCAGGCCCCGGAGGATCGGTTCGCTGACATCGATGGGCCGGTTCAGTTTTTTAATTTCCCGGTTACTCTTGATAAGCATGGAAAGCATCTTTCCCGGATTAAAGGTGATGGAACTCATGATCCAGCAGCCGTGGGTACACCAGCAGTTGGCCTTGTACCCGTGGCCGATGGCCTCAATTTCCTTTTTCATGGCTTCGCTCCCCATGATGGCCTTTACATCGCAGCCGTAGTCCTTTACGTTGCCGATGGGGGGCCGCAGTTCGCAGGACCGGAACCGGCCGTCGTAATCCAGCACCAGGGTGGTTTCCCCGGCGGTGCAGTCCATATTCCAGGGGCTGGGCTTTTCCAGGTTTTGGGCCCGGATATTGTACATGGCCCGCATGAGCCCCACATAGAAAAATTTGGTGAGCCCCCGGCCCAACGCGTTCATCCCCTCCCCGATACGCTTGGCGTAGAGCAGGTAATAGGGGGCTATCTGATCCTGAATTTCCTTGAGGGATTTTTCGGTAAGCACCTTGACTCCCTCTTCCCTGGTGTTCCCCCTGGCCGCCTCGATGGTGTGGGTGGAGACGTTGAATCTGCCGTAGGACCAGGCCACAAAATCGAGAATCTCCTCCACGTTGTACTTGGTGATAACCGTGGCGATATTTTTTATCACGTGGCCGTCATCCCGGAAGTTATCGTCGATCTTTTTTAAGGTCTCCGCGGCCCGGTAGAAACTCTCCACCCCCCGCTGGGTGTCGTGGGTGGACCCGAAACCGTCCAGGGATATGCTGATGGAAACGTTGCTGTCCGGACAGTTCCGCCTGATCCGCTTGAGCCAGTCAACCACCCGGTCTCCCATGATGCCGTTGGTGGGAAAATTGATGTCCGTGATGTGGTTGTTCCGGTAAAACATTTCGAGAATTTCCGGCAAATCTTCCCGCAGCGTCGGCTCCCCGCCGGAAAGCCAGAGCCGCTTAAAATCCCCCGCGGTTTCGGAAAGTTTTTTGATCTCCTCAAAGGTTAAATCCGGCTGTTTCTGGGCCATGTCATCGGCATAAAAACACATGGCGCATTTGGCGTTGCAGCGGCCGGTGGTAAACAGGAACAGGGATTCCAACTGCCGCTTGGTGTTCAGGGAGTTAAAGGAACTCCCCGACCGTTTTGTTTTCATTGTTTGATGTCCTCCATTCAAATCAACAGATTCACTTCTTCTGTCGTATAATAGACGAATTTTTAATTTTTGTCTATGAACCGTGAAAAATCCGCCTCCCCGCCTTAGACTTGAAACCCGCAGCCCATAGCATCCATACTCTGGCCATGCGCCCTTTTGAAGTGGTAAGCCCCTTCCAGCCCGCGGGGGACCAGGGGGAGGCCATTGCCGCCCTGGCCGCGGGCATCCGGGCCGGGGATAAGTACCAGTGCCTCCAGGGGGTCACCGGCTCGGGTAAGACCTTTACCATGGCCAAGATCATCGAGGCCGTGCAGATGCCCACCCTGATCGTCAGCCACAACAAAACCCTGGCGGCCCAGCTCTACCGGGAGTTCAAGGGCTTCTTCCCCCACAACGCGGTGGAGTATTTTGTTTCCTACTACGATTACTACCAGCCCGAGGCCTACGTGGCCAGCCGGGACCTGTACATCGAAAAGGACGCATCGATCAACGACGAGATCGAGCGGATGCGCCTGTCGGCGACCCGGAGCCTCCTGGAGCGGGAGGATGTGATCATCGTGGCCACCGTGTCCTGCATCTACGGCCTGGCCACCCCGGAGGTCTACCGGAAGATGACCGCCACCTTTGCCAAGGGGGACCGGATCGATGTGGAGGGCCTGATGCGCCGCTTCATCGAACTCCAGTACGAGCGGAACGATGCGGTGCTGGAGCGGGGCTCCTTCCGCCGCCGGGGGGATACCCTGGAAATCTACCCCGCGTACCTGGAAGAGGCCTACCGGGTGGATTTGGACTGGGACCGGGTGGAGCGGATCCGCCGCTACGATCCGGTTTCCGGTCACTACCTGGACGACCTGGACCGGGCCATGATCTACCCCGCCAAGCAGTTTGTCATGCCCGCGGACATGGTACGCAGCGCCCTGGGCAGCATCAAAGACGAACTGGCGGAACGCTACGAAGCCCTGAAAAGCAGCGGGAAAAACCTGGAAGCAGAGCGGCTAAAGACCAGGGTGGAGTACGATATTGAAATGCTCACCGAGATGGGCTACTGTCCGGGCATCGAAAACTACTCCGCGCCCCTGGCGGGCCGGAAGCCGGGGGAGCCCCCGGACACCCTGATCGACTACCTGCCCAAGGGCCGGCAGGGAGCCGCCGGGCACCTTACCTTCATCGACGAGAGCCACGTTACCCTGCCCCAGATTGGGGCCATGTACGCCGGGGACCGGAGCCGCAAGCAGAGCCTGGTGGACTACGGTTTCCGCCTGCCCTGCGCCCTGGACAACCGGCCCCTGCGCTACGACGAGTTTGTGGAGCGGCTGGACCAGACGGTCTTTGTGTCCGCCACCCCCAGCAAAACCGAGCTGGAGCAGTCCAAACGGGTAGTCCAGCAATTGATCCGCCCCACGGGCCTCCTGGACCCGGAGATTGAGGTCCGTTCCGCGGAAGGCCAGATGGAGGACATCTACGGCGAACTGCGGGGGCGGATCAAGCGGGGGGAGCGCTCGCTTATCCTCACCCTGACCAAGAAGATGGCGGAGGACCTGACGGACTACCTTTCCGGCCTGGGCCTCAAGGTCCGCTACATCCACAGCGAGGTGGAGACCATCGAGCGGGTGGAGATCCTCACCCAGCTCCGGCAGGGAAATTTCGACGTGTTGGTGGGGATCAACCTGCTCCGGGAGGGGATAGACCTGCCGGAAGTGTCCTTCATCGCCATCCTGGATGCGGATAAAATAGGATTCCTGCGATCCTTAACCAGCCTGGTTCAGATCATCGGCCGGGCGGCCCGGAACGCGGCGGGCAAGGTGGTCATGTATGCGGACCGGATGAGCGACGCCATGGAGGCCGCCATCAGGGAAACCAACCGCCGGCGGGAAATACAGATCGCCTACAACCGGCAGCACGGCATCACCCCCACCACGGTGAAGAAGGCCATTGCCGACATCCTGGAACGCCGCATCGAGGAGGACCAGCATGCGGCCGCGGCCTCCATCGAGGTGCTCAAGCGGTCCTACAACATCCTTATTCCCGACCAGCGGCAAAAACTCATCCGGGCCCTGGAAGGGGAGATGCTGGAACACGCCAAGAACCTGGAATTTGAAAAGGCCGCCCTTATCCGGGACGAGATTGAAAAGATAAAGACCATCGGGGAAACGGAGGGCAAAAAAGCGGCCCCCCGCAAAGCCCGGAAATTCTCCCGAACCAAAAAATGAAGCGCCTGAGTCTGCTGATCAAGCCCGCCTCCTCCCTGTGCAACATGCGCTGCCGTTACTGTTTCTACGCGGACGTGGGGGCCCACCGGGCCCTGCCCTCCTACGGCCTTATGGGGGGGGAAACGGCCCGGCGCATCATCGACAACACCTTTAAGGACCTGGAGGGGGGGGATGAGCTTACCTTTGCCTTTCAGGGCGGGGAGCCGGCGCTGGCGGGGTTGGACTGGTTTAAGGACTTCGCCGCCTACACCGCCGAAGCGCGGGAGCGGCGGGGGGATATTCAGGTTCACTACGCGTTCCAGACCAACGGCCTGGCCCTGGACCGCGGCTGGGCGGAATTTTTCAGGAACAACAAGGTCCTGGTGGGCCTTTCCCTGGACGGCCCCAGGGGTTTCCACGATAAAAACCGCCTTGACGCCGGGGGCGGGGGAACCTGGGACGCGGTGATGGAGGCCAAGGGGCTTCTGGACCGGGAACAGGTGGACTACAACATCCTCTGCGTCCTTACCAACGAACTGGCACAGGAGAGCGAAAAGGTCTGGGCCTTTATCCAGCGGGAAAAAATCCGCTACATCCAGTTTATCCCCTGCCTGGAAGGGTTCGGGGAAGAGGGGGAAGGGCTCGGAGGGGGAAGGGTCCGGGGCCCCGGTCTGCGGCCCCCCCGGTTCGCCCGGTTTTACTCCCGCCTCTTTTCCCTCTGGCTCAGGGAACTGGAGAGGGGGCGCTATGTGAGCGTCAAGCTGTTTGACGATACGGCCAATTATTTTTTTAAGGGGATCCCCAGCTCCTGCGGCATCGACGGCCGCTGCAGCCCCCAGTTTGTGGTGGAAGCCGACGGCGGGGTGTACCCCTGCGATTTCTATGTCCTGGACTCCTACCGTACCGGGAACCTGAGCCTCCAAAGCCCCCGGGAGATCTTCGATTCCCCCCTGACCGGGGCCTTCCTGGGGGAAGGGCAGGGGGAAGGGACCCCCTGCGGGACCTGTACGTACCGGACCCTGTGCCGGGGGGGCTGCAAGCGGATGCGGAAGGCCATGTACTACGGCCCGGGGGGGACCTTCTGCGGCTACGGGGACTTCCTTGACAAGTGCCTGGACCGGCTGGGGGAGGCCCTAAGGAAATACTTTTAGGCTATTTTTATGGCGGTTCTCCCACCGCCGGTGTATAATGGGACGATCCTTTAGGTAAAGCGGCGGGGCCTTCGTGTATACCGTAATTTTTGTGGACGATGAACCGTGGGTTATCATAGACATACTGCACAGTATCCCCTGGGCAAAGCTGGGATTTGAGGTTATCGGCCACTACGACAAGCCCAGGGAGGCAAAAGAGGTCATCCTGACCCAAAAGCCCCACCTGGTTTTTGTGGATATCAACATGCCGGTGATGAACGGTTTTGAGCTTATCCGCCGGTGCAGGGAGGAAGGCAGTGATGCGGCCTTTGTGATCTTAAGCGCCTATTCGGACTTTGAATTCGCCAAACAGGCGATCAAGGCGGCGGTGCTGGATTACTGCCTTAAACCGGTAAACCCCGCGGCCATGGCCGCGGTGCTGGACGACATACGGAAACAGCTTGACGAACGGGAATCGGTTAAAAGGGCGGAAGAGGCGGCGGAAAAGGAAAACGCCGATGTCCCCGCGGCCAGCAACGAGCGGTTCGGCCATATCCTTGAGTATGTAAAATCCAATTTTAATACCAAGCTGCTGCTCCGGGAAATAGCGGAGGAGTTTGCCTTTAGCAAAAATTACATCTGTTTCCTGTTCAAAAAATATACGGGGAATACTTTTTCGGCCTACATCACCGCCCTGCGGGTTGAAAAATCAAAGGAACTGCTGGAAACAACGGAACTCCCCCTCTACGACATTGCCGAAAGAACCGGATTCATGGACAGCTATTACTTTAACCGGGTCTTTAAGTCGGCCTGCGGCGTGCCTCCCCATAAATACCGGGTCATGATGAAAAGCAGGGCCCATGGGGCATAAATTTTCCCTCCGGGGCATCCGGGCCAAAACCGCGCTTATTGTCCTGGCTTCCATGTCGGTCATGCTGATCTTTCAAGGCATATCCATCTTTAGCTTTATAAACCTGACCAACCGGAACCGGCGGGAGTATATCAGGGGCGCCGCCGAATCCATGGCCGTTTCCCTTAACGCGGTGGGAGACACTATCCGCAGCATGGCCATGTACATCGCCTCCTTTGATTCCTTCAAAACCCTTTACTTTCCCGACAGGGCCGCGATGCCGGAAAATTCCGGCAATCCCGTCGATATGCTTATCAGCGCCTTTCATTCCATCCGGTTCATCGCCAACTACTATCCCGTTATCCGGGACGTGGCGGTGGTGGGCCTTGATAAAATTCCCTTTAGCTATTACCTGGGAACCGGCTATGAATTTATGGACCTGATGGAGGGGGAATACAATTTTGCGGACCCCAACGCCGTGGAAAGCCGCTTTTTTTATTTTAGCGGCCAGGATTTCTTTATCTATGTTACCCCCGTAAGCGGCTCCTACTCCGCGGCCGCCAATACCCAAAAGATCGCATCCTGTATTTTTATCTGTAATTTAGACTATGTCCGGGAAATTTTCGCCTCGTATACCGTGGACGGGGAACTCTGCTTTTCCGTATACGACAGCGAAGGCCGGTTTATTATTTCCAGCGGCCCGGAACCGGGCGCACGGGATGATGTCATAGAAATCATATCCATGACGGAAACCATGGGCATAAGGATTGTGGTGTCCAGGGGGCGGGCCTCCGGCATATCCGGCGTCCTGGGGAATATTTTTCCCGGCCGGGATGAAGTCAGGCGGTTTATAGGGATATTCTTTACCTTTTCCATTTTTTTGCTCCTCCTGGTCACCGCCACCGTTATTCTGCTGCTGCAAAAACAAATTACCGGCCCCATTTCCGCCCTGGTGGAGGGCATGGTTACCCGGGACCACAAGCCCCAGCATATCAGGCTGCCCAGGAGCAACATGCCGGAGGTGGACCGGATCGCGGAGGGGGTCAACAACCTTCTTTCCGAGATAGCGGCGTACACCGAAAACAGCCTTAAAACCCAGGAAAAAATGTACCGGCTGGAACTGGCAAGGAACGAGGCGGAAATATACGCCCTCCAAAGCCAGATAAACCCCCACTTTCTTAACAATACCCTGCAATGCATCCGCAGTATCGCTATCTCCAGGGGGGTAGATGAAATAGCCGCCATAACCCTGTCCATGTCGGAATTGTTCCGGTACTCCATGAATTACCAGGAGCAGGTGCTTATCCGGGATGAAGTTGAGATTGTCCGCCACTTTGTGGTCATTACCAATATCCGCTTTCAAAACCGCTTTAGTTTTTTATTTGACATAAAGCCGGAGATTCTCGATGTCCCCATGGGCCGGATGATACTCCAGCCCCTGGTGGAAAACGCCGTCCGCCACGGGGTGTCCCGGCGGGAGGAAGGGGGGCTGGTGGAGATACGGGGAGAGAGGGACGGGGACGTTATTATGCTGGAGGTCCGTGATAACGGTCCCGGTTTCGGCGACTGGCGGCTTACGGAGATTCAGCATCAACTGGCCTATTCCTTTGAGGAGAACCGGGAAATAAAAAAGGAGAGCTCCTTTGGGCTTTACAACATAGACCGGCGGATCAAACTCCACTACGGCGCCGCTTACGGCCTTGAAATAGGGCATAAGGAAAACAGGACTCTGGTTCGAATCCGTTTCCCGGATACTACCATTTCGTAATATTTTGTAAAAAATTTTGTAACATAATACATTGCGATTCGGCGCCGGCGGGTTTATCTTCTTGGTGCGGGGCCGGAGAACCGGTCCGCCATACGAAGGAGATATACCATGAAAAAGAGCTTGTTTCTCTTTTGCGCCGTGCTCTTGCTGGCCGGTTTTTCCGGCCCCCTGTCCGCCAAGGGTAACTCCCAGGGCGCGGCCGCCGGTCAAGGGACCCCCGTATCGGGGGGAACCCTGATAATCGGGGACCGGGTGCTGGATACCCAGCTTGCGGCCAAGAACCCCTTCCTGCCCCAAAATACGGATGAAACCATTATCCAGTTCATGTACGAGCCCCTTTTCTATTTTAACTACGTCCAGGGCACGCTGGAACCGGAGCTTGCCTCAGGCTACGAATGGTCAAGCGACTATAAAACCTTAACCATTACCGTCCGTTCCGGAGTCCAGTGGCACGACGGCCGGCCCTTTACCGCGGAAGACGTGGCCTTTACCTACAATACCCTTAAAAAAGAGCCGGTCCTGGACCGCTACTCCCTGTGGAATAAACTCAGTTCCGTGACGGCCCAGGGGGACCAGGTGGTTTTTTCCCTGTCCCAGCCCTTCCCCTCCCTGCCCTACTACACCAACAGTATTTACATCGTGCCCAAGCATATCTGGGAAGCCTGGCCTTCCGCGGCGGAAGCCCTGAACCAGGTCCCCGTGGGGACGGGGCCCTTTAAGTGGGAATCCTACCGGACCGGCACCGACGTGCAGCTTTCGGCCAATAAATCCTACTGGTACGGCGCGCCCAAACTGGACCGTATCCTTATCCAGATGTACACCTCCTCCGCCAATTCGGCGCTGGCCTTCCTGAGGGGGGATGTGGATACCATCATCGGCGGCCTGTCCAGCCAGTACATCCCCCAGATCCTGCAGCGGCCCAACGCCAAAATTCAGATGTACAGCAGCCTGTTTAACTTTGTGGTCTCCATCAATCTGGAAAACGAACTGCTCAGTGATATTAACGTGCGTAAGGCCATGCGGCTGGCCATGAATGTGGAGGAAATTAATACCAGGGGTGAATACGGCACCGCCGTTGCCCTGGGGCCGGGGTGGCTTCCATTTATTTTTGGGGATTTAGTCAGCGAATCTTCAAAAAAACCCCTGGTTTTTGACCCGGCCGCGGCCCAAAAAATACTCACCGACGCGGGCTATACCAAGGGGCAGGACGGCATTTTTCAGAAAAACGGCAAAAGGCTTTCTTTTACTTACCACAACGCCTCCGGCTCCCCGTCCCAGCAGATGCAGGCCGGCATGATCCAGCAGTACCTCCTGGGCATAGGGATCGAAATTATCCCCCGCCAGGCAACCGCGCCGGAACTGGTGCAGTTACACCGGACCGGCCGCTTTAACCTGCTGCAAACCGGCACCGTGTTCCCGCCGGATCCCTTTGCCTCTTTGAACACTTCGTTCCACTCCTCCATGACCGCCCCCACAGGGCAGGCCGCGGTGGGAAATAACTTCTTCCGTTTCCGCAACCGCGAAGTGGACAGCCTCCTGGATCAGGCGGCCAGCGAAACCGATCAGGCAAAACAACAGCAGATCTACCACCGGATTCAGGATATTCTGGTAGAGGAAGTTCCCTTCCTCCCCATGTATACCACCACCGGAAAAAGCCCCTATTACGAAAATGTCCGGCTTGGAGGTTTTATCTCCGACGCCCCGGTGTTCTGTTACCGGGGACTTACTCAGCTTTATCAAATTAAATAGGGCAGCATGGCCGGGAACCATATCAGCTATATCCTGCGGCGCCTCGTAAGCGCCCTGTTTACCCTGTGGGTGGCGCTGACCATTAACTTTCTTATTCCCCGGGTCATGGGCGGAGACCCGGCGGAGTATATTGCCAGTACCACCGCCATGGGTTCCCAGGAATACGCGGATATACTGCGGGAAAGGTTTGGCCTGGATAAGGGGATTGCCGAACAGTATATCCGCTATCTGGGCCAGCTTCTGAAGGGGGACATGGGTATCTCCTTCAGTACCTATCCGGTGCCGGTGGCTGACATTATAACCCGGGCCATGCCCTGGACCCTGCTCATTGTCCTTTCGTCCATTCTTATTTCCTTTGCCGTGGCCTGGGTTTTGGGAGTCCTGGCGGCCCTAAAAAAGGGGAGCCTGTTTGATCAGGCCATGGTGGGGGTTTCCTATTATCTCCAGTCCACCCCCTATTTTTACATCAGCATGATTCTTATCATGAGCCTGGCCTACCACCTGGGAGTTTTCCCCCTGGCCCACGCCATGCCCACGGGGCTGCCCTACGACACACCCTGGTATATGCTGGTGGGGCCCGTCATATACCACGCCTTTCTGCCGGTATTTTCCCTTATCATCGTTTCCCTGGCGGGCCGTATGGTCATGATGCGCAGTAATATTCTCCAAATATTTTCCGAGGACTATATTACCCTGGCCCAGGCCAAGGGTTTGCGGCGCGGCACGATCCTTACCAAATACGCCCTGCGGAATGCCCTGCTGCCCTCCTTTACCAGCCTTATGCTGAACCTGGGCAACGCCGTGGGGGGGGCCATTACCACGGAAATGATCTTTTCTTATCCCGGAATCGGCTACACGATCATGAACGCCATCCACGCCCAGGACTACCCTCTTATTCAGGGCTGTTTTGCCATAATCGCCGTCAGCGTTGTGGTTATGAATCTTCTGGCGGATTTAATTTATCCCCTGCTTGACCCCCGGGTCGCCCTTTCCTAGGAGGATTAAGGCCGTGTTCAAAAAATACATTTTGTCCAATACCAAGGCCAAGATCGGCATTGCCATTATTTTGTTTTTTTGCCTGGTAGCGATTTTCGCGCCGCTTTTGGCCCCCTATAATCCCAGGGCGATTACCTTTAACCCCTGGGAAAAACCGTCCCTCATGCATCCCCTGGGGGTAAACAGTTACGGCCAGGATCTCCTTTCCCAGTTGATACACGGTACCAGGGTTACCCTCACCATCGGTATTTTTGCGGGGCTCCTCACCAGCCTTATCGGCATTGCGGTGGGGCTTATCACCGGCTATGTGGGGGGAATCCTGGGGGAAGTATTGATGCGGGTGGTGGACGTGCTGCTGGTCATTCCGGCCCTGGCGGTAATGATTGTCATCGCCTCGTTTATTCCGGAACTGCGTATCAGCGGAACCATTATTATTATCGGCGCCCTAAGCTGGCTCCGCATGGCCCGGAGCATCCGCTCCCAGGTCCTCTCGGAATCCCGGCGGGATTATGTGGACGCCGCCAGGGCCCTGGGCATGGGGCCCTGGGAAATTATGTTCAGGGAAATTTTACCGAACATTTTTCCCGTGGTCACCGCCAACATGATCATGGTCATTACCGCTTCCATGTTAACCGAGGCGGCCATGAGCTTTTTAGGCATCGGGGACCCGTCTCTGACAAGCTGGGGGAGAATGCTCTCCCTGGCCAACGAAATGAGCGCCTTCCTCTACAACGCGTGGTGGTGGATTGTTCCGCCGGGACTCTGCATCGCCACCCTGGGCTACAGCTTTATGCTGATCGGCAATTCGTTTCTGGATATTTACGCCAATGACCGGGGCGGCGCGGTAAAACTGTAGGGACGCGGGAACCATAGGAAGGAACAGCATGTACCAGGAAAATGAAACCCTGTTGGAAGTGAAAAACCTTACGGTTGAATACCAGGCGGTCCGGGGCGCCTTAAAAGCCGTATCGGGGGTAAGTTTTACCATCCACCGGGGGGAATTTTTCGGCCTGGCCGGGGAATCCGGCTGCGGCAAATCCACCATCGCTTTTTCCATTATGCGGCTCTTAAAGGGGGCCGCCTCCGTTACGGGGGGGGAAATTAACTTTAAGGGGAAAAATATTCTTTCCTTCGGGAACGAGGAACTGCGGCTTTTCCGCTGGGACCGGACTTCCATGGTCCTGCAAAGCGCCATGAATAACCTTAACCCGGTGGTCCATATCGGAAGCCAGCTCTGTGACGCTATTTCCGCCCACGAAAACATCAGGAAAAAAGAAGCGCTGGAGAAGGCCCGCCAACTCCTGAAAATGGTCAATATTAACGGGGACCGCATTAGCGCCTATCCCCATGAATTATCCGGGGGCATGCGGCAGCGGGTGGTTATCGCCATGGCCATGGCCTTAAGGCCGGACCTGATCATCTTTGACGAACCCACCACCGCCCTGGATGTGGTGGTACAGTACAACATTATCCGCCGGATTATGGAGCTGAAAAAAGAGATGGGCTTTTCCATCATGTTTATCACCCACGATCTGCCCTTGATGCTGGAGGTCTGCGACCGCATCGGCATTATGTACGCGGGCAGGATGGTGGAACTATCGCCGGTGGAACAGATGAAAACCAAGGCGGCCCATCCCTATACCAGGGGCCTTTTACAGGCCTTTCCCTCGCTTTTGGGGGAGAAAAAGCGGCTCTCCGGGATCCCCGGCAGCGTACCGGATCTCATTACCCCCCCGGCGGGCTGTCTCTTTTATCCCCGCTGTAAAGAGGGGTCGGAACGCTGCGGCCGCGAGAGCCCGGAATTCCGATCCTGCGGCCCGGGACAGTTCTGCGCTTGTCATCTTAGGAAAGGGGCTGTCCATGGTTAAAATCGAATACCGCGGCGTACACAAGGATTTTCCGGTAAAGGGCAAACTGTTTAAGCAGTCAAACCTCCACGCCGTTACCAATGTTAGTTTTTCTATCGAAGAGGGGCATACCCTGGCCCTGGTGGGGGAATCGGGCTGCGGAAAAACCACCCTGGCCCGGCTTTTGATGAAACTCCACGAACCCAGTTCCGGCAGCATCCTGGTGGACGGTACGGATATTCGGGAAGTGCGGGGCAGGGAAGCCTTGAGGGAATTCCGCAGTAAAATACAGATGATCTTCCAGGACCCCTTTGGGAGCCTTAACCCCGCCCACACGGTGGGAGAAATTATCGGCAGGGCCATCAGCCTGCATACCAAGGGCGGCTCCAAGGAGGAAAAGCGGCGGCAGGTTTTTGAACTGCTGGAACTGGTGGGCCTTACCCCGGTGGAGGATTATATCGATAAACACCCGGCCCAGCTTTCCGGAGGACAACGGCAGCGCATCGTTATCGCCAGGGCCCTGGCGGTAAATCCTTCGATCATGGTGGCCGACGAACCCACTTCCATGCTGGACGTTTCCATCGGCATTGATATTATGAATCTGTTAATCGAGCTGAAGGAAAAACAGCGGCTTACCATGATGTACATCACCCATAACCTGGCCTCCGCCCGGTACATGGCGGATCACATGGCGGTGATGTACGCGGGGACCTGCGTCGAATACGGCGCCATTGATGAGATGATCGAAACGCCCTATCATCCCTACACCATTTTGCTTTTGAACAGCACCCCGGAACCGTTCCGGAAAGAAAAAATTCCCATTGAGGCGAAAGAGGAGAATCCCGACCTTATCAGCGGGAAACCCCAGTGTATGTTCTGCGGCCGCTGCCCCCTGGCCCAGGAACGGTGTTTCACCTTGGAACCGCCGGAGACGGTCTTCGAAGGCCGCCGGGTAAAGTGTTTTCTGTACGAAGGAAAGGGGGGCCGCGGGCCCCTCTGCGACGAGTCCATCTATGCGGCAAAGGAGATAAAGGCCCTATGAAAGCGGTTATGGTTATGTTCGATTCCCTGAACCGGCATTTGTTGAATCCCTACGGCTGTGATAAAACGATCACGCCGAATTTTTCCCGGCTGGCGGAAAAGTCGGTCCGTTTTGAAAACTGTTACGCCGGGAGTCTGCCCTGCATGCCCGCCCGCCGGGAACTGCACACCGGCCGTTACAATTTTCTCCACCGGAGCTGGGGGCCCCTGGAACCCTTTGACGATTCCATGCCCGCCCTGCTGGTACAAAACAAGATCCACAGCCACCTGGCCAGCGATCACGGCCACTACTGGCGGGACGGGGGGGCCACCTACCACGGCCGCTACCGAACCTGGGAAAATTTCCGGGGCCAGGAGGGGGATTTCTGGAAAGGGGTAGTTGGGGAAATAAAAGACACGGACCCTAACCTCATTCCCTTCGGGGGATTCCGAAAGCCCATATACGACCAGGATATTATTAACCGAAGCTTCATGCAGCAAGAGGAGTTACACCCCCAGACCCTGACCTTTAATGCGGGGCTGGAATTTATCGAAACCAACGCAAAGCAGGAAAACTGGTTTTTGCAGTTGGAAAGTTTTGATCCCCACGAACCCTTTTTCAGTTACGACGCGTACAAAAAACTTTACCCCACCGGTTATCAGGGCCCCCGCTTTGACTGGCCCGATTATGCGCCGGTAAGGGAAAGTCCCGAAGAAGTGGCCGAGGCCCGCAGGTCCTACTTTGCCCTGCTTTCCATGTGCGATCACAGTTTGGGGCGGGTACTGGACGCCTTTGACCGGCTGGATCTCTGGAAAGACACCATGCTCATCGTTAATACCGATCACGGACTGCTCCTGGGGGACCACGGATTCTGGGGCAAAAACTACATGCCCCCCTACGGCGAAATAACCCATATCCCCCTCTTTATCTGGGACCCCCGGTACCAAAAGGCCGGGGAAACCCGGTCCGGCCTGGTGCAGACCATCGACCTGCCCGCCACCATTTTGGAATACTTCGGCCTTCCCCTGCCCCCCGACATGATGGGCAGGCCCATTGCCCCCCTGATCGCTGAAAACAAGCCCATCCGGGAGGCGGCGCTTTTCGGCCTCCACGCCGGCCACGCGTGCTGCACCAACGGCCGCTATGTGTACATGAAGGCCCCGCTGGAAAACGGCGGCCCCCTGTACAACTACACCCTCATGCCCACCCACATGATGTGGTTCTTCAGCCCTCAGGAAATCAAGACCATGGAAAAGGCGGCGCCCTTTTCCTTTACCAAGGACATGCCCCTGCTGCGTTTTGAAGCGGTGGGCCCCATGGCCGCAGGGGTCAAGGGGGCCGCGGGCTACGGGGACCTGCTCTTCGATCTGGCAAGCGATCCCGGCCAGGAGCGGCCGGTTAAGGACAATCCGGCGCTGGAGCAATCCATGAAGGAGATCCTTATCGCGCTGATGCGGGCAAACGATGCGCCTCCGGAGCAGTACCGCCGCCTGGGCCTGGCCTAAGGTATCAGCACCGAAGCGGCGATCACCAGGGCCAGGGCCAGGAATGCGGCCGCATCCCCCGGCCCGGGGGGGTAGCGCTTGT
Organism: Treponema sp.; assembly: GCA_031274285.1. Classification (GTDB taxonomy): domain Bacteria; phylum Spirochaetota; class Spirochaetia; order Treponematales; family Breznakiellaceae; genus JAISFT01. Next base: position 33,159 of record JAISQJ010000091.1, on the reverse strand, counting down.
AACCGGAATCGGGGCCCCGGAAGTTAAAGCCCCGCAGTTCCGCGGAAATGGCGCCCCCCTCAATCCGCCTGACCGATGAGATAAGCAAGGGTACGCAGAGGGGAATGAGGAGCCGCAGTTTCTTAAAAACGTTGCGGGTGTCAAAGTCCAGCCCCCTGGCAACCTGGGCGTCGATGATGGCCGCCATTTCATCGGCAAAAAGGGGCACAAAACGGATCGCCGTGGTAAGCACAAAGGTGTACTTGTAGGGGATACGAAAATACCGGTTAAGGGCGTTGGAAAGGTCGCTCATCCGGGTTACCGAAAGCATCAGGGTGAGGGGCATGGTGGCGGCGATGAGGCGGCAGACAAAGAGCAGAGAAAAGAGGAGCCCCGTGTCGGTGATATAAATATCCGCGGGAAAACGGAGCAGGACCCGCCCCTCCCGGACAAAAAAGATCTGGACCACAAAGAGCAGGGCCGAAAGTTTTGCCAGGGACCTGAGAATCCGCAGGGACCGTCCGGCTATCCCCGACAGGGCCGAGGCCAGCAGGTTGAGGACGATGATCCCCAGGATCAACAAGATGTTCCCGCTCAAAAAGCAGGAAGCGCAGAGACCGAAGGATAAAACCAGCTTAGTAACGGGGTTAAGGCGGTGAAGCAAGGAATCCCCCGCCGTGTAATCCAGTAATCCGGTCATCATAGACCGCCCCCCGGTTTCAGAACCGCGGCCTTCTCCCGGCAGCGGGCAAGCATCTCCTCCACGGTAAAGACCCCCGCGAAGGCGGGGCCCAGGAGCCGGGCCAGGGCGGGAATCTGGGGAGGAAGCAGGGAGGCCTGGGACAAAAGTTCCCGGTTGCCCATGATCTCCCGCACCGGACCATCCCCCGTCAGGCGGCCCTTACTCAGCACCAGGGCCCGCCGCCCGTAATCGGCGGCCACTTCCATGTCGTGGCTTATCATCAGAATCGTAGCCCCCCGGCTATTCAAACCGGAAATAATCTCCATAATCGCCGTACACTCCCGGTAATCAAGCCCCGTGGTAGGCTCGTCCAAAATCAGCAGTTCCGGCTTCCGGGCCAGAACCCCCGCCAGGGCAACCTGCTGCCGCTCCCCCCGCGAAAGGCCGAAGGGGTCCCGGCTCCCGTCCAGGTGGAAGAGGTCCAGCATCTCCTCCAGGCGGCGCCGCTTTTCCCCCTCCCTTTCGGCGGGGGAGTACCCTTCCCCAAGGACAAAGTCCAGGCCGAAGAGAATCTCCTCCCCCACGGTGTTCTTGCAAAGCTGGCGGTCGGGATTCTGGAACAGGTAGCCCACCCGGCGGGCCAGAACGCTGGTCTTTACGGTTCGGGTATCCTGGCCCGCAAGCAGCACCCTGCCGGACCGGGGCTTAAGGAGGCCGTTGCAGAGCCGACAGAGGGTGGATTTCCCCGCCCCGTTCTCCCCCAGCAGGGCGGCAAAGTCTCCCTTCCCCAGGACAAAGGAAACCCCGTCGATGGCAGGCGTCCCGGCATAGCCGAAGCTGACCTCCTCAAAACGCAGCATTACGACACTCCGGGACTACGGTTTCCATCATCCGCCTGGCCTCGCCTAAATTGTGGGGCAGGGCGCCCCCATAGAGCCCCCCTTCCCTCAGGGCCTTCCCCAGGGTAGTCACCCTGGGGATATTAACCCCCGCCTCCTCAAGGCGCTCCGGCCGCTGCAGCACCTCCGCGACCGTACCGTGGAGGACCAGTTCACCACGGTCCATAACCGCCAGCTCCCTGGCAAATTCGCAGAGGAGCATGATCTTCTGCTCCACCGCGATGATCGTAATGCCGAATTGCCGGTTAAGTTCCCGCAGGAATAGAAAGACCTGGCGGCTGGAGGCGGGATCCAATTCGCCGGTGGCTTCGTCCAGGACGATGATCCGGGGCCGCAGCGCGATGATGGCCGCGATGGCCGCCTTTTGCTTTTGTCCGCCGGAAAGGCTGCTCAGGGTCCGGCGGCGCAGATCCCCTATGCCCGCAGCCTCCAGGGCGGCGGCGAGCCGGTCTTCGATCTCGTCACGGGGGACACGGAAATTTTCCAGCCCAAAGAGGATCTCGTCCTCCACCACCGCGGCCACCATCTGGCCGTCAATGTCCTGGAAGACGCTTCCCAGCTCCCCGGCGATTCGTTCCGTCCCGGCCTCCACCGTATCAAGGCCGTTCACCAGGGCCCGGCCGTAGAAATCCCCCCCGTAATGGTGGGGGACCACCCCGTTGAGCACATAGGTCAGGGTGGATTTGCCGGCCCCGGAGGGGCCGATGATCCCCAGAAAGGCTCCGTCGGGAATCTCCAGGTTGATCCCCGACAGGGCGTTCCGGTCCGCTCCCCGGTAACGGAAGCTCAGGTCCTTAAGGCTGATCATTGCCGCGTTTCAGGGCCAGCTTTAGGGGTATGTAGAGAATCTGTACGATGACCGAATTGATCAGGGCAGTCCCAAAGATGATCGCCATAAAGATGGCCAGGGGAGTGGGCGTTATGTCGGCCCCGGAGTAGTACATCAGGTACATGACGCCGATGAAGCTAAAACCGCTCACCAGGGTGCTCAGGAAGGTACAGACGATGATCCGGGCCGACTGAAGGGCTGCGCCCCCGGCCCCGCCTATGCCCCGACCGACGGGAATCCTGATGATCAGGCACATGGCCAGGGCGCCCAGCAGCTCGCTGACAAAGTTGATGTAGGGCTGGCCGGGGAAAAGCTGACAGACCGCGCCGGAGAGAATCCCGATGATCGCCGCCTCCACCAAGCCGGGCCGTATTAAGAGGATGGTCAGACAGTACATGGCGATGATGAAGTTGGGCTTCATCCCGAAGTTGATCACCGTTCCCACCGCGGTCCGCAGCACCACCCCGGCGGCCAGGAGGATGCCGATAAGCAGCACATCCCGAATCTGGAGGCCCTTCTTCGTCGTCCTTCCCACTTCCCGCTTCTCCCCGGCGCCGCTCTCTTTCATTACACGGACATTTTCCATCGTTTACTCCTTGATGTTCTTTCCCGCCTCCTGGCGGAAAGGCATAATGTTTCTTTACAAAGAAACGTTTCTTTGCATAAGAACATACTATGGGGCCTTAGAAATGTCAAGGGAATTTCACCTTTTTTTGCCGATAATGTGAGTATGAAACGGATCATCCTTGCCCTTGCCGCGGGGTTTTTTGTCGGCTCCCTCTGTGTGGCCCAGAATTTCCCCTCCACAGACCTTGCAAATTTCCGGCAAGAGGGAATCGCTTCCTGGTATGGGGCGGAATTCGACGGACGCCCCACCGCTTCCGGCGAGATCTTCAATTCCACCCAGTACACCGCGGCCCATCCCTCGCTGCCTTTCGGAACCCTGCTCACGGTTACCAATCTGAATAACGGCAGGAAGGTCAACGTAAGGGTGAATGATCGGGGACCCTTTGTATCCTCCCGGATCATCGATCTTTCCCAGGCCGCGGCACAGATGCTGGACATGGTGATCGCCGGGACAGCCCCGGTGCTGGTAGAAGCTCTGGGGGCCCAGTCCGCCTATGGACAGGCCGCGGATCCGTCCTACCTGGCCAGGACGGACTCCTATGCCCTCTCCCAAGGGGGCGCTTCCAACGCCGCTTCCCAGATCACCGCTCCCCCCTACCCTTCCTACCCCGCCGCGGAGCCGGTTCAACCCTACTACCCGGCCCCGCCCCAGGAGCCGGTGGTGGTCCAGCCTCCCCAGCAGCAGATAACCCAGTATTTCCAGCAGCCGACCCCCCAGCAGCCTCAATCTTACCTGCCCCAGGCGCAGCCGTATCAGCAGCAGCCTTACCAACCACAACCCTATCAACAACAGTCTTACCAGCCCCAAGCGCAGCCTTACCAGCAACCCCAGCAAAATCCCGGACCCCAGACCAGGCAGCAGGCCCCCATGCAACAGATTCAGCCGGTCCAGCAGGTCCTCCCGGTTCAACAGGTCCGGCCGGTGGTTCAACCCCTGCAGCCCCTGGTCCAGCCTGTAATCATCGCCCAGCCTGCCGTGCCGCAGGCATCGCCGGTACCTCCGCAGCCGGTACCTCCGCAGCCATTGTCTGTGCAACAGCCATCGTCCGCAACACAGCCGTCGGCGGCTTCGCAGCCGTCGGCAGCTTTGCAGCCGTTGCCCGTTGCATCCCCGCAAGTACAGCCGCCCCAGCAGGTGTCCCAGCCCCTGCAGATCACTATCCCCATCGAAGTAAGGCCGGTGTTCAGTACCGAATCCGCGGCAAGGCCCAACGATCCGGTCCCCCCCGGCGTTCCATCAGCCCCGCCAGCCCCCGCGGCCCTTCCGGCAAATGCCCCGGTCCCGGCCCCAGCGGCCCCCCCGGCAAATGTCCCGGTCCCCGCAGTTGTTCCGGCGGCCCCTCCGGCAAATGTCCCATCAACCGCCCCCCCGGCAAACACCGTGGTGATCAAGGCCAATAAGATTTACCGGGTGCAGATCGGTTCCTACCGGGAACCCAGGAACGCCCTGGCCGTTTTCGAACGGCTTAAGGACGCCGGGCTTAACCCGGTCTACGAGCGGAACGGGGATCATTTCCGGGTGGTACTTTCGGGAATCCCCTCGGAGGAAGTGGGCGATGTTCTCCAGCGAATAGGCGCCGCGGGCTTCAACGATCCCCTGCTTCGTGAAGAACAGTAAAGCGGCCCGGCAGATCAGGGAAGGGCGCAGTAGAGGCGGGGAAGGTCCCCGCCTTTTTAGTTTCCCCGCCAGCCTCCATGGCTGACAAAAAAGCCCTCAGCGTAAAACTCTTCCGCAACGACCGGGAAGCCCTGTTTGTGGAACGGCCGAACCGTTTTCTCATCATCGCCGGAGATGAAAAACCCAAAGCCGTGCCCGCTGGGTCATCTCCCGCCAAGGCCGCGCCCGCCAGGATCCCCTGCCACTGCCCCAATCCGGGGAGGCTTATCGAATTTTTTGGATACCGGGGCAGCGATATTCCCGGCGCCCGGCTCATTCTGGAAAAGCGGGATGCCGGAGCCAAGGCGAAAACCGGCTGGACTGCGGTGGGAATCTACTACCGGACCGGGGTGGCCCCCCTCTTTTCCGCCCGGGCCAACAAGGCGGTGGAGGAGCTGGCCCTCAGGGAAATCATCCCCGGCATCACGGAGGTCCGGGGGGAATTCACCCTGGGGGATTCCCGGTTCGATTTTCTCTGTGTTGACCGGGAAGGAATCCGCCACCTGGTGGAGGTAAAGGCCTGCTCCCTGGTGGAATACGGCGCCGCCATGTTTCCCGATGCCCCCTCGGAGCGGGCCCTCAAACACCTGGAAGAACTGGCGGTCCTCTGCGCACAGGGCTACCGGTGCCACGTGCTTTTCGTGATCGTCCACGGGGAACCGGAGCGGTTCATCCCAAACCTCCACACCGATCCGCAGTTCGCCGCGGCCCTCAGCGTCCACGGCCACGGGGCGGAACTTCCCAAGACCGGGAACGTTCCCAAAGCCGCCGGGCGCAAGAAAGCGGCAGACTCAGGCAAAGGAAAGGGCGGGCCGGTGGCGATCCACGCGTGCCTCCTCCGCTGCGATAACCGGGGGACCGCGTACCTGGCCCGCCCCCGGGTGCCGGTAGACCTTTCCCACGGCGCGCTGGCCGCCGGAAACGGGGGAAGCTATATGCTGATGCTGGAAATCCCCCAAGCCCGGGACACCGTCATCGGCGCCCTGGGGACCCTGCACTTCGACGCAGGCTGGTACATCTACGCCGGTTCTGCCCGGAAAAACCTGTCCAAACGCATAAGCCGCCACCTGCGCCATGTCCGCAAGACACGCCGCTGGCATATCGACTACCTCGGCGCCCTGGCGGAGCGGATCAAGGCCTACCCCATCCTTTCCTACCGTAACCTGGAATGCGATCTTGCCTCCGCCCTGGAGGACCTGGGGGGCCGGGGGGTCCCGCGCTTCGGCTCCTCAGACTGCCGCTGCAAAAGCCACCTCTTCTACTTCAGGGACCCGCCCCTAAAAAACCCCGCTTTTATCGATCTCCTCCTCCGCTTCCGCCATGTGGAGGCCTTTAAAAAATTAATCGAAAATTAAACGCAACGTATCCGGCGTTTTTAATAACCGGTATATTTGCGTCATTGGGATTATTGCTTGTCGGTTTTTTATACTTCACGCGTTCAAAACAGGTTAGGGCCTACTTTGATTCAAACACTACCATACCGGCTTAGGGACGCCGCGGGGCAAAAACCACAGGGCCGCCCCCTTTTCTTCACTTGGTTTTTATCCTTTTTTTCCCCAGAAAGGCCCTGGCCGCCGCGCCGATGCCCCGGATCCAGAGGGGTTCCATTTTTCCCCGTACCAGCGCCAGGGATTTGATGATCTCAAGGTGCTGGGGGCAGTGGGTTTCACAGCGGCCGCATTTGACACAGAGGCCGGGGCCGCTTGAACGTTCGGAAATAAGGCCCGTGCTGGTGACAAACTGCTGCATCCCCGCCACATAACCAATGGCATAGGAAGCGTTGTAGGCGGCAAAGCAGCCGGGGATATTGACCCCCCGGGGACAGGGCATGCAGTAGTTACAGCCGGTACAGCGGATCTTGTAGGAGCGGTTAATCGTTTCCAGAACCCGGCGGTAAACCTCCGCATCCCCCTCCCCCAGCATGCCCGGCCGGGCCGCCTCCGCAAGGGCAAGGTTCTCCTCCAGTTGGGACAGTTCTCCCATGCCGGAAAGGAGCAGCGTCACCTCCTCCTGGTTCCATACCCAGTTAAGGCCCCAGGCCGCGGGGGACAGGCCGGGATTGGCCTGCCTGAAGATCCGCGCCGCCTCCGCGGGGAGTCCCCCCGCCAGCTTTCCCCCCAGCAGGGGTTCCATGATCATCACCGGCATCTTTTTCGCGGCGGCCCGGAGCCCCGTTACCCCGGCCTGGAAATTCTCGTCCGAATAGTTGTACTGAATCTGGCAGAATTCCCAGTCATAGTCATCGATAAGCTTTAAGAATTCGTCCCGGCTGCCGTGGTAGGAAAAACCAATCTGCCGAATCCGGCCGCTTCTCTTCTGCTCCGCGATCCACGCCTCAATCCCCCAGGACTTAAGCTTCTTCCACAGGTCCGTATCGGTAAGCATGTGCATAAGGTAATAGTCAACGTATCCGGTCCGCAGCCGTTCCAGCTCCTTGTCGAAGTATTTGTCAAAGTCAGCCCCGCCCCTAAGCAAAACCACCGGCAGTTTGGCGGCGATAAAAACCTTTTCCCTAAGCCGGTGTTTCGCCAAAACGGCGCCCAGGGCTTCCTCACTGCCGGGGTAAATCCAGGCCGTATCGAAGTAGTTCAGCCCCCCCTCGATGGAACGGAGGATCAGTCCCTCGGTTCTTTTCATATCGACGGCCCCCAGAGCCCTGGGGAAACGCATGCAGCCAAAACCCAGGACCGAAAGTTTATTCCCCGACCGCGAATCGACTCGGTATTGCAAAATTGCCCCCTTGCGCCGTTTAGTATACCGGAATTATAGTAAACGCAAAACCTTTCCCAGGAGAAGTATATGAAGACCGCTCTCAAGATCGAAGGGATGTCCTGCGAACACTGCGTAAAACACGTAAAGGAAGCGCTGGAAGGCATCGGCGGGGTTAAGTCCGCCAAGGTGAACCTTAAAAAAAACAGCGCCGAAGTGAACCATAACGGGGAAGTCACCCAGGCCATGATGGAAGCGGCGGTGGCCGAAGCGGGGTACCAGGTAGTAGCCTAAAACGGTTTCCCCCCGATTCAGAAGGGGGACGTTACGTTTAACTTTACAGGATCACCGGGCGCCGGCTGTCCAGGGCCACCGGGCCGCCGATGCTCAGGGCTTTGATTTCCCCGGCCTCTTTTTTCACCCGCCCCTCTATAAGGCCGCCGGGCTGGGATACCTCCCAGCGGCCCTCACCGTCGTTCAGATTCCCGGCCAATGCAAGGATCAGGGCCGCGGTCCCCGAACCGCAGCTTGATTCAAAGACCAGGGAATCGGCGGCGGCCACGTACACCACAGGCCGTATAAAACACCGCCGCTTTTCGTAAAACATCACCCCAAAGGCATCAAGGGCATGTTCTCCCCCCCTTTCAGGGATCTTTTTTTTCGCAAGCTCCAGAAGATTACCAACCAGGTCCCGGCCGGGGTTTACGTCCTGGGCAATCACATGGGTGATCCCCTCAAAAAAATAGACCGGGTAGGGGCGGCCTTCATGGACCAGGGTGTCAAAGCCCCTGGGCAGGGGTATCTCCGCCTCCGCCCAAAACGCTTCAACATCGGCGGTCACGGTTACGGGCCTATCGGTTCCGCTTACGGAAACAGGGATCGACAGCTTCCCCTTCAGACCCAGCTCCCGGGCCGCATAGAGGCCGAAACTCCGGGCCGCATTGCCGCAAAACTCGCCCCCCATCATGTCCAGCCGCCACAATGCCCCCGGCCCGGCGGGGGGAACGACAAAGCCCACCTGTTCGGCCCCCAGTGAAGGCTCCGCCAGCAGGGCTTTGGCGGCCCGGACCCGGAGCAGGGGATCGTCAATTCGGTTAAGGACAAAGATAGTGATGTTACCCGCGGGATCGGCGCGGACAATGTCCAGCTTCACGGCCGCGGCGGAACTTCCGGCGGAGCTTCTTCCCAGGCAAGCTTACCGCCCACGATGACCGCCCGGATCCCCGTGGGGGGCAGGGCGCAGACATCGACCCCAAAGGCCGCCCGGTCGCCGATAGTTTGGGGATCAAAGAGACAGAGGTCCGCATCGCAGCCCTCCTGCAGACGGCCTTTGCGGCCAAGGCCCAAACGTTGGGCGGGGAGGAGGCTGAGTTTCCGTATCCCCTCCATGAGGGAAAAAAGTCCCTTCTCCCGCACGAATTCCCGCAGGAAACGGGCCGGGGAACCGGCGGCCCGGGGATGCCCCTTCTTGTGTCCGTCGGCCCCCAGGGTCATGTTTGCATCGCTTCCCAGGCACACAAAGGGGAGCCGGTAGGCCGCCTCAATGTCCCGCATGGGGGTGGCGTTGTGGCAGGCCACAGAGGTTTCCTGCGGGCTATGCCTAAGCTCTTCATAAATTTCCTGGGTACAGTACCGCCCCGCCAGGGGGCCGGACAGTATCTCTAAATCAGTCACCTTAAAATTAAAATCGTCAAAGCCCTGGTCAAACACCGCGGACCGTATCCCCGTGGCCCAGGTATCGTAGGGGTACACATCGGCCGTAATATCGGCCCCCGATTCCCCGATAAGCCGGGCGGTGATGTCGATATTGGAGAGGCCGTTTTTTGCCAGGCCGTACACATTGGCGGCGTAGTGGGAAATCTGCAGCGCCGCGCCGGTGATACGGGCGGCCGCGATAACCTCTTCCACGGTTTCCACCGCCCGGGAGGGGGTGTCGTAGCGCATGTGGACGGCGAAAAATTTATCTTTTTCCCGCACCGCCTCGCAGAGGGCAAGGACCTCGGCGAAACTTGTCCCCGGCGCGTATTGCAGCCCAAAGGAGATTCCCCTGGCCCCCTCGTCCATGGCCGTCCCGGCCAGGTCCTTCATGGCGGCGATCTGGGAAGGGGAAGCGGTGTCGTACTCGTCCAGGCCCAGGAGTTTCCGCAGCGTGGAATTCCCCGCCAGGGTCAGGCAGTTTATGGGCAGCTTTTCAGCGGCCAGGGTTTCCAGGTAGTTCCCCACCGGGTAGTTGCTGCCCCCGCAGTTCCCGCCCAGGATGGTGGTAGTCCCGGAACGGAGGGCGCAGGCGGAAGTTTCCCTGGGTATGCGGAATTCGCCGCTTTGTTGAGTCTCCCGAAAGTCTTCGTGGGTATGGATATCGATAAAACCGGGGGACAGGACCAGGGAGGCGGCCTCAATGACCCGCTCCCCCCGCAGGGGGGCCATGGTAAGGGCGGCAATATGGCCGTCCAAAAGCCCCACATTCAGCGTTTCATCCAGGCCGGTCTCGGGATCAAGGACCCGGGCCCCGGCGATAACCAGATCAAAATCAGGCATGAGCGGGCGCCTTCCCCTTCCTCGGCGGGGCCGCGAAAGCGGTCACCACATAGGCGATAAGGGAGAGCAGGGCCCCGGGCAAAATGGCGTTTATGGGGACCGGGAATTTGAATACCGTAAAGACAAGCCAGCCCGCAAAGCCAAAAATTATGGACGCCAAGACAGCCCGCTCGTCCGGCCGCTTCCAGGCAAAGCCAAAGAGGATCGGTACCGCCAGGGTAGCCCCCGTAATGTCGGCGCTCATCACCCAGAGGGTGAACATATCGGTACTAAAGAACAACACGATCAGGGTAAAAAATCCGGTAACGGCGGTAACAATTTTTCTAAACCGCAGAATTTCTTTATCCGTCCGGGGCCTCTTAAAGAAGGGCTCAATAATATCCTTGGAAATAATGATGCCGCTTACCAGGAGGACTGAATCCGCGGAACCCATGATCACCGCCAAAAGGACGGCAAAGAAGATCGCCCCCACCACATTGGGGAAATAATTAAGAATCATCAGGGGCAGCATATTGTTCGGTGAACCGGAATAATCCGGCATCAACACCCGGGAAGCAAAGCCCAGGCCGCAGACGGCGGCGGTCAGAAAAATCCCGATGATAAGATTCACCACGGTAGATTGGCGGTAGGTCCTGATATTTTTTACGGCGTAGATCCGCTGCCAAACATCGGGCCAGGAAATAATCCCCAGGCCCAGGGTGAGCATGGAAGCGAAGGCGTTCCAGGGGGTAACATTGCCAAACCACCTAAGATGCTCCGGGGGCAGCGCCTTAATAATCGGTTGAATCCCGCCGGCCCGGGAGTAAAACAGGATGCCCATAACGATAACCCCCAGCCAGGTAAGGATACCCTGAAAAATATCCGTCGTTACCACCGCCCAAAGGCCGCCCACCGAGGTGTAAAACACCACCACCACGGAGGTAATAAGCAGGGCCACGTTAAAGGGGATATTAAAGACCAGGTTCAAAATCACCGCCATGGCCAAATACTGGAAGGCCGTAATAGCCACATAGGCCAGGGCAATCAAGACCGAAGCCAGAAATTTTGAAACCTTTCCGTACCGGTATATAAACCAGTCGCCGATAGTTTCTCCCCCATGTTCCCGGCCAAAAGCGTTGATCCGGGGGCCCAGGTAAAGCAGGAAGATGAGGGTCTGGAGGTGTCCCCCAAACCAATACCAGATTTGGGAGAGCCCCCGCCGGGACCAATAGGAAACCCCGCCCATGACGGAACTGGCGCCCACCATGGTGGCAATCATGGTGAGGAGGTACACAAAGCCCCCCAGCTTACGACCGCTGACGGTATAATCCGAGGAAGATTCGGTCTTTTTACCGCCAAAGTAAAGGCCAATCCCAATGGTCACCCCAAAATAAAGCACCATCACCGCAATATTTGTAGCCATACCCACCTCTTTAGAAAACGTGAATCTCTTTTTACCGCAAAGGGCAAAAAAAGAGCCGGGTTTTCTCCCCGGCTCCGGTTTTTTTATTCTTCGGTGTCTTCTACCATGAGTTCATCTTCCTCGGTCTCGGAAACGGCGGCGGCCTCAAGCTTCCGCTGCTCCAGGATCTCCTCCATCTGCTGATCCAGGTCCTGGCTGTCCTCGTCAAAGAGCTTGACCTGCCGGTAACGCTTCATGCCGGTGCCCGCGGGAATGGGGTGGCCGATGATGATGTTTTCCTTGAGGCCCCGCAGATAGTCGGTACTTCCCGCGATGGCGGCGTTGGTGAGCACCCTGGTGGTATCCTGGAAGCTGGCCGCCGAAAGGAAGGAGTCGATGTTCAGGCTGGCCTTGGTGATACCCTGGAACATGGGCCGGGCCACCGCGGGCTGCCCCCCTTCCGCCATGACCCGGTTATTCTCCTCGTGGAAGCGGTACTTATCCACCATCTGCCCGTAAATGAACTTGGTGTCTCCCACTGCCACGATCTCCACCTTCCGCATCATCTGGCGGACGATGACGCCGATATGCTTGTCGTTGATGGAAACCCCCTGGAGGCGGTAGACCTGCTGGATTTCATCCATCAGATACCGCTGCAGGGTGGCCTCACCCTGGATATGAAGCACGTCGTGGGGATTGATTGCCCCCAGGCAGAGGGACTCTCCGGCCTCAACCGTATCGCCGTCCCGGATCAAAAGGCGCTTGGTCATGGGGATAAGGTGTTTGTATTCCTTGCCGAAGGCGTCCACGATGGTGACCACCCGTTTTCCCTTGACAATGCCCTTAAAGTATACGGTTCCCGACACCTGGGCCAGCACCGCGGGGCTCTTGGGCTTGCGGGCTTCAAAGAGTTCGCTTACCCGGGGAAGGCCGGAGGTAATGTCCATGGCCTTGGCGGATTCCTTTACGGTCTTGGCGATGATCTTACCGGCATTTATCCTGACCCTAAGCTGCTTTCCGTTGCTGTCAAGCACGGGGTCTCCCTTGGCGTCAAGCTCAAATTCGTCCACCTGGATGGAAGCGCCGCCGGGGAGGAAGTACGAAGCCGCCTCGTTCCCCTGGTCATCGGTGATAATGATCCGGGGCTGCTTGCTTTCCATCTGAAATTCGGTGATCCGTTTTTCCCTGTTCCCCGTTTCCTCGTCAATTTCTTCCCGCAGGGTGGTGCCGGGAATAATATCTTCGTAGTTTACGTAACCGGAAGCCTCGGCAATGATGGGATCCGAGAAGGGGTCAAAGGAGGCGATGGTTTTTTCCGCGCCCACCACATCGCCTTTCTTTACCAGCAGGTCCGAACCGTTGCGGATTTCAATCTTCTGATCCTGGCCGATAAGGTAGAGCGTACGGCCCCCGGCTTTCTCCAACAGCATGGCGTAGGCAATTTCCGAAGACAGAATCTCCCGGTCCCCCCGCCTGATAATCGGCTCGTCCCGGATGATCCGCTTGCCGCTTTCCACCAACAGGACATCCTGGCTTTCCAGCTTATATTCCTGCAGCACCTTGTTGACCACCGCGTAGCCCTTGCGGGTAAAGAGCCAGTGACCATCGGGCATCTCCACATGGGCCCCGGTAATATCCCGGATATAAACCGGGTACTTGAGGAAGGTGCGGTTTTCCTCGCTGGCCTTGGTAGAAACGCCGCCGATATGGAAGGTCCGCATGGTAAGCTGAGTCCCCGGCTGACCGATGGACTGAGCCGCGATGGTTCCCACGGTTTCGCCGATATCCACCGAACGGTTGGTGGCAAGATTCCGACCGTAGCATTTGCGGCATACCCCGTGTTCCGCTTCGCAGGTAAGGACCGTGCGGATCCGCACCGACTCGATCCCGGCCTTTTCGATGGTGGCGGCAATCGCCTCGGTGATCTCTTCGTTCACATCGATGATAAGTTCCCCGGTAATGGGGTGCTTAACCCGTTCCAGGGTATAGCGGCCCACGATACGGTCGCTTAAGGGTTCCACAATATCTTCCCCGTCCTTGATGGCGGAGTAGGTTATCCCGTTGATCGTACCGCAGTCATCCTCGTTCACCACCACATCCTGGGCGATGTCCACCAGCCGCCGGGTAAGGTAGCCGGCTTCGGCGGTTTTAAGGGCCGTATCCGCCAGCCCCTTCCGGGCGCCGTTGGTGGAGATAAAGAATTCGATAACCGAAAGCCCTTCCTTGAAGTTGGACCGGATAGGCAGTTCGATGATGTCCCCCGAAGGTTTGGTCATAAGACCCCGCATACCGGCAAGCTGGCGGATCTGGTTGCGGCTTCCCCGGGCGCCGGAATTGGCCATCATATACACCGAATTAAAGCCGTCCCGATCGGCCTCCAGGGTCTTCATCATGATATTGGTAAGGTCATCGTTGGTCTTGGTCCATACCGCCACCACCCGGTTGTACCGCTCCTCCGGGGTAATGGTACCCTGGCGCCAATACCGCTGGATCTCCTCCACCGCCTTATTGGCCGTTTCAATCATCTCCGGCTTTTCCTTGGGTACCACAATGTCATCCACCCCGATGGTGGCGCCAAAAACCGTGGCGTATTTGTAACCCGTGGCCTTGATGGCATCCAGCATCTTCACCGTGATCCAGGAACCCTTTTCACTGAAGATATGCTCGATCAGGGCCCTCAGTTCCTTGTCCCTAAGCTCATAGTTGATATAGGGAATCTCCTCGGGCAGTTCCTCGTTGAACACCAGCCGTCCCGCGGTGGTCTCAAGAAGACCATCCTCCCCCAGGCCGGCCTCGTGGCCGGGCTTATCCCATATAGGGGACTTGGGGGGCCGCACCCGGATGGAGGCTTCCCGGTCCAGGGACTTGGTTTCCACCGCCATAAGCACTTCCTCCACCGTGTGGTAGCGCCGGCCCTGGCCCTTGGCCTTGGGCTTGATCCGGGTGAGGAAGTTGATCCCCAGCACCATATCCTGGGAGGGGAACACGATGGTCTTACCGTTGGCCGGGTTCAGGAGATTCCGGGCGCTAAGCATCAGGGTCCAGCACTCCATCTGGGCCGCCTGGGTCAGGGGTACGTGGACCGCCATCTGGTCACCGTCAAAGTCGGCGTTAAAGGCATGGCAGACCAGGGGATGTAATTTAATGGCCTTTCCCTCCACCAGGACCGGCTCAAAGGCCTGGATACCCAGCCGGTGCAGGGTGGGGGCCCGGTTCAGAAGTACCGGATGTTCCTTTACCACATCGTCCAGGATGGCAAAGACCTCCGGGGTCTCGGCTTCCACCAGGATCTTGGCCTTCTTGATGTTGTAGACCACATCCTTGTCCACCAGCTTCTTCATAATGAAGGGCTTAAAGAGTTCCAGGGCCATCTTGGTGGGAAGCCCGCACTGCCACATCTTGAGATCAGGCCCCACGGTGATGACGCTGCGGCCCGAATAGTCAACCCGTTTGCCCAGGAGATTCTGCCGGAACCGGCCCTGCTTCCCCTTGAGCATGTCGGAGATGGACTTGAGGGGCCGGTTGCTGGCCCCCTTAACCACCCGCTTCTTCTTGGAATTGTCGAACAGCGCGTCCACCGCCTCCTGGAGCATCCGTTTCTCGTTACGGATGATGATATCCGGGGCGTTGAGGATCTGGAGCCGCTTAAGCCGGTTGTTCCGGTTGATCACCCGGCGGTACAGGTCGTTGAGGTCCGAAGTGGCAAAACGACCGCCGTCAAGCTGCACCATGGGCCGCAGATCCGGGGGGATGACGGGGATCACGTCCAGGATCATCCATTCGGGCTTGTTCTTGGAATTGCGGAAATTTTCAACGATTTCGATACGCTTAAGGAGCCGCTTGTCGCTCTTGGCCCCCTTTTCGATCATCTTGACCCGCAATTCCGCGGACAGCTCATCCAGATTGACGTTTTCCAGGAGGGTGCGGATCGCCTCCGCCCCCATACCGGCGCTGAAACCACCGCCGTAACGCTCCTGGTTCTCGTAATACTCCTCCTCGGAGAGGAGCTGCATCTTCTTTAAGTCGGTCTCCCCGGCGTCGATAACCACGTATTTCTCGTAGTAGAGCACCGAACGGAGGGCCGTCATGGTCATGTCAAGGAGCAGCCCCATACGGCTGGGAACCGAACGATAGTACCAGATGTGGGATACCGGGGCCGCCAGTTCAATATGGCCCATCCGCTCCCGGCGGACCTTGAAGTGGGTCACCTCGACCCCGCAGCGGTCGCAGATAACCCCCTTGTAACGGATCGACTTAAACTTTCCGCAGTAGCACTCCCATTCCTTGGTGGTTCCGAAGATCCGCTCGCAGAAGAGACCGTCCTTTTCCGGCCGCAGAGTCCGGTAGTTAATGGTCTCCGGCTTCTTAACTTCCCCGTAGGACCAGGCCCGGATCATTTCCGGGGAGGCCAAACGTATCATAATCGAGTCAAAATCCTGAATATCCCGCATGTTTTACCCCTTAACGAGTCATCTTAGATAAGCAGAAGGGCCCGAATCTCCTCCGGCGCCCCGAATATTTCCCTGTTGCTTGGATTGGCACAGACAAGACACCCCATCAGACTACACTTTTAGCATAAACCGGGACAAGTGACAAGTACGGGACCTCCGGGGCGGGAATGAAGGTAAGGGTTTAGGTGGAAGCGGCCATAGAGGCCGGGCTGTACGTGATCGTCCAATCCGGTGACACCATGACGATAAACGTCCCCCCGGACTTTAAGCCCCGGGAATGGTAAGGGCGGCCCAAACAGTTTGGGTGCGGGCCCACCTTCCAATCAGTCGTAAATCTTCCGGCCCTTTAGGTCTCCCACGCCGGTTTTACGCCAAAAATAGGTATTTACCACATCCCGCCACTGCCGGGCGTTTTCTATCTGCCTTTCAAACCTGGCCAGCACCGAATCGTAGCATTCCCCGCCGATGCGCCCCTTTAGGCCGGTCCAGAGCGTAAGCATGGCCTCCGCCTCGTCACAGCCCTCGAAATGGGTATCGTAGATGTTCTGCAGCAGGGTTTGGCCGTTTTTCATCCGGTAGTCGTAGCGGAGCCGGTGGAAAAAGAGGATAAGGTTCTCCGGACAGGTGGAGGGGTCCGCAAAGAGGGCCGCCTTGGCCGGGGCGTACTGCTCAGTATAGCCCGTCCCCGCCGACGTCCGGTCTATGCCGACGGCCTCCCGGTCCGCCCGGTGGTAGGTCCCCCAGCGGGAGAATTCGTAGCCCTCCGGGCTGGGTCCGTAGTGGATACCGGGATTCACCATAAAGCAGAGACCGAAAGGCGCGTTGTACTTCTCGTAGGCCGGGTAGGACTTTAGGAGCAGGGACTTCACCGTTTCCGCCGCATCCCCCGGACCAAAGCAGAGGGCCGCCCATTCGCCGGCGATTTCCTCCGCCCCCAGGCCGGGATTCCAGGCCAGGCGCCCGTAGCCGTAGAGGTTGGCCTGGGCCAGGGTATGGCCGGTCCAATTCCCGTCGAGCCCCACGTTGCCCACCGCCGCAAGCCCCTCCAGGGAGGAGGCCCCAAGCAGCTTCTTTACGGGACCGGCAGGGGTATCGAAATCCATCACATCGGCCCACATGGAAGGCAGGAAACAGAGATCGATCTGGTGCCCGGTGTACTCCTGGGTGATCTGCAGTTCCATCAGGTGCCGGGTTTTGCCGAGGGCCCCGAAGAGGGGAGATACGGGTTCCCGAACCTGAAAATCGTAGGGGCCGTGCTTTACCTGCAGGAGTACATTATCCGCGAAGCTCCCGTCCAGGGGCTTAAAGTGGTCATAGGCCGCCCTGGCCCGGTCTATGCTCTGATCCCGCCAGTCCTGGGCGGAGTTGTAGACAAAGCAGCGCCACACCACGATGCCCCCGTGGGGCTTCAGGGCGGCGGCCAGCATGTTGGCCCCGTCGGCATGGCTGCGGCCGTAGCGGAAGGGACCGGCCTCCCCTTCGGAATCTGCCTTGATAAGAAAACCCGCCAGATCGGGGATGCAGCGGTAGACCAGGTCCGCCTGCTTTTCCCACCATGCCGCCGCAGTCCTGTCCAGGGGGTCCGCAGTCCCCAGCCCCCCGACGGAGATGGGGGAGGAAAAATTGACGCTTAAAAGCAGCCGTATGCCGAAGGGCCGGAACAGATCCGCCAGGCCTGCTACGTCGGGGAGGTGTTTCTCGGTGATAAGCTCCCTGGCCGGGCCCCGGACATTTACGTTGTTTATCGAAAGGCGGTTTATCCCCACGGAGGCCAGGAGCCGGGCATAGTCTTCTATGCGCCCCCGGTCGTAACTGATCCGGCCGTCCTTAAAGAAAAGGGAGAGCCCCGCATAGCCCCGCTCAACGGAACCGTCCATGTTGTCCCAGTGGTTGATCATCCTAAGGGGGGCCGCGGGGGTTTCGGCAAGTTCATCCCCCGGCCGTAATTTTCCCTGGGCCAGGAGGGAGAGGAAACGGTAGACCCCGTAGAGGGTCCCCTGCCCATCCTGGCCCGCGATGAGCGGCCGTCCGGGCTCCCAGCGGATGACGAAACCTTCAGGCCCCTGTTCCGTCAGGGCAAGGCCCCGGGTTTTGTTCAGATAGGGAATGGTCCCCAGCCGGAGACCGGGACCCCCTTCCGCGGCAGAGGGCTCTACCGTAAGGGCAGGGGGCCTTACCGGAATGCCGAAGCATTTTTCCATGCCCCGGCGGTATTCAAGGGCCGCATGGTCCAGGAGGGGGGATTCTTCACCCCGGTAAAGCCGGTCCAGGCCTACCCGGTCCGGTCCCGCGTCCCGCCGCTGAAACCAGCAGTCGTACTCCGCTACCATGACTAGGCTCCCGGGGACCGGGCAAGCCGCTCGTTGGCCTGGTACTGCAGCGATTCCGGGGGTAGTTCCATAAATTCAATGGCGTTGCCGTCCGGGTCGTGGGTCCAGAACTGGATGCACTTGGAATAGCCGGTTTTTAGTTCCGTATCGATGGGCGCGCCCCGGCCCCGGATCTCCTCCTGGGCCCCGGCCGCGTCGTCCACCTCGATGCAGAAATGCTGCACCCCGATGCCGGCCGGCGATTTTTCATGCTCCTCCGTACCGCCGGGGAACAGTTCGATGAACTGGCCCGGGGCAAGGTACAGGTAAATGACGCCCAGCCTGGTACCCGTGGGGTCCTTCATCCTAAAGGCTTCGGGAAAACCAAGGGTGTCGCGGTAAAAGGCCGCGGTCTTTTCCAGGTCCCGGGCCCGGATGGCGATATGGCCGTAGCGGGGTTTCATAGGCTGCTCCTCTCGATAATCCTGGCCTCGAAGGGGGCCAGGGCCGGCTGTCCGGAAACCTGTTGTTCGCGGTTGGTGAAATTCATCAGGAAGACAAAATACTTTTCATCGCCGCCGCGGACCTGGGCGCTGACGCCTTCGGGCAGATCATCGAAGAGGGGCGTAAGGCCCGCCTCCGCGCCGATCTTGCGGTAGAAATCGTCCAGGAAATCCCCGTCCGTCCGGGCCGCGATGTAGTAGGCCTTCCCCTGCCCGTAGTTATTCACCGTCAGCGCCGGGCTTCCGGCGTAGAAGTCGCCGCCGTAGGAACCAAGAATCTCCGCGCCCCGGCCGTGGATCAGTTCACAGAGATCGAAGGCCCGGTAGCTCTTGCCGTTCCATTCGATGGAATTCGTCTCGCCGGGGAAAAGGGCGTCAATTTCTTCGCACCAGATACCCAGGGTTTCCTTGAGGGGGCCGGGAAAACCGCCAAGAAAAGCCAGGGTGCTCTCGTTTACATAGCCTGTGGCGTAGGTGCTCACCAAGAGGCCGCCCCGCCGGACAAAGGCGCTGATCCGGTCCGCCGCCCCTTCCCGCAGCATGTAGAGCATGGGAGCAATCACCAGGCTGTACTTGTCAAGGCTCTGCCGGGAATCGATCAGGTCGAGGGGAATGCCCCGCTTCCAGAAGGGGCGGTAATGGTTTATCACCGTTTCTTCATAGCCGGTGTTTTCCTGCAGGAAACCCTTCGCGTCGTCCAGGGCCCAGCGCACCTGGTAGTCGTACATAAGAGCGGCCCTGGCCGGGGTATCGGCGCCCACCAGGGCGTCCAGGCTTTTCAGTCGCTGTCCCAGTTCGGCCACGTCGCGGAAGACCCTAGTGTTTTCGCTGCCCTCGTGATCCACCACTGCGCCGTGGTGCTGCTCCGGTCCGCCGCGGCTCTTGCGGAACTGGAAATACTGGACCGAATCGGCGCCGTGGGCAAGGGCCTGTATGGATTGAAGCATGTGGAGTCCCGGCCGGTGGAGCTTGGCAACGGCACGCCAGTTGGTGGCGGAGGGGCAGGATTCCATCAGCATGAAGGGCCTTCGTTTAAGGCTGCGGGTCAAGTCGTGGGCGTAGGAGGTCCGCAGACCAACCTCCGCATTGCCCTCCGCGCTGGTCCACCGGGGGTAGGAATCCCAGGAAACCAGATCGAGGACCTCGGCAAAACGGAAATAGTCTATCCCCGAAAAACCGGCGGTCATCAGGTTGGTGGTGCAGGGCGTCTCCGGGGTGATCTTTTTAAGGGGGGCCGTTTCGTTAAGATAAAAATCCACAAATTGCTCGGTGGTAAAGCGGCGCCAGTCCAGTTTAATCCCGTTGTGGCCCCCGCTGCCGGGACCGCCGGGGCTTTCAATCTGATCCCAATCGGTGATCGTGCCGCTCCAAAACGCAGACCACCAGGCTTCGTTCAGGGCATCCAGGGTTTTATACTTGTCCTTTAGGTATTGGCGGAATTTGGCCTGGCAGAGGGGGCAATGGCAATCCCCGGAGTATTCGTTGGAAATATGCCAGACCCCCAGGGCGCGGTGATCCCGGTAGCGCCTTGCCAGGAGGCTGTTGATGGCGCTGGTTTTTTCCCGGTAGACCGGCGAGGAGAGACAGTGATTGTGCCGGTCCCCGTGAATATTCCGCTGACGGGACGCGTTAACCCGCAGCACTTCGGGGTACTTCCTGCTCATCCAGGCCGGCCGGGCCCCGGAGGGGGTGGCGAGGACCGCTGTCATGCCGTTTTCGGCCAGCAGGTCCATCACCTCATCCAGCCATTCAAAGCGGTACTGCCCCTCCTCCGGCTCCAGCGCGGTCCAGGAGAAGATCCCCACCGACAGGGTGTTGATGCCCGCCAGCTTGGCGAGGCGCATGTCCTCTTTCCAGATTTTATCTTTCCACTTGAGCCACTGTTCGGGGTTATAATCACCCCCGTGCAAAATATGGGGAAACTTTTTGACAGGCGGCGGATACTTCACCGGGGGGCTCCTTCCAATACCACCGCATCGCGCTGGGCAATCAGGGCCAGCTCGATGGCCTTAAACGCATGTTCCTGGGTCATGGCGTTTTCCGTCCGGTTTAGGCAGTCCAGGATAAGTTTACCGAAATAGGGAAAGCCGATTTTCCCTTCCACGTGGTAGTAGGTTTCTTCCTTGCCGTTGGCCAGGAACACGTGGCCCCCGCCCTGGCCTTTGAATCCCAGATTCATGTACTTACGCTGTTCAATGAATCCTTCGGTGCCTAAGATAAACAGCCGTCCGTCCCCCCACATCTGAAGGCCGTCGGGGGTAAACCAGTCCACCCGGAAATAGCCGGTGGCATGGTTGTCGAGCACGATTTGACAGTCCCCAAAGTCGTCCAGTTCCGGGTATTGGGGGTGATGGTAGTTGGCAATCTGACTGCGGGCCACCTTGCCGTCCTTAGCACCGGTATAATACAAAATCTGGTCGATGTTGTGGCTGCCGATGTCGCAGAGAATTCCGCCGTAATCTTTCTTGATAAAGAACCAGTCCGGCCGGCCCGCCGCGCCCAGGCGGTGGGGGCCGAAGCCGATGACCTGCAGCACCCGGCCGATGGCGCCCTGCTCGATAAGCTGGCCGGCGAAAACGGCGGACTCCACATGAATCCGCTCGCTGTAATAGACCGCATATTTCCTGCCGGTTTTTTTAACCGCATCCCGGGCATCGGCCAACTGCTCCAGGCTTGTCAGGGGGGCCTTGTCGGTAAAGTAATCTTTGCCCGCTGCCATGACCCGCAGCCCCAGGGCGCAGCGCCGGCTGGTAATATCCGCGCCGGCCACCAGTTTTATGTCCGGGTCGTCCAGTATTTCTTTTTCGCCGGAGGCGGCCTTGGCATCGGGAAACCGGGCGGCGAAATTCTTCATGTACACCGGGTTGGGATCATAATAACTCTTTAACACGCCCCCCGCCTCGGTAAGGCCGTTGCACATGCCGAAAATGTGGCCATGGTACAGCCCTACGGCGGAAAAAACAAATTCCCCCGGTTTTACCACCGGCGCCGGTTTCCCCTTGGGCGCATAGTTTGCGCCGTCGCTTATCTCTGCCATATTCGCCTCCTGTTTAACGTTTACCCCTAAGGTCTATTGGGACAAACACTATTTACGCTGGTAATCGTAACGGTTGTAATCGTTGCCGGTGGTAATTTCCCCCTGGAAGGCGTCCACCGAAGCGGATTTTTCATAAAAATGGGGGGCCGCCGCCATGATTCCTTTGACCGTGTAAAAGGGATCGTCTTTTTTGAGGGGTAAGGCTACGGCGCCCTCCGTGATCCCGGCCTTGTAAACGGCGGTGATAAGTTCGATGGTTTTGCGGCCGTCGTGGCCGTCTATGGCGGGACGGCGGCCCTGTTCAAGGGCGCTTAAAACATCTTCAATCTCCCCGGTATGCCCGGTGTAAGCCAGAGGCTTTTGGGAGGCCGCCAGATCGTCCAGCTTTTTTTCCAGCTCCCCGTCACGTTCCTTCAGGGGGAAGGCGTTGGAACCGGCCAGGCTGGCGTGGACCTTCCAGGGGGCGGAAATCCGGGCCTTTTCGCATTGAAAGATAAGCTGCTGCTCCTCGCCGTGGTGGACCACGGAACTGGTTATCTGGGCCAGGGCGCCGCCGGGGTAGCGCAGTACCGCCACCGACAGGTCCTCCACCTCGGCGTTACTATGGGCCGCGTTGGAAATTACCGCCGTTACTTTTTCGGGGAGTCCCATCATCCAGATGAGCATATCGATGTGGTGAACCGCGTGGTTCAGGGTGCAGCCGCCCCCTTCGGTCTCCCACTTGCCCCGCCACCAGAGGTCGTAGTAATGAAAGCCCCGCCACCAGAAAGAATCCACCTGGGCGTGGAGGATCCGGCCCGCCAGGCCGCTGTCCAGCGCCTTTTTTAGGGAGGCTATGGGATCGCGGAAACGGTTCTGGGCCACGGCGGCCAGGAACTTCCCGCTCTCCTTTTCCGCGGCCAGCATCCGGTCACATTCTTCCAGGCTTGCGGCCATGGGCTTTTCCACCAGCACATTCAGCCCGGCCCGGAGGCACCTGACGGCGATCTCCGCGTGGCAGAAGGGGGGCGTACACACGCTTACCAGGTCAACGGCCAGTTCCCCGTCCCTGAAGGCCCGGAGCATCCCGTCCAGGGCGTCGTAGACCTTCACATCGGGAAGCCGATATTTCTCTTTATAGGCGGCGCTTTTCTCCGGCACGATGTCGCAGAAAGCCGTGATGCGGCAGCGCCGGGGAAAGCTCTGGTAGCCTTCGATATGAAGCCGGGAAATATTCCCCGTTCCGACAATTGCCACGTTGATGAGTTGATCGCCCATATACACCCCTTTGCCATGTCGGCAGTTCTGATATTAAAACAAAGGGCCGCAAAGTTCTACCCTGCGGCCCTTTCACGGAAAACTGATACTACTCCGGATACTTGGCCATTTACTCAGGAAACTTGGCCCGGCGTTCCGCCACCACCGCGTCCGCGCCGGAGGCCCGCCAATCCGCGACTCCCGCGTCGTAGACCGCGTCAAACCGGTTGGCCGGGGCGGTGATAGCCTCGGTCAGGACAACGGTCCCCTTATCAACCAGGGTTTGGTTTACGGGGCCCTCCACCGTAAGCGGAGTCTTGGTGACGACCACGGGAAGAGGCTTGGCGTTGGTCATGGCCAGGTTGTACGCGTTGGCAATCATTTCGGCGGGCCAGGGGTAGCCTGCGGCAATGGCCTGTATGCTCTTTTCCTCGGTCTCCAGGAACAGGCCGTTCATCATCAGGGTATAGTCGATGTTCTGGGAACTGTTCTGAATCCAGCCGTCGCCGACCGCGGGGTTCAGCTTGGGAACGCCGTCAACAATGGTGTGGACGATCCCCTCGGGGCCGGTCTGGATAAAGTGGTAGTTTTCATACTTGGCAAGCCAGTTGAGGTAGCGCATGGCCGCGTCGGGGTTCTTGGACGCATTGGGAATAAAGAAATAGAGGCCCGCCGCATCGTAGGACTGCTTGTGGGTAAGGCCGTCGGAGCTTTCCATGCAGTCCACCGGAACAAACATGGCATTGGGTACGTTCTTCCGTAGGTCCGTAAGGAGGGCGTCCCCTTCCCGGTAAATCTGATCCCAGTTATTGAGAAAAGAGCCTACCACCCCGCTCTTTATCAGGTTGGCCATGCCGGTACCCTGACCGTAAAGGGGGAAATCCCGGTCCACGAGGCCCGCGTTGTACATTTTGTTCATGAACCGGATCCCCTCTTTATAACCGGACATCAGGAGCGAGCGTTCCGCCACCGCATTGATCCACCGGTCTTTATCGCTCATCCGGGGATCGATAAAGGATTCTGCAATATTCAGGGTATCAAAATGCGCATCATTCATGGTAAAGGGTATAACCCGATCCCTGCCCACCCCGCCGGGGTCCTGCTCCTTAAAGGCAACCAGGGCGTCGTAGTATTCCTGCCGGGTCCTGGGCAGGGGGAGGCCCAGCTTGTCCAGCCAGTCCTGGCGGATAAAGAGATTGCGGTAAGCCACATTCATGCGGCGGGCGGGAATGGCAAAAACCTGGCCGGTGGTGTTGTTCCGGGCACGCTGGATCATGTCCCGGCCGGGAAGGGCCTTATCGGGACCCAGAAAGGCCTTGAGGTCTTTTAGGGTGGTATCCAGGTAGGGGGCCATGTCAAAAATACCGCCCTGCTCGGACCACGCGGTAATATAGGACTGCGTATAGGTAAAGGCTATGTCCGGGGGATCGCCTGCGGCCATTAGGTTGATCAGAGTCTGGGTTTCGCTGTTCCGGGGCACCGGCACAAAGTCTACGATGATGTTCTCGTCTTTGAGCAGCTTTTCCTTGATCCACGCGGTCCACCGGTTGTTGGTGGGATCGGTCTTGCCGCCGTCGGTGCCCCGGTCAAAGACCTCCACGGTGATCCTGGCCGGACCCGGCGAGCCGGATGTATCGGGGGACTGCCCCCTCCCTCCCGAAAAAACCGCCGCCGCTGAAAACACGAGCATTACAACTAAAGCCAGCTTTCTCATTTTCTTCCCTCCTTGGGAATTAAAGTTTTAAGGCTGTACGGTAACATGGACCCTGCTTCCGGGGTATGGTAAAATCAAAGAGATTAGGTATAGATTAAAGAAAAAAAGGAGGGGAACTATGCCCTTTCAGATTGAGTATAACCTGGTTCCCGAAATTGACTACTTTATTCACCGCCGCTGCGGTCCAAACTGGCGCATATCGGAGCAGTTTTTGCCCATCTATGACCTTACGTATCTGTTGTCCGGCAGCGCCCGGTATACGATCAACGGCATAAGCCGGGAACTCTCGGCCGGAGACCTACTCTGCGTTCCCGCCAATTCCATACGGGCGGGGATCACCTTTCCCGACCGGCTTATGCACTGCTTTGCCGTGGATTTCGCCCTCAAGGACGGCGCGGGGAAGGCCGCGGCCCTGCCCTTCCCCCTGGTAAGCCGTATCGGAATGCAGGGGGACATTATCCACCTGTTCCAGGAACTGGACTTTGCCTGGCTGGACAAACAGCCCGGCTATACCATAAAGACTCGGGGGTTCCTCCTCTTAATCCTGCACCGCCTCTTTGAACTTATTGAGTACAAAATAAAGGTTTCCCAGGAGGATCCCCGAATTAAAAAAATCATGTATTATATTACCAACCACTACTTTGAAAAGATCACGGTACAAAAAATGGCGGCCATGGTGGGGCTTAACGAGGTATACTGCGGCGCCCTCTTCCGGGCAAAGACCGGGCTTTCCATGCACCGATACATCATTAAAACCCGGATCAGAAACGCGGAAAATATGTTAAAAAGCGGGGAATACTCCGTGAAGGATGCGGCGGAACACTGCGGTTTCTCCGACATTTACCATTTTTACAAGCAGTTCAAAGCTCTTATGGGTTTTTCACCTTCAAAGGCGATCCCCAAAAAGGGGCTGTAGGGCATCTTAAAAACTGAAATTTTGTATCTTGAATGGGTTTTTTATTTCTATTCCTCTAATGATTTGCCCGTCATTTAAATCTTCTGACAATATTACTGAACATCTGGCATATTCGGCGGCAGCTATTATTAATCCATCCCAAAATGATATTTGTGACAGAATACTTATGTCTATTCCCTGTTCTATTATATTCATATTAACTTGCACTGTTTCCATATTAGTGAAGCTATGTAGAATATTTTTCACCAAAATTTTATCGGCTTTTATTTTTGTTGTAGAAGCATAATAAAATTCTTGCAACACCTGTGTTGAAATAACAGGTCTTTCATTTTCACTAATTTTTATAAGAATATTTTGAGCCATTTTTTGTTTGTCTGCATTATTTGTGTCAAGTGTATATACTAATATATTCGTATCAAAAAATATTTTAGCCACGATGCAATTCTTCCCTTGTCCATTTTTCCCCTTTTGAAGAACCGTTAGATTGATTCATCAATTTAATAGTTTCACTAAGCCAATTTTTTGATGATGGTTTTACTGTTTCAGTAATTAAATTCCTAACAAGTTTATTAAATGAAATATTATTCCTTTGTGCATATTCCCGGCCTAGGGTTAAAATATCTTCATCTATTGCTAACGTTATATTCTTCATGTTATATACTCCTACTTTATAGAATAAGTGTATACACATAATCTGTCAATATTTTTTTGTGGGCTGGTAATTAAAAAAAGGGACCGCAGCCTTACCCGCGATCCCCGCTTGTCCGCAAACTTCGTTAGACCCTAGCAGCCTAACGTATGAACAAAGGCTTACTCAGGATACTTGGCCCGGCGTTCCGCCACCACATCGTCCGCGCCGGAGGCCTTCCAATCGACAAGCCCCGCATCGTAGACCGCGTCAAACCGGTTGGCCGGGGCGGTGATGGATTCCACAAAGAGGACCTCCCCCTTGTCAGTCAGGGTTTGCCTTATGGGGCCCTCCACGGTCAGGGGGGACTTGGTAATAACCACCAGGGCGGGCCGGGCGTTGGTCATGGCCAGGTTGTAGGCATTGGACACCATATCGACGGGCCAGGGGTAGCCCGCGGCAATAGCCTGGATGCTCTTTTCCCTGGTCTCCAGGAACAGGCCGTTCATCATCAGGGTGTAATCGATGTTCTGGGCGCTGTTCTGAATCCAGCCATCGGAGGCCGCGGGGTTCAGCTTGAGAACGCCGTCAACGATGTTATGGACAATCCCTTCGGGGCCGGTCTGGATGAAGTGGTAGTTTTCATACTTGGCAAGCCAGTTGATATAGCGCATGGCCGCGTCGGGGTTCTTGCAGGTCTTGGGAATGAAGTAAAAAATCCCCGCCGCATCGTAAGCCGCCTTGCGGGTAAGGCCGTCGGAGCTTTCCATACAGTCCACGGGGACCAGCATGGCGCCGGGCACGTTCTTCTGTAAATCGGAAAGGAGGGCGTCCCCTTCCCGGTAAATCTGATCCCAGTTCTGGCTGAAGGACCCCACCACCCCGCTCTTGATCAGGTTGTTCACGGTCGTATCGTCTTTGTAGAGGGGGAAATCCCGGTCGATAAGGCCGGCATTGTACATCCGGTTCAGGAAGCGGACCCCCTCTTTGTAGCCGGGGAGCAGGAAATTCCGTTCCGCCGCGGCATTGATCCACCGTTCCTTGTCGCTCAGGTTGACGTCGATAAAGGAGTCCAGGATATTCCCCGCATGCCAGCGCACATCGATACTCATGGTGAAGGGGATAACACGATCTCTGCCTACCCCGCCGGGGTCCCGCTCCTTAAAGGCAGCCAGGGTGTCGTAGTATTCCTGCCGGGTCCTGGGCAGGGGGAGGCCCAGTTTGTCCAGCCAGTCCTGGCGGATAAAGACATTCCGCATGGCCGTGTTCATACGCCGGGCGGGCATGGAAAAGAGCTGGCCGGTGGTGTTGTTCCTGGCACGCTCGATCAGGCCCTTCCCCGGATTCCCCTCGTCCGGGCCCAGGAACGCGTTAAGGTCCTTGAGGGTGGTATCAAGGTAGGGGGCCACGTCAAAGATGCCGCCCTGCTCACCCCAGTTGGTAATATCGCTCTGGCTGTAGGTGTAGGCCACATCCGGGGGCGATCCGGAGGCCATCAGGTTAATCAGGGCCTGGGTCTCGTCGAACCGGGGTACGGGCACAAAGTCTACGATGATGTTCTCATCTTTAAGCAGTTTTTCCTTGATCCACGCGGTCCACCGGTTGTTGGTGGGATCGGTTTTACCGCCGTCGGTGCCCCGGTCAAAGATCTCCACGGTGATCCTGGCCGGACCCGATGTGCCGGACGTACCGGAGGACTGCCCCCGCCCTCCTGAAAAAACCATGGCCGCTGAAAACACAAGCATGACAACTAAGGCAAGCTTTCTCATTTTTTCCCTCCTTGGGAATTAAAATTGTAGGGCTATGTTACCATAAGCCCGGATCGACTCGTAAAAATCAGCTTACCGGTACTTGGCCCGCTGTTCGTCGATAACGGTTTGAGCGCCGGAATCAAGCCAGTCTTTTATACCTTCGTTCCAAATCCGGTCAAACTCGCCCTGCCTGGCGCAGATAAGATTGACGCACAGGGCCTGGTCCTTATCAACAATAACCTGCCGGATAGGGGCCAGCGACGTAATGGCGGTCTTTACATAGGGCTCCGGTACGGCGTAGAGCGAAGACATGCGGTAGGCGGCGGTAACTTCTTCCGGGGGAATGCCGGGGTAGCTGCCGGAAAGGACCTGGCCGAAATGTTCATCCGGTACCACGTAGCCGTTGATACTCATGGTGTAGTCGATGTTGCCGCCGGAATTCTGAATCCAGGGGCCGGTGGCCGCCAGGGGTACCTTAATGCCGTTGACCAGGGTGTGGTTCACCCCCTCGTTCCCGAATTGCAGGAAATTGTAGTTTTCCGGCCGGCACAGCCAGTTGGCGTAACGGAGCGCGGCCTCGGGGTTTTTGCTGGACTTGGGCACAAAGAGGATAAGCCCTCCCGCGGCCGAGGAACCCCGCTTGGGCGTAATGCCGTCGGAACGGGTAAAGGGATCGATGGGGATGTACTTGGCGCCGGGGATGTTCTTTTCCAGATCGGTCTGGATCATGGTGTTCTGCCGGTAGGGGTAATCCCAGTTATGCTGGAAGGCGCCCACAATGCCGCTTTTCATCACGTTGTCGGGGGTGGTGCTGCCGCTGCCGTAGAGCGGGAAATCCGGATCGATGAGTCCTTCCAGATACATCCTATTGAGCCAGCGCAGGGCCTCCTTGACGCCGGGGATGGTAAGCTGCCGTTCGGCCACTGTGTTTATCCAGCGTTCCCTGGGGGAAAGATCGGGGGACATAAAGGACAGGAAGATGTTGTAGACCTGCCAGCGGATGTCGGTGGTGGTGAGGTAGGGTATCACCCTGTTTACTCCCAGTTTGGCCGCATTGTTTTTGAAAGCCACCATGGTTTCATAGAATTCCTGGGTGGTCTTGGGGACGGGGAGGCCCAGCTTGTCCAGCCAGTCCTTGCGGATAAAGGTGTTGTGGGAGGCAGTGTAGATGTATTTGTTGGAAATGCCGTAGAGGGCCCCGGTATCGGGATCCTGGGTGTGCCAGACGAGGTTATCGCCGGGGACCTGGGGATCCTCCCCCATCAGCTCCTTCATATCCTTGAGGTAGGTGTCTACATAGGGGGTCAGGTCATAGACCCCGCCCTGCATGCCCCAGCTCCGCACATTGTCCATGCTGTAGGTGTAGGCGAGGTCCGGCGCGTCGCCGGCGGCCATCCGGTTGACCATGTCCCCTTCCTCGGTCCAGCGGTTTACCGCCACAAAGGTTACGTCGATGTTTTCATCCTTCAGCACCTTTGCCTTGATCCACCGGGTCCATTCGTTGTTGGCCGGATCGGTCTTGCCGCCGTCGGTACCCCGGTCGAAGATCTCCACGGTGATGGCAACGGGGCCGGCCGTGGCGCCGGATGCGCCGGAAGACTGCCCCCGCCCGGCGGCAAATACCATAAGCGCCGAAAACAGGAACAGTAAGGTTACAGTGAGTTTTCTCATACTCTCCCTCCTGGAAATAAAAATTAACATAGGCCCAGTAGGCCTATGAAGCTTTTAGCCTTTAACCGCGCCGATGGTGACCCCGGCGATAAAGTAACGCTGCAGCCAGGGGTACACCAGCAGGATGGGGACCGTGGCGAACATAACCGCCGCGGCCTTCATGCCGTCGCTGGCCGCGGGAATGCCCCCGGCTATACCCTCCTGGGTGGCTATCTCGATGGACGAAAGGTTATTGATGATGTTGTAGAGCTTAAGCTGGATGGGGTGGAAATCGGCCCTGGTAAGGTAGAGCAGGGCGTCGGAGAAACCGTTCCAGCGGCCCACCGCGTAAAACAGGGCCAGGGTAGCCAGCACCGCGGTGGAAAGGGGCAGGTAGATCCGCACCAAAACGGTAAAAGGATTGGCCCCGTCCAGTTCCGCGGATTCCCGCAGCGACTCCGGCACGCCGTAGAAAAAACTCCGCAGGATGATCATGTTAAAGACCGAAAGACAGTTGGGCAGAATCAGCACCAGGGGATTGTTCAGGAGCCCCAGGCTCTTTATCAAAACATAGTTGGGGATCGTCCCGGCGCTAAAATACATGGTGAATATGATGAGGGTATTGATGAGGCCCTTGCCCTTGAGGGAAGCGTAGGTCAGGGGAAAGGCACAAAGTACGGTGACGGTCAGGGAAACCAGGGTGCAGATCACCGTTAATATGGCGGTCCATAGCATGGAACGGGAAAACGAGGAATCCAGAAACACATAGCGGTAAGAATCCAGGGTCGGATCCACGGGCCAAAGGGACACCCGCCGGTTTACAATGGCCATGGGATCGCTCAATGACCGGGCCAGCAGATTCAGCATGGGAAAGAGGCAGATAAGCACCACCGCCAGACAGATAAAGCCGATAATCAGGTCGCCGGTTTTCTTTGATCGTGAAGATACCATCCTGTCCCCCTTACCAGATTCCCCGCTCGCCGATTTTTTTCGCCATCGCGTTGGCGGCCAGCAGGAAAATAACACAGACCGCCGACTGGAAAAGCCCGATGGCCGCGGTATACGAGAATTGCTGGGAGCGGATGCCCACCCGGTACACCATGGTACTAATCACGTCCGCCACCTGCATGACCCGGGGATTGGCCAGGGTGTAGGGCCGGTCAAACTCGCTGCCCAGGATCCGCCCCAGGTTCATGATCAGGAGCACCACGATGGTAGGCCGCAGGCCCGGCAGGGTGACATGCCATATCTTACCCCAACGGCCCGCGCCGTCCACCTCCGCGGCCTCGTAGATCTCCGGGTTTATGCTGGTAATGGCCGCCAGGTAGATGATGGTGCCCCAGCCCATTTCCTTCCAGACCCCCAGGCCCACGTAGGTGCCGATCCACAGGGAATTGTTCATCAGAAAATCGATGGGGCCTATGCCCAACCTGCCCAGCATAATATTGATCACCCCGCTGGAGGGGGCAAACAACTGGGCCGCGATGCCGCTGATGATGATCCAGGAGAGGAAGTGGGGCAGGTACACCACGGTTTGGGTGAATTTCTTGTAGGTCCGCCAGGTGAGTTCGTTTAATAAAATAGCCAGGATGATGGGGGCGGGAAAGCCCACCACCAGGTCCAGCAGGTTGAGGACCAGGGTGTTCCGTAACGCGTTGCCGAAATCCCGGGAAGCAAAGGCCTGGGCAAACCACTTGCCCCCCACCCAGGGGGAGTCCCAAACCCCCCGGAACAGGTTGTAGTCCTTAAAGGCAATGACGATATTCGTCATGGGCACGTAGCGGAAGATCAAAAAGAAAAGCATGGGGATCAGCAGCATCAGGTAGAGTATCCAGGTCCTCTTGAAATACGTTAGGCCTCCGTTACTCCCCAGCTTCGTAGTTTTGACGGGTTTTGCCATGACCTTTCCCCCTTGCGTAAACGATGGGCTGAAATGCTGTGTCAAATGCCAGTGTACACCATCCGGGGGATTAGGCAATAGGTAATTTCCCTGATAGGTAATTTCCCTTATTGACCGGGGCCGGCTATTTTTACTATGCTATATATTCTGTCTGTTATACATTTCCCTCCCGAAAATGCCGGGGAGCGCGGACAGGAGGCACTACATGGACAAGGTCCCGGTTTTTCTCATCGGCTCGGGGGGTTACGGAAAGACCTACCTGGATACCCTGCTGGCGGACCCGGAAAACCGGCCCTGGAATCTTGCCGGCCTGGCCTCTCCCGATGCCCAGGCCTCCCCCCATTACCGGAGCCTGCGGGAACGGGGTATCCCGATATATGAAAATCCTTCGGATTTTTTCAAGGCGAACAGGGCGGCCGGGCTCCTTACCATTGTCAGCTCCCCCATCCATACCCACTACCGCTATACCCTGGAGGCCCTGGAAAACGGCAGCGCGGTGCTTTGCGAAAAACCCGTCTGCGCGGACAAGCGGCAGCTCGACGAGCTTCAACAAAAGGAGCGGGAGACCGGGCTTTTCGTGGCGGTGGGATACCAGCGCTGCTTTAACCGGGATTTTCTGGCCTTCAAAAAAGATATTATGGCGGGACTCTTCGGGAAGCCCCTAAAATTCAAGCTGCTCAACCTTCCCCGGCGGGGCAAGGATTACTACGCCCGCAATGCCTGGGCGGGGAACATCTCCTTCGCCGGGGAACGGATTCTGGACAGCCCTTTGCAGAACGCCTGCGGCCACGAAATCCAGCTTATGCTTTTTTTCCTGGGAGAGGAATTGGACAGCGCCGCGGACTTAGGTTCCCTGGAGGCAAGGCTCTGGAAGGCCCGGAAAGAGATAGAAAATTTCGACGCCGCGGCGATAAAAATCCTGAGCCCCGGCGGGACGGAAGTCTATTTTTATACCGCCCATTGCGTCCGGGCCGGCACCGGCCCTATGGGGGAATTTCAATTTGAAAAGGCCCGGGCGGTCTACGGCGGGGACGAAAGGATAAGCGTATTTTTCAACGACGGGCGGGTCAAGGACTATAACGATATTGAACGGAAAGAATCCCAGATGCAGAAACTCTTTGACTGCGTAGAAGCCCTGCGGGGGGGCCCCCGGCCTTCCTGCACCTTAAAAACGGCCCGGTCCCACCTGGACTGTGTGATCAAGACCCAGGAATTCCCCATAATTCCGGTGACAGAAGACCGGCTGGAATTTTTTAAGGAAGACGGGGAGGAATTCCTCTGCGCCCGGGGTCTGGGGGAGGCCTTCCGGGAAGCCTATGAGCATTATACCCTGCCGGAAATGCCGTCGGAAATACCGGGATGACTAAAACAGCCATTATCACCGGCGGGTCCCGGGGCATCGGTTTCGCCATTGCCCTGGCCCTGGCCCGGGACGGATTCAACACGGTTATCGCGGGACAGCGGGACCGGGAGGACTGCGCCGACAATCTGCGGCGCCTGGAAGCGTGCGGCCCCGGAGTTCTCTACGTGCGGGCCGATGTGAGCCTTGATTCCGGCAGGGAAAGCATCATTGCCGGGGCCCTCAAGCGATTCGGCGGCATCCATGTGCTGGTAAACAACGCGGGGGCGGCCCCCGAAAACCGCGCCGATCTTTTGGAGATGACCGAAGAAAGTTTTGACCGTGTTATAAACATCAACACAAAATCTACGATGTTCCTTACCCAGCTTGCGGCCCGGCAGATGCTGAAACAGCCGCCGGAGGG
>JAISQJ010000049.1 GCA_031274285.1 Treponema sp. | reverse complement strand
AACGCAAAGCGCGATTCCTGACGTCTTTTTCATGTGTTCCTCCTGATTCGGTCACGTATACTTTAGATTTATCCGAATATATACCGAATATTCTGACAGTATATGGCACTAAATCAGGGATGTCAATCAAAATTTTTGTTATTTCTTTTCCTCTCCGCCCGGCAGATTGATCCTGAAATGGGCCGCCGTCATGTCGAGCCCTTCCTCACGGAAGCCGTTCTGGATATTTTCATACAGTTCCGAATAGATCGACGGAACCTTGCCCACTTCTTTGGTGTACATGTTAATCTGGTAGCGGGCGTAAAAGTCGTCGAGGGCGGTCTGGAGTACAAAGGGTTTTGGGGTTTTCTGCACGCGGGCGGTCGCCAGGGCGGCGCCGATGAGGATTTTGTGTATGGTCTGCCAGGGGGTACTGTAGCCGAAGGTGATCTCCGCATGGAGGACAAGCCCCTCCTCGTCCTCGTCGGAGGAGGTGTTGAAGTTGATGATGCTGGAACTCAGGATCATCATGTTGGGAAAGGTGATATACTCGTTTTTGTGGGTCTTGATGCGGACCACGATGAGGGTCTTTTCCACCACAAAACCGACGTTGTTCTGAATCTGGATCCGGTCGCCGATCTTGAAGGGCCGCATATAGGTGATCACCAGGCCCGCCACCAGGTTGCCGATGGCGGAACTGGAACCCAGGGAAAAGATGATACCCACAAAAACCGAAACCCCCTGGAAAATTTTTGAATCCGAGCCGGGCAGATAGGGGTAAATGATCGCCACGGTAAAGGCGTAGATCAGGACCCGCAGTATATTGAAGGTTGGCTCAGCCCAGTCGACATAGAAGCCGGGGATCACCAGTTTGCCCTTTTGTATCTGAACGGCAAAGAATTTCAGCCCGCGGATCACATAGCGGGTTACGAAGAGAATCACGATGACGGTAATCAGGTTGGGGATGTACTTTATGGTTCCGAAAAGAATGTTTTTTAAGGGGGTAAGGATGTAGCCGAACAGGGTGGAGGCCAGATCCTTGGTTACGGGAAAGAGGCTGAACACGAGGGGAATGGTAATGAAGAGCTGAAAAACCGTCACCAGGTATTTGAGTATTTTAAGCAGAAAAAGAATGCTGTTGATGATCTGTTTTGTATTGAGGAGCTTGAGTTTTTTAATGGTCAGCGGTTTGATCTTTTCACTGCCCAGTGTTACGGCCCGTTTGGCGATCCATTGGAACAGCAGGTGCCAGACCAGCCAAATAAGCAGGGCCTGTCCCGCGATGATGGCCAGGGCGATGCCGATGCGGGTGGATACGTTCAGGGTTTCGGTATTGTGGGAAACCGCGTCCTCAATGCTGCGGGTGACGGTTTCCGTCTGGGCCGGACCCCCGGCGAGTGTATCCGCGGGAACGGCGGACGGGGTCTCCGGAGCGGCGTCCGCGGGGGCCTGCTCCGGCGTCTGCGCGGAACCTTCGGCGGCCGGATCAGGCGCCGCAGGATCAGGCACCTGAGCGGCCGCCGTACTTTCGTCCTGGCCGGCACTGTCCTGGGCGGAAAGGGGAAGGACCGCGGCGGCGAGAACAAGGGCCAGGAAAATTTTTCGGAAATGAATCATGGTTACCCTCCGGTATTTAAAAACAGCTTGCCACGGCTCCCTCAAGGGCTTCAAGTTCCGGCTCGATGACTGCGACGGGGTCCGATTTTTTCCGCAGCGCCGAAAGTTTTGCGGGGATTGGCACCGGCTGGCCGGTGACATTGGCAATGATGTCCGTCTCCCTGGCCGGATGTTCCGTGGCAAGGATCACTGTGTGGACATGGCCGCTCCATTCCCTTGAGGAAACAAGCTGCCGCGCCGCGGCAAAGGCCACCGCCGTGTGGGGATCGAGGAGAAGACGGTATTTTTTCCAGGCTTCGGCGATGGCGTCGAGGGTCTCTTCGTCACTGATGGAAGCGGGGTACACCATGTTGTGCATTACCGCCGGGGCTTCCTCATAAAAAGAAACGAGCCGTTCGTAGTTTGAGGGAACGCTGACATCCAGGGCCGGCGAACAGGTTCTGATCAGCGGTTTGGGGATGAACTTTTTTCCCCGGATAAAATCGCCCACGGCATTGTTGGCGTTCATGGCGGCGATAAAACCGTTGACGGGCATGCCGAATTTCCACGCATAGAGACCGGCGATAAGGTTGCCGAAATTGCCCGACGGTACGCTGAATACCAGGTCGCCTTTAAGGTGTTTCTTGATTTTGATGAAGGCATAGAGGAAATACAGGCTCTGGGGCAGAAGGCGGCCGGGGTTTATCGCGTTGGCGCTGGTGATATTGTACCGGTCCGCGAAGGGCCGGTCGTTTATTGTTTCATTCACCAGCCGCTGGCAGTCGTCAAAGGTACCCCGTACCTGGATGGGGATGATGTTACCCCCGTTGGGGACGAATGTGGAGGAATCAAGCCCCCTGATGGAACCGGAGGGATAGATCATGACCGATGTGATTTTTTCCCGGCCGCTGAAGGCGTCGGCCATGCTTATCCCCGCGTCGCCCCGGACGGCGGACAGGATCATGGCGGGACCGGAATTCTTGAGGAATTCCTCCATCGCCGCGGCCAGAAAGGAGATGCCGAAATCCTTAAAGACCCCTGTGGGGCCGTTGTACAGATTGAGGACGGAAAGATCGTCATCTATCCGCCGTAGTTCGGGTTCAAAATTGAAAGCGCTTTCCGCAACCTTGGCGGCGGAAAAGGGGTTAAGCTCCCCCTGAAACAGCGCCGGAGCAATGGCGGTTACCAGTTCCGGATAGCTGATTTCGTCGTCCATATACATGAAAAACTGCCGGAGGTCCATTATCGCTGTGGGCACATAGAGGCCCCCTTCGGAGGGCAGGCAGCGGAGTACCGCATCCTTGAAGGAAACCTGGGGCGTGTGCGAGCGGGTTGATCTGAATTGCATACTTATACCCGTATCACATCCTTCTGCAGAATTTTGATCGCCTTGGTGGGACATTTCTCCACGCAGGTTCCGCAGGAGGTGCATTTGGCGTAGTTTACCACGGGCAGGAAATTCTGCATGGTGACGCATTGCTGGGGACAGTTTTTTACGCAGAGTTCGCACTTGATGCAGGCGATTCTGCAGTTCTTCATGATGTTGGCCCTGACGGGGCTGCGGTTGGAACAGAGGGTCAAAGCGCCCTGCCGGATCTTCGGTATGTCCCGGATGATCCCCTGGGGACACTCGCCGATACAGATCCTGCAGCCCGTACAACTGCGGTAGTCCACCACGGGAAGGCCGTTTTCCCCCATGGTGAGGGCGCCGAACTGACAAACCCTGGTACAATCCCCGAAACCCAGGCAGCCCCAGGCGCAGAGCTTGGTGCCGCCGGCCGAAAGTTTTGCCCCCCGGCAGGTTTGAAGCCCGGTATAGGTCCCCTTGAGGGGCGCGTGCGACGCGGAACCCTGACAGGCCAGGACCGCCACCGCCGGCACTACCGAGGCGCTTACCCCCATGACGGCGGAGAGTTTTTCCGCCACCGCGGTGCCCCCCACGGAACAACTGTTGATCCCCGCGGCGCGGGAGGCTACCGCGGCGGCATAGCCGTCGCAGCCGGGATAGCCGCAGGCGCCGCAGTTTGCGCCGGGCAGGACCGCGCGGACCTGTTCCACCATGGGGTCCACGGGGACGGCAAAGAATTTTTTGAAGAATCCCAGGGCAAAGCCGAGGACGAACGCCAGGGTCAGGGCGAAGACCGCGGTGGTTAAGACGATACTCATAGCCGTACCAGTCCCTTAAAGCCCATGAAGGCGATTGAGAGCAGGGCGGCGGTGACGAAGAGGATAGGCGTTCCCTTAAGGAACGGGGGAATGGCGCTGGTCCTGATCCTGCCCCGGATTCCCGCCAGCAGGAGCAGGGAAAGCAGGAAACCCAGGGCGACGCCCAGGGCGTAGACCAGGGACTCGATAAAGGTATAGCCATTGCTGATCACGTCAAAGGTTACCGCCAGAATGGCACAGTTGGTGGTGATCAGGGCAAGGTAGATACCCATGGCCGAATAAAGCCCCGGCGCGGTTTTCTTGAGGTAGAATTCCACCAGCTGCACCAGCGCGGCGATCACGAGGATAAATACAAGGATCTGAAGAAAGACGAGGCCCAGCGGTTCGAGGACGAATTTGTAGATGGGCCAGGTAACGCAGGTGGCCAGCACCGTCACGAAGGTGACCGCCAGCCCCATGCCGATGGATTTGTCCTCGTCGGTACTCATCCCGATAAAGGGGCAAAGGGCGAGGAAGCGCATAAGCACCACGTTGTCGATAAGCAGGGCCGAAATGAAAATCTTGAACAGGGTCATTGCCGCACCCCCCCGGAACCACAATGGCCCCCCGTGCCCTCCTGGCCCGGTATCGCTTCCACGGGCTTGAGCCGCGATTTGATGAAAAGATTAAGGGAGATGAAAAGCGCGAAGACGAAGAAGCCCCCCGGCGGCAGCACGAAAAAGAGAATCGGCTGGTAGTCCGCGGGGAGGATCGGAACGCCGAGGATCGTGCCGCCGCCCAGGAGTTCCCGGATCACGGCGATTCCCGTAAGCACCCAGGTGTACCCCAGACCCATGCCCAGAGCATCGGGGATCACGTCCCCCGGCGGCTGTTTGGAGGCAAAGCCCTCGACCCGTCCCATGATGATGCAGTTTACCACGATGAGGGGGATAAAGACCCCCATGGCCCTGGAAAGATCCGGAAACCATGCCTTGAGCACATAGTCTATCACCGTGGTAAAGGCGGCGATGATGAT
This sequence comes from Treponema sp., assembly GCA_031274285.1. GTDB lineage: Bacteria > Spirochaetota > Spirochaetia > Treponematales > Breznakiellaceae > JAISFT01. The sequence continues at coordinate 3,406 of JAISQJ010000049.1, read as the reverse complement.
GATGAACACGGGGATGCGGATCGAACCGGGGATAAGTTTCCTGAAAAGGCTTATCACCAGTTCCGACATGAGGAGTACGAAGGTCATGGAAAGGCCCATGCCGATTCCGTTGGCCACCGCGGTGGTTACCGCCAGGCTGGAACAGAGGCCGATCATCAGCATCAGCAGGGGATTTTCCCGGACGAGGCCGTTGGTAAAAAGACGCAGGGTCCGTTTCATTGCGTACCTCCGGGCTGTGGGGCGGCACCGGCCTGTGAGTCAAACCACGCGGCGGCGGCGGTTCCCGCGGCCTTGACCGAGTCGGAGACCGCCCGGCTGGTGATCGTGGAGGCGGTAATCGCCTGCACGTCGCCCTTTACCTCAAAGGGATCGGCGACGGATTTATTTTTAAACTGTCCGTAGAAGGTGATCCCCCCGGCGCGATCCACATAATAGGCCGGCGAGGCGGCATTGGCCCCCAGGCCGGGGGTATCCTGATGTTCCAGAATCTTTACCCCGGTGATCCTTCCGTCGGCGCCGATGCCCACGAGGATTCTGATCGTGCCGCCGTAGCTTCCCCGGGAAACCCTGAGGGCCGCGCCGGCTGTCTGCTCGTTCCGGCGGGCCTCATACTCGTCTTCGAAGGTGACCAGGGGATCGGGGCTTTGAATCCCGGTAATTTCATTAAAGGCATCCGCATCGGGGAAAAGTTCCCTGAGGGCCGCCTCCAGATCCGCCTGCTGGCGGAGGGCGATGATTTTGGCGGTTCCCGTATAGACAAAGGCCAGCATTACGCACGCCGCGGCGGCGTAGAGGGCCAGGATGAGGCCAAGCCTGCACATGCCGGCGAATTCCCGGATATTTTTCATTTGGCCGTGTCCTTTGCGCCGGAGGTTCCGGAGGCGGCTGAAGGAACGGCGGACGCCGCGGAGGGGGCCGCGGCCTGGGGCGGCGCCTTTTTTTCGGGAACAAAGCCGTATTTCCTTGGCAGCAGCTTATCAAGGAAGGGGGTGAGTCCGTTCATGATCAGTATCCCGTAACTTACCCCTTCGGGGTAGGTGCCCCACTTGCGGATCAGAATTGAAATGATCCCCGCGCCGACGCCAAAGATCAGTTTGCCCCTGGAGCCAAGGGGGGCGGTAACATAATCGGTGGCCATAAAGACCGCGCCGAATACGAGTCCCCCCGAAAGGACGCTGAAGAGGGGATCGAGGCCAAGGACGAAGGCGGAAATAAAGGCGGCGGCGATCATCCCCACCGGGGCCCGCCAGTCTATGGTTTTACGGATAAGGAGGAAGACAAAGGCGGCGAGGATCAGCCAGACGGGGGATTCTCCTATGGAGCCCGGATGCCGGCCGATGAAGAGGGCCTTCATCGTGGACCAGTAGGAATCCGAGGCGGCAAGATGGGCCTTTACCAGCACCCTTCCTATCCCGGAAACATCGGAGCCGGCCTTGATGATGCCCAGGGGAGTAACCCCGCTGACGCCGTCCACCATGGTGGCGCTGCTCATCGCGTCGGTGAGGCGGAGGGCGAAGGGCCCCGGGGGAAAGTGCCACCTGGTCATGGCGGCGGGGAAGCTCATCAGTAGAAAAGCCCGGCCAATGAGGGCGGGGTTGAACACATTGCCCCCGAGACCCCCGAAGAATTCCTTGGCCGCGATTACCGCAAAGACCGCACCCAGGGCGGTCATCCAGAGGGGCATTGAGGGGGGCAGGATCAGGGCGAGGAGCAGCCCCGTCACGGCGGCGGACAGGTCCCTCACCCTGGGTTCCTGTCCGGTAATCAGGCGGAACAGGGCCTCGGCAGCCATGGCGGATACCACCGACACGAGGATGGTCAAAAGGGCGGGGAGCCCGAAGAGGATGACCCCGAAGACAGCCGTGGGGGCCACGGCGATAAGCATGCTGCCCATCAGGGCGGAGGAATTTACCGGAGAAACAATGTGGGGACTTGACGAAAGAAAAAGGGAAGGTCCGTTTTTTTTATCCGCCCGAAGCGGTTCTTTAATTTCTGCCATGCATGGTATCCTTCAATTCCTTGCCGTTCCGGCGGCGGGGATCACCGCCTTTGCCTGCCGGGCCTGGGCGCGGAGCCGGACCCGCTGTTTCCCGACCCGGAAACGCTGAACCAGCTTGATCCTGGCGGGGCATACGTAGGTACAGCTTCCGCACTCAATACAGTCCAGAAGCCCCGCCTTTACCGCGTAGTCCAGGTCGTCCGTGTTGAGGGCGATGTTCATGATCACCGGCGAAAGCCGGCATGGGCAGTTGCGGATGCAGCGGGAACAGCGTATACAGGTTCCCTCAAGGTCCGAAACGGTCTCTTCCCCGGTCATCAGAATGATGCCGGAGGTGTTTTTCTGGATCGGAATATCCAGCGAAGGAACCGCGGTGCCCATCATGGGGCCGCCGAAGAGGATCTTCCTGAGCCGTTCCCTGTCAATATCCATGAATTCAACCGGCAGGTCCGTCAGGATCGTGCCGATGGGGGCGCGGATGTTCTTCGGCGTCCTGCAGGCCGCCCCGGATACGGTAAGGTCCCTGTCGATGAGGGGTTTGCCCAGGGTGAACGCCTCGGCGATGGCGATGAGGGTCCCCACATTCTGTACGATACAGCCCGCGTCCATCGGAAGCCCCCCCGAAGGGACCTCTCTGCCGGTCAGGGCGGTGATCAGCATCTTTTCGCCGCCCTGGGGGTACCGGGTGCGGCAGAGTCCGATGCCGATATCCCCCCTGTTGGCAAGCCGGATTTCCCGTTCCATTACGGGGATGAGCCTTGTCTTGTTGTCCTCCATGCCGATGACAGCCCGGTTAACCCCGGTGATTTTCATCACGATGGCAAGGCCCGTGACGAGAAGGTGGGGTTTTTCGGTTATCGCCGCCTCGTCGGTGGTAAGGTACGGTTCACATTCGGCCCCGTCGGCGATGATCATGTCAATGGGCCGGTTCGGCGGCGGCGAAAGTTTTACGTGGGAAGGGAAACCCGCCCCCCCCATGCCCACGATCCCCGCCTCCCTGATCCGGGCGAGGGCTTCTTCCCTCGTACAGGCAAAGGGGTCCAGGGGGGGGAGAATTGCTCCGGTTCCGGCGGCGTCCGGCCCGGCCCCCGATTCCGCCTCAATTACGATACAGAGCCCTTCGGTGTTGTTGGACTGGGTCCGTGGCTCAATTTTCTTGACTATTCCGGTGATTGAGGCGTGGACCGGCACGGTCATGGGACCCGGATTTGCCCCTTCGGCTATCTTCTGCCCCCGGATTACCCGATCCCCCACGTTGACGAGGCTCCTGTTCGGGGCCCCGAAGTGCTGGTTAATGGGGATCACCACCCTTCCGGGGGAGGGAGCCAGTTCCACCGGCTTGCCCTCGGTGGCGTGTTTCCTGGTGGGAAGTTTCAGGCCCCGTTTGAATGTGCTGACCGCCATGAA
>JAISQJ010000183.1 GCA_031274285.1 Treponema sp. | reverse complement strand
TGTGGTATAGTTGGGCCGTGAATGAAACTGCCAAAGGGAAAGGGCCTTTCAACCGCAGAGCGGCCTGTTTTGCAGGCTGCCGTTTTCATACCGGAGATTCATGTTAGCAAAACCGCCTTTGGGCGGTTTTTTTTTTGCACAAAAGGAGGAACGATGCTTGAAGGGAGATCGCTGATAGAACCGGGGGATTTTAGCATTGAGGAAATGGACGGCCTTTTCAACCTGGCAAAACGGATCGAGGAGGACAGGGTCTATCTGCGGGAAAGCTGCCGGGGCAGGCTCCTGGCCACGCTGTTCTTTGAACCCAGTACCCGGACCCGGCTTTCCTTTGAGGCGGCCATGCTGAGGCTGGGGGGAAGCTGCCTGGGATTTGCGGAGCCCGGCTCCAGTTCCGTCTCCAAGGGGGAAAGCCTGGCGGATACGGTGCGGACCGTGGCCTGCTATGCGGACCTTATGGTCATGCGGAACCCCAAGGAGGGGGCCGCGCTGCTGGCTTCCCGCTATGCGGAGGTGCCGGTAATCAACGCGGGAGACGGGGGCCACCATCACCCAACCCAAACCTTGACGGACCTGCTGACTATCAAGCGGCTGCGGGAGCGGAAGGGGGAGGCGGGGCTTAAAGACGTGGTGCGGGGCTTAACCGTGGGATTCTGCGGGGATCTTAAGTTCGGCCGCACCGTCCATTCCCTTACCAAAGCCCTAACCCGCTGCGAGGACCTGCGTCTGATCTTTATCTCCCCCGGCGAGCTTCGGGTTCCCGGCTATATCACCGCCCTGCTGGATACGCAGGGCATTCCCTACCAGGAGACCAGCAGCCTGGAGGAGGCCATGCCCAGCCTGGACGTACTCTACATGACCAGAGTGCAGCGGGAACGGTTTTTTAACGAGGAGGATTATATCCGCCTAAAGGATACCTATGTGCTAACCAGGGACAAGATGGAAACCGCCAAAAGGGAGCTTATCATCCTCCATCCCCTGCCGCGGGTGAACGAGATTGCCGCGGAACTGGATACGGACCCCAGGGCGGCGTACTTTAAGCAGGCTAAATACGGCATGTTCGTAAGGATGGCTTTAATTTCCAGCATTTTGGGGGTGGCTCATGCTTAACATAGACCAGATAAAAAACGGCATCGTTATTGATCATATCAAGGCGGGGCTGGGGATCAAAATTTTCAACTGGCTGGGGCTGGACAAGGCTCCCTATGGGGTGGCCTTTGTGGTGAACGCCAATTCCAGGGAGATGGGGAAAAAGGATATTATCAAGATCGATAACACCATCAGCATCAACTTTGATGTGCTGGGTCTTATCGATCCCAACATCACGGTGAATATCATAGAGAACGAGGCCATCACCAACAAGATAAAGCTCAAACTCCCCGAGCGGGTGGAAAACGTGCTGATCTGCAGAAACCCCCGGTGCATCACCTCCACAGAAACGTATATCCCCCACATCTTCCACCTGGAAAACGCGGAGCGGCGAAGTTACCGCTGTGAATACTGTGACGAGATTAAATCCGCCGGGGATTTCCGGTAGGGGCGGCGATGTACAACATGGACAGGCTTTTTGAAGCCGTGCAGGGCAGGGGCCATGTCTGCGTGGGCCTGGACACGGCGGCCGAGTATATCCCCCCCCTGGCCCGCGGCGGTCCCGGCGCGGTGCTGGCCTACAACCGGGCCCTGGTAGACGCCACCCTTGATGCGGCGGCCTGCTACAAGGTACAGATTGCCTACTACGAGGCCATGGGCCTGGCGGGGCTTAAGGTGTATGCGGAAACCCTAGCCTACATCCGCAGCCGGGGCGCCCTGGTAATCGCCGACATCAAGCGGGGGGATATTGCCGATACGGCCCTGCGTTACGCCCAGGCCCACTTTGAGGGGGATTTTGAGGCGGACTTTGTTACCCTGTCCCCCTATATGGGGATGGACTCCATCGAGCCCTGGCTTAGTTACGCTGAAACCAGGGGCAAGGGCGCGTTTGTGCTGATGCGGACCAGCAACCAGGGGATGCGGGATTTTGAATACCTGGAACTGGGCGGGGAATATCGGAACTGCCGGGTCTACGATGCGGTGGGGGCCAGGCTGTCGCAGGCCGCACGACCGGGCCGCTGCGGCTATGGCGCCTTTGGGGCGGTGGTAGGGGTACAGCCAAAATCCGGCGCCGAGCGGGAGGAGGCGGCCGGCATCCGCTCCCGCTATGCCAATCTCTTTTTCCTTATCCCCGGCTACGGCGCCCAGGGCGGGGCCGCGGAAGATGCGGCCCTGCTGCTGCGGCAGGGCAACGGCGGGGTAGTAAACGCGTCCCGCTCCATCCTCCGGGCCTGGGAAGCGGAACTAAAGGCCGAAGGCCGGGAGACGGAGGGGCCGGACTGTCCGGCGGACATACCATTTGCCGCGGATGCGGCCCGCCGTGCGGTAATCGCCATGCGGGACGCCATAAAAAAGGCCGCCCGCTAGGACCACGGTTCGCAAGAACCGACGGCTCCTCATTCACCATTTCCTCAGGTCCGCCGCAGGCGGACGTTTTCGATGTTGTAGCTAAAAAGTTCCCGCAGATCGTTGAGTCCCAGGGCCATCAGGGCCATCCGGTCAATGCCGATACCCCAGGCGGCCACCGGCGCCGTGACCCCCAGGGAACTGGTTACCTCGGGGCGGAAAATACCGGAACCTCCCAGCTCGAACCAGCCCAGCACCGGGTGGCGGATATGGACTTCCACCGAAGGTTCGGTAAAGGGGAAGTAGCCGGGGACGTACTTTACTTCGCTGGCCCCCGCCACCTCCCGGGCGAACATCTCCAGCATCCCCAGCAGGGTACGGAGATTCACCTCCTCCCCCAGGACAATGCCCTCGGTTTGGTAGAAGTCCGAAAGGTGGGTGGCGTCTACCCGGTCGTAGCGGAAACAGCGGACAATGCCAAAGTATTTGCCGGGGATCTTAGCCCCAGGCAGGGTTTTGGCGGACAGCACCGTGCCCTGGCTGCGGAGGATGAGGCGGCGGGTAAATTCCCGGTCAAAACGGTAGCTCCAGCCCCGGCTTCCGGTACCGCCGCCGTTTTCGTGGGCTGCGGCCACGTTGGAAAGCCAGGGTTCCTCAATGGCCCCCGCGTATTCCGGCCCGGTAAGGCGGTACACATCGTGGATGTCCCTGGCGGAGTGAAACTGGGGCATAAAAAGGGCGTCGGAATTCCAAAATTCGGTCTCCACCAGGGGGCCGTCAAATTCCTCAAAGCCCAGGGAGCAAAGCTTGTCCTTTACATCCTCCAGGAACTTGGCATAGGGGTTGCTGCGGCCGGGGCTAAGCCGGGTAGGGGGGACCTTCACGTTGTAGGCGCGGAAGCTCTTACCCTTCCAGGAACCGGATTCCAGCATTTCCGGCGTAAGGGCGCCTATCTCGTCCCCGGTAAGGCCCACGGACTTGAGGGCCGCGGCCGCGGCCTGGCCTTCCGCGGTCAGGCCGAAGATCACGATCTCCCGGTCTACCTGGCGGAAGGGGGCATCCACGGCGCCCCGCTTTTTGGCAAGCCCCGCCATGACGCCCTTTTCCGCCGCGGATAGATCGGCTTCCGCTATGGCGGACATCGCCCCGGACTTTTCCAACAGGCCCCGGACCAAGGCCAGGTGTTCGGCTCCAGGACCTTCCTTGGGCCGCCCGTTTTCCAATTTTTCCGGGGGAAGGGCCATCCGGACCTTCTTCTCCCCGTCCATGGCCAGGATTCCCAGCTTGGAAAGGCTCCCAAAGGCGCTCCCCACATCCTTGTTATCCAGCTTCAGGGTGGCGGCAATCTCGGGAAGCCTAAGACCGCTCTTGACCCGGATAAGCTCGATGATCCGTTCCTCTGGGCTGCCCTGTTCCTTCCAGGTCCGGCCCAGGCCGGTAAGCTCGTAAAAGACCTCGGTCCGGCGGCTGGTTTCCGCTGCCAGCCCCTTACCGGAAAGCCAGGACAGGGCCTGGTTCCCATTGCCGCTCTTAAACCCCAGTTCCTTCTCCACCCTTTCGATGCTCAACTCATCCCCCCCCTTATAGGCCAGGAGGATACGAATCTCCAGAGGATGAAGGTTCTTTACCGTGCTCTGCATATCAATTGCCATAGGCCGCCACTCCGTTTTTACCGCAAGAGCCCTCTCCGGGCCGCCCCCACATGATAGCAGTTCCGGGGAACTTTGAAAAGTTTAGCCGGGACAGGGCAGCAATGCTCAGTTTGGGCGCTTTGCTCCGTTAATCTGTAAACTGATTTACAAACATTTGAAACCATACTACTTATAAATGATACAAAGGAGAATGTGGTTGGAATATTAAATTATTGCATTTCCTTTCAAAAAAGGTGACTGTCACCCCTATGCCCTATTTAACGCCCATGCGTCTTCGCCCTATTATAACTATAACTGAAAAATAATGCCGCCTGCCAGTACACCGTTGGCGTATCCTCTAAAGAAAAATCAAAGGTTATATTTGGCTTTAAAGCGAACCGGCGTCTCCCGTTTCCAAATGCCCACTGATAACCGGTAGTCACATGAAAACCCAATAGCTGTTGAAAAAAAGCCGAAGTCGCACCGACCCCTATATTCCATAAACCCTTATTTGATTGGGAAGCCCACACAAAATCCCCTCCCATTTCCGTTTGGAGGATCCACTGAGTATTTACATGGAAACCGCCGCCCAGTCCGGACCCGCTATGGTAGTATGATACCTGGAAATTGGTAGCCACGCCAACGGGCCCAAAAAATTCTTTAAAGATACTAGGGACGCTAGGGCCAATCCCAAAGTCCATCTGCATAATAGCAAATCCCAGCGTCGCCGTCATCATCAAGATCGAAAAAACTAAAAGCTTTTTCATAAAACACCCCTTTTTTAACATGTTTAGCAAGTATTCCCCTCTATGTATACCATGGTCAAGACCTTGACATGACGGTAAAAGTCATATATCTGGGTATACGGATAGTTATCATCATCGGTGTTGAAGAATATCCGGGGCCTGCTGGAAAATATTGCCCGCTTTAAGATGTGAGCAATTCTACTAGATACACTTTTCTAGTAGATATACTTTCGGGATCCTTCCAGGTAGGCAATGTCCTGCTGCCTTTTTTCATCGCTCACGTAGCTCTTGCCCCCCGTTTCCGCCAAAAGCAGGCGGATTTTGGCAACCATGGCATTGAAGCGCCGGACATACTGTAAATCTCCGCCGGGCCTTTGGTAGGGGCTGGAGGAGTAATCTTCCTGGCTTACGTGATGTACAATCTTATCGTGGGAAAAATAGTGGCTGATCATAAAATAGTTGTGAACTTCGTGGATGACCACGTAATCGGGATTTATGTAGGCGATGGTGATAATCTGGGGTTTCCACACCGAATCCCCTGGGTTCTCCTTGACGGTGTAATCAACAAAATAATATTCGTACTCCCGCAGGTAGGAATCGATGTAGCGGTACATATCGAATTGGTCTTGTTCCCAGTCGATAAGGATGGATTCCCGGTGGTACTCCTCCGCGGCGAAAAGCCCCGCCACGGGAACAAGGGAAAAAAGAAACAGGAGGCTGGTAAGAGCTTTGGCGTTTTTCATGTCTCCGGCGGCTTATTTGCCGCTCCCCTTTCCGTCCAAAGACCTCAGGCAGAGGGGAAGACTGCCGCCGTTCCGGTGATTAAGCACGCAGGCGCAGCATTTTCCGTGATTGGCGCAGCCGGTATTGGGGCACAGACACTCTTTAACATTGGGACAGCTCATCGGTTCAATCCTCCTCGTTCCCGGAAGCCCGCAAAAGGCAGACCGGAGATTTCCCCTAGTATACCACAGGGCCTGAAAAAAGAGAAGTGGCCCCTTAATTGGGCAGTTTGTTTGGGCGCATCCCCGCCTGCGGCGGGGACCGGGCTGTTCCGGGGCTCCGCTTCGCTCCGGCCCCCCTCCCCCGCGAACCAGTGAGCGGGTTCTCCGCGCCGGGTCTGCCCTTCGGGCACCCCTCCCATCCCTTGCGCGAAGTGTCTATGGCTGCTAGGGGTTAAGTAATAATTATTGCAACTTACAATTTAAGTTTATCGCAGCCCCATTCGGCGATCTGTCTTATCCGGGGGTCCCCCGAGCCGCGGCTTTTTTTGATGAGGGGGTGGTATTTTTTTTCGCCGCTGTTGATCATGGCCCGCAGGGTGTTGTTTTTCCAGATCCAGAGCTGATCTTTTTGGATATAAAAATAACGGGGCTGGACTACCCGTAAAAAGGTTTCTTCGTCCATTTCAAATATCTTTTCAAAGGTGAAGTATTCCTCAAATTCGGCGGAGAGGGGGAAGTCTTCTTCCTCCGTGAGTTTGCCGTTGTTCATGGGGCATACATCCTGGCATATATCGCAGCCGTAAAGCCAGGTTCCCATTTTGTCCAGCAGGTCCCGGGGGGGTACTTTTTCGGGGAAGCAGTTAAGCTGGGTAATACATTTACCCCGGTCCATGGAAAAATTGCCGGATAAGGCGCCGGTGGGGCAGGCTTTTATACATTTTCCGCAGTTTATATTGCAGCCGCCGGTGACCGGTTCTCCCTCCGGGGCTTGGTCGTAATCCAGGAC
>JAISQJ010000162.1 GCA_031274285.1 Treponema sp. | reverse complement strand
CCCCCCCCCCCCCCGGCCCCCCCCCCGCCGCCCCCCCCCCCCCCCCCCCCAACGTGCCTTTTTTAAGAACCGTCAACATTATCCGCTCCCAAAAAAGATACGGGGCGAAACCGCCCGGTAAACAAAAACAGTATAGCAAGGCATTAAAAGTTTTGTAAAGGGGCCGTCCCCCTTCTGCATACGTTTTTTTAAGCACGGACGATAGCCTCCACCAGCGCTTTGAATTCCCGTTGGGTTTCCTTGTCCGGGGGCCGGGGGCCGTAGAGGGCTTCCTCAAAGATTTCACCGCAGCGCAGAATTTGGCGGGCCGGATTGCCAGAGTCTTTCCCGGTTTCCCCCTCCGCCCCGACGGCCGCCGCCGGTTCCGAAGCGGATTGGGCGGAGGCCAGGAGCGCGCAGAATTCGCCGGGGCCCATGCTGGGTTTCCAGGCCGTGTGGTACTGCCGCTCCCCCCAGAGGATGAGCCGGGCAAAGAGGTTGAGGCTTTGGCGCAGTTCCCCCTTCCTGGACCAGGCGGCCATCAGCTCTCCGGTCAGGTCCTTCAGGTCCCCTTCGGGGATTCTGATCTGCGCTCCCCCCCGCCGGAGGGAGCGGAAAAAATCCCCCAGGGCCCGCCTGAGGCCGGTAAAGCCGCCCTTGAAAAGGCGGACAAGCCTGAGGAGGAAGGGCAGCTTTCCCGATCCCCGATTCAGGCTGAACAGGGGCTTCACCAGGAACCAGAGGAAGGCCGCAATGGCCAGAGCCAGGGCGATGTAGGGAAGGTAATCCCAGAAGGGCCAGGGCTCCGATTCTTCAACTCCCAAAAGGCGGGCCAGGTCCTGGCCTCCCATGGCCGGGGGCGTTTGCCGGGGGGGCGGCTCCGGGGGGATTTCCACAGGCCGGCGGGGGCGGCTGAAGAGCCGGGCCAGGGCGGCCAGGAGGGCCCTTAGGATGGAGATGGGGAGCAGGTTGCTGTCGGAGGCGCAGAGGGCCGCCAGGAGTGCGGCGGCTGCGCAGAAAATCACGGCCGCGCCCAGCCGCTTGCCCCGCTCCGGCCCGGATGCCGCGATGCCCTCCCCGGCAAAGAACTGTTCCTGACGGAACAGGTTGAGGAGGGAGAAGATTACCGCGGCCCCCGCTATGATCGCCATGACCAGGACCCGCTGAAAGAGGGAGAGGGGGGCTTTGAGCAAGGCGCAGAGCAGCGTAAGGACCAGGACCGCCCCAAGCTGGATGCCGTAGGACCGGATTACCGACACGCTCCGCGCTTCGGCCGCGCTCATCATATCGGAGTCCTCCAGGATGACCCGCCGCAGATCGTCGCCCCGGAAGCGCCGGGTATGGGATTCGAAAAACTCCCTGGCCCGGAAAAGGTCCCGCAGGTAGATGACAAAGACCCAGAGGTAGAGGGAGGCCAGGACGGCGCTTACGCTGCCCAGGGAGGGGAGGAAAACCCGCGTTGCCATTGAGGAATCCGGGGGGACGGCCGGGATAGATAAGGCCGGAATCGACAAAATCGACGAGAACAGGTAGGCGGCGATACAGGCCAGCGCCGCTCCCCGGACATGGGCGCCGCCATGGCTGGTCTTGGGGTCCAGGAATTCCAGGTACAGCGTTACTGCGGCGCTGACCAGCAGAGCCGGCAGGTACACGGCCAGGGCCAAAGCCGGGGAGCCGGGGAGGCTTAGGTCCGGCAGCAGCCGGCGGATCAGGGACAGGGCCGCGGGCAGGGCGCCGGTAAGGATTGACCAGGGCAGGTAAAGGGCCAAGACCCGGTACAGGGGATTGCCCGGCCCGGCGGGGGGCTCCGGGACGTCCGGCCGGGGATGGTCAGGCTCAGAGGATATCACGGCCGCCCTCCCTCATCTGATAGCGGGGCGTATTCCCCGGCCCCAGGGGACCCAGCCGCCGCTCGTCAAGGACCAGGCATTCAAGGCTCAGGTGGTAGGCCCGCAGGACGCTCAGGGCCAGGTAGTCCTCATCCCGCAGCTCCGGTCCGGTATAAACCAGCCGGGTACCGTAGGGCAGCCGTTTCCCCTGGTCCAGGAGGGCCCGGACGCTGCCCCCCGGAAGTTCCCCCTCCGCCGGACCCTTGGGCCGCTTAATGCCGGCCAGCCGTTCCAGGATGGGGAGCAGGGTAAGGGGGCCCGGTTTTATAACCGTGCAGGGACCGGTTCCCGTAGTGGAATCTTCCCCCTTTTCCCAGGGCTTGTAGAGGATGATCCCCAGGTCCTGCCGTTCCTGGGAGGCCATGAGGCAGAGGGCCGCGGCCCCCTCGATAGCCCGCTCGAACCACAGTTCCCGCTTGTGCAGGCGGTACTCGTAGGGGTCCAGGTTGAGAAACACCACCAGGGGGTAGGAAACGGCGGCCTCGTATTCATTGACCAGGAATTGGGGCGCGCCCGACGCGGAATGTAACCGGATCGATGCCTTCCAGTTGATCCGCCGGGGTTCGTCCCCCCGGCGGTACTCCCGCAGGGACCGGCGGCGGGTCAGGTCCTCGTAGAGGGGGTTCCGGCTGGGGAGTCTGCCCAGGGGGATACCGCCGGGGCTGTTGAGGGCGATCGTCCCAGGTGCAGGGTACACCACCAAACGGGTGGTCTCAAGGGCGGACGCGGAGAAGGGAAAAAGCCCCAGCGGGTCGGCGCAACGCAGTTGAGCGGGCCCCAGGCTGCCGATGCCCCGTTCCGAACAGTGGGCCTTCCACAGGAAAACCAGCCGGGAACGGCCGGGGAGGGTACAGAGCTTCTTATGGTCCCTGAACACCGCCAGGTTCCCCGGCCGGTCCCCCAGGGCCAGCATGAAGGCCGGCATGCGGCCCCGGTTTTCCACCAGCAGTTCCACATCGGTCCATTCAAAGCGGAAACAACGGATCTCCGGGTCCCGGCGGAGCACCCGCAGGTTACGGAGCAGGTATTCGCTGTACAACCGGGCTCCCAGGATCACAAAAAAGACAAAAAGGGACAGGAACTGGAGGATGTAGAAGGGGGCGAACAGGTAGACGGACAAGCTCAAGCCCGCCAGGAGCAGACCCGGCCCGCCCTTCCGATGCGCCTGGGCTTCCCCGGTCTCCCACCTGACCCCGGGGGGCCTGGGATTCCCCGCCATTAGGCCGTGTATTCCGGGATAGGGGTACGGTCCAGGATGGAGGCGATGATCCGGTCCGCGGTGATCCCCCGGACCAGGGCCTCGGAGGAGAGGAGCATCCGCTGGCGGAACACCGGCGGGGCCAGTTCCTTGATATCTTCGGGGGTGACATAGCCCCGGCCCCGGATCGCGGCTAAGGCCTGGCCTGCCCGGTACAGGGCCAGGCTGCCCCGGGGGGAGATGCCGACCCGCAGTTGGCTTTCATGCCGGGTGGCCTGGACCAGGGCCAGGAGGTAGGCCTTAACCGCCTCCTCCACGTGGATTTGGGTAACCAGTTCCTGCAGGGGGAGGATCTCGGCGGCCTCCGCCACAGGCTCCAGGTCCGTTACGGGGTGGCTTATCCGGCGCTGGCCTTCCAGCATCGCCCCCTCCGCGGCCGCGTCCGGGTAGCCCAGGTCCATGGAAAGGAGAAAACGGTCCTTCTGGGCCTCCGGCAGGGGGAAGGTACCCTCAAATTCCACGGGATTCTCCGTGGCCGCCATGAAAAAAGGTTCCGGCAGGGGAATCCGTTTCCCCTCCACCGAGATCTGGCCCTCCGCCATGGCTTCCAACAGGGCGGACTGGGAACGGGGGGTGGCGCGGTTAATCTCGTCTACCAGGATGAACTGGTTCAGCACCGGGCCGGGGCGGTACACAAACCCCCCCTCCTGCCATACCGATACCCCCAGAATATCCGCGGGGAGCAGGTCGGGGGTACACTGGATTCGGGCAAAACTCAGGCCCAGGCTCCCGGCCAGAGCCCTGGCCAGGATGGTCTTCCCCGTGCCGGGCACGTCCTCCAAAAGCACATGCCCCCTGGCAAGAAGGGCACAGATGAGCAGGTCGATGGCCCCGCCCTTTCCCAGAAATACCTTTTCGATATTGGCGCGGACACGGCCGGCAAATGCACGAATTGCCCCGGAACCGGGCCCCTCCCGTTCTTTCATCGGTACCCCCACCATGGGATATCAGATCCCAAAGGCTAGTATTTCATTTATTCGGTGATTGCGATAGACTTGTCCCAATGAATACCCTGGGGATCATCAATTCCGATCCGGCATTGCAAAAGACCTTAGAAACAGCGTTCCTGAACGGCGGGGAGCCGGATGATTCGGGCCGGACGGAGTACGATCTTAAATTTTTTACCGAAGAGGATGATATTCTCAGCTTTCTCCGCTACGACCTGCCCGAGATAGTGCTTATCAATTTTTCCGATCCCCTTATCAGCATTGATACGGTCCTCTCCCGGATTCGGGATGATATGAGTTTCCTCAACTTCGGCATTGTGGGGCTTTACCACGGCGAAAGGGATACGGAAGACCGGCTGCTGGAAAAGTGCAAGTCCATCAACGTGCTGGCCCTGTTGGATAACTACCAGGTCCCCTCTCATATCCGCAAGACCGTCCAGATCATCGAAAAGAATTACCAGATCATTTTTCAGCGGGAATTTAACCAAAATCTTTTGAATGAAGTATCCGGCAGTTTTTCTATCGAAAACGACATTCTGGCCATACCCGTTTATGCCGGCATGGGGGCCATGCTCCTTTCCCAGCGGGGACTCATCGATCCGGCGAAAAAGATGCCCCTCCAGCTTGCCCTGTCGGAACTCATCGTCAACGCCGTGGAACACGGGAACTGCGGCATCAGCTACGATGAAAAAACCGCGGCCATGGACAAGGGCCTGTCGGTGGTGGAACTGGTGGCGGAAAAATGCAGGGACCCGGCGATTCGGGAGAAAAGAGTGGAATTCCTCTGGGACATAGGCAAGGAAACCACTTCCTTTGTGATCCGCGACGAGGGGAAGGGTTTTGATGTGCAGGCCCTGCTTAAAAAAATCGCCGCCCAGGACAGCATGTCCCTCCACGGCCGGGGAATAAAAATGGCCGTCCTGTACGCCGCCGAATTAAGGTACAACGACATTGGCAACCAGGTAACCATGACGATCCGCCACGACTCCAATGTGGAACAGGATGTGCCCGTGGGCTTTACGAAGGGAAGGATGCTGAACGTCAAGAAGGGGGATATCGTGATTAGGGAGGATGACCCCAGCGATTACCTTTACTACATCGTCAGCGGAAATTATTCGGTGTACCACAATCTTAAAAAGGTCGGTTCCCTTTCGCCCCAGGATATTTTTATGGGGGAGATGTCCTTTCTCCTTAATCAGCGCCGATCCGCTTCTATCCGGGCCGACGGGCCGGGAAAACTTATCCTCCTTACCAGCAAAAATTTTGTCAGCATTATTCGCGCCTACCCCCACTACGGCATCTTTCTTTCCAAACTCCTGGCCAAGCGGCTGGTCCGCAGCAACGACCGTAACGCGGAACTCTTGGGAAAAATCAGCGGTTTCTAGTACCTTTTGAAGGGAGGGCCGGCATGGCAAAGAAAAGGCAGGGCAGGAATTGGTTTAAATTCTTTCTGGGATCCTATACGCCCCCGGAATTTATACCGGCCCTGTTCCGCTTTTTCTTTAGGGGCGGATGCATCGTCTTATTAAAAAAACTGGGGGCCTCCCTGGGCGCCTTTTACAAGGCCCGCCGGGCCCTCTGCTTCCTTATCGCCGCGGTAGTCCTGGTGGGGGCCGGGGGCCTTTTTACCTGGAATTTTATCCGGTCCCGCAGGCCCCGGCCCATCCAGGTAAGTTTCGATGCGGAAACCCCCGCCAGCCGGGAGTTCGGGTTTCTGCGCTTTGTTTTTTGGGGTTCCGCGGCCCCCCTGGAGGCCATAGGAAAGGAGTTCAGCTCCGCCGCTTTCCCCGCAGCCATCAACCCCTCCACGGAGGGGACCTGGTCCTGGAAAAGCGATGATACCCTGGAGTTTGTTCCCGCAACGCCCTGGGGAATGGGGAAGAAGTACACCGTTACCTTCGGGGAAGGACTCCTTGCCCCCCACCTGCGGCCCAATTATAAGAGCTATACCTTTACCACCGAGGCCTTTGCCCTGGCCTTAAACCAGGGGGAATTCTACATTGATCCGGAAGACGCCGCGATCAAGCGGGTTACCGCCGCGGTCAGGACCAATTACCCCATGGACGGCCCTTCCCTGGAAAGCAGTATTACTATCGAGCCCCAGATCAGCGCGGACTCCGGGCGTCTCCAAAAGCGGCTCTACGGTTTTACGGTGAGCTATAACCAGGACCGGACCGAAGCGTACATTGTTTCCGAGCCCCTGGGCACCCCCGCCTCGGAGGTCGCCATGGCGATTAGCATCAAGCGGGGGGTTAGGGACGCGCTGGGGGACGGAAGGACCGAAAGGCCGGCAAACCTTTCCGTGACTATTCCGGGGATGACCGGCTATGCGCGGGTCCAGGGCTTCAGCCAGGAACTGGTAAAAAACGACGATCAGAAATTCGATCAGGTCCTGGTGATAAACACCAGGGGGACCATTGAGGAGGAGGAGCTTACCAGGAACATCCGGGTTTGGGAGCTTCCCCCTGACCGGCCGGAACTGCCGGGGCTCAAGGCCCAGGAGAACCACCGCTGGACCGTTCAGGATATGGTCCCCCAGGTTCTGGCCCAGGCCAGGGAGCTGAAGCTGGAACCCATCCCCGGCGAGAACAGGTATAATGCGATCAACAGCTATAAATTCACCGGCACGCCGGGGCGCTACCTCTACCTCAGGCTGGACAACAAGGCAAAATTTTACGGCGATTACTATCTGAACGAAGCCTACGAATCGGTAGACCAGATTAAGTCCTACCCCAAGGAACTGGCGATTCTGTCGGAGGGCTCCATCCTTCCCCTTTCCGGGGATAAGCGGCTTGCCCTCTTTAGCCGGGGCATCGGCGAAGTGACCTATCTTATCAGCCGGGTCCGGCCCGACGACCTTAACCACCTGGTTTCCCAAAGCCAGGGGGACCTGAAGAATTTCAATTTTAGCAATTCCGCCTTTAGCCAGTTTAATGTCTCCGAAGTTTACCAGTCCGGCGAGAATCTGATCCTGGAGGACGAGCGGGACATAAGCTACTTTTCCTTTGATTTTTCCCGCTACCTGGACCTGGTCGAGGAAAAGAATCTCCGGCACGGCCTTTTCATATTTACCGTCCAGGGCGGCGGCGTATCCAGCCGGCGTTTCATCATGGTCAGCGATCTGGGATTTTTCGTTAAGACCAATGCCGGCGGGAGCCGGGATATTTTTGTCCAGTCCATTGCCACCGGGGACCCGGTGGCGGGGGCCTCGGTCCAGGTCCTGGGGCTTAACGGGAACCCCATCGTCGAGGCCCTTACCGGGCCGGACGGCCATGTCCGGTTTCCCGATCTCGCCGCGTACCGGAACGAACAGGCCCCCACGGTCTACACCGTCCGCCTGGGGGAGGATCTGTCCTTCATGCCCTACCGCGCCGCGGGGCGGACTCTGGACTACAGTTCCTTTGACGTGGGGGGCCTGCAGGGGGCGGAGAATCCCAGGAATCTGCGGGCCTTCCTCTTTAGCGACCGGGGACTCTACCGGCCCGGGGACCAGGTGCATATCGCCATGGCGGTTAAGAGCGGCGATTGGGGGGGATCGCTTGAGGGAACCCCCCTGGAATGTACGGTCAGCGATCCCAGGGGCCAGGAGATCTACAACCGCCGCCTGAACCTTTCCGCCGAAGGGGTGGAGGAGTTAAGCTTCCGTACCCAGGATTGGTCCCCCACGGGAACCTACACCGCCTCGGTCTACGTGATCCGCCCCCAGGAGAACGGCCGGGAGCAGAAAAGCTTCCTGGGTTCCCAGACCGTAAAGGTGGAGGAATTCCTCCCCGACACCCTCTCCGTAAGCACGGTCTTTGAACCCCTTCCCAGGGAGGGCTGGATAGCGCCGGGGGAACTCAAGGCCCTGGTAACGGTGCGGAACCTCTTCGGGACCCCTGCGGCGGGGAATGAGGTCAGGGCCCAGCTCAACCTGACGCCGGGGCGCCAATACTTCCGCTCCTACCGGGACTACCGGTTTCAGGACCCTTACCAGACCCAGAAAAGCTACCAGGAGCCCCTGGGGACCCTGGTGAGCGACAGCGAGGGCCGGGTTTCCTTTAACCTGGATACCGCCAAATTCGAAAGGGCCGCCTACAGCCTTTCCTTTTACGCCGAAGCCCTAGAGAAGGGGAGCGGCCGCGGCGTATCTACCGAAGCCCAGGTCTATGTAAGTCCCCTGCCCTACCTGCTGGGCTACAAGGCGGACGGGAACCTCGGCTATATCCAGCGGGACTCGGTGCGGAAACTATCGTTCATCGCCATCGACAGCCAGGTCCGGCCCGCCGCCGTGGAGGACCTGAACGTTAGCCTTCAGGAGATTCGCTACGTCAACACCCTGGTCAGGCAGAGCAACGGCCTCTACAAGTACCAGTCGGTCAAAAAGGAATACCCCCTGTGGACCAGGAAAATTTCCATCCCCGCCGGGGGAATGGACTACGAAATCCCCACCGCCGCGCCGGGGGAATTCCGCCTTGTCCTGAGCGCCCCCGCGGGGGCCTCCGGGGAGGCAATCGAATTTAACTCCGTGAACTTTTCCGTGGCCGGAAGCGCCAACCTGGAACGGAGCCTTAACCGCAGCGCGGAACTGGAGATAAGCCTGGACAAGAACGATTTTGTCCCCGGCGAGGAGATCAAGATCATGATCAAGGCCCCCTACCAGGGGGCGGGGCTTATCACCGTGGAGCAGGACAAGGTTTACGCCCACCGGTGGTTCCGTTCGGACGGGGGGGAGGAGACCGTCATGAGTTCCATCACCGTACCCCAGGACCTGGAGGGGAACGGCTACGTGAACGTCCACTTTATCCGCTCCCAGTCCTCCCCGGAGATCTTCATGCCCCCCCTCAGCTACGGCGCTGCCCCCTTCTCCATCAGCAGGGAAAACCGGGTTAATCGAATCAACCTGGATATTCCCGGCGAGGCAAAGCCGGGGGAGGATTTCATCATCAAGTATTCGGCCTCCAAGCCGGGAAAGATCGTGGTGTATGCGGTGGATGAGGGGATCCTCCAGTTGGCGGGTTATAGCACTCCGGACCCCCTGGGCTTCTTCTTCCGCAAGCGGGCCCTGTCGGTAAGGACCGCCCAGATTCTGGACCTGGCCCTGCCCTCCTATGCCGTATCCATGGCCGCCATGGGGGGAGGCAGCGGCTACGACGAGCTGGCCCGGAATCTGAACCCCTTTAAGCGGAAACAGAACCAGCCGGTGGTCTACTGGTCGGGGATCGTGGAGGCCGGGACCGAGGAACGGGAACTCCGCTACCTGGTGCCGGATTACTTCAACGGGACCCTGCGGGTCATGGCGGTGGCGGTTTCCCCGGATTCCGTGGGCGCCGCCGAGGACCGTTCCTTTTTGCAGAACACCTTCATCCTTTCTCCCAACGGGCCCCTCAGCGTCGCGCCGGGGGATGAGTTCGAAGTCTCCCTCACGGTTACCAACATGCAGCGGGGGGAAGGGGACCGGCTGCGCCTGGTCATGAGCCCCTCGGCCCATCTTTCCATTAGCGGCCCCAGGGAATTTGACCTGGAGATCCCCGAAGGCAAGGACCGGACCCTGAGCATCCCCGTCAAGGCCGCCGGCCCCCTGGGCGCCGCGGAGATCCGCTTTACCGCATCCAACGGCGGGGAAAGCTCCTCCCTGGCGGCCTACCTGAGCGTGCGCCCCGCGGTCCCCTACCGGGTGTCCCTGCAATCCGGGGCCCTCAGGGGCCGCAGCGTTGAACTTGCCGCGGACCGCCGGCTTTACGAGGAATTCCACACCAGGGAACTGGCCCTCTCCTATCTTCCCACAGGTCTGGCCAAGGGGCTTTCCTTCTACCTTAACAACTACCCCTACGGCTGCACCGAGCAGTTGGTGAGCGCCGCCTTCCCCTTCCTCTACCCCCGGCTTTTCTCCGATCTCGGCTACAGTCCCCAAGAGGCGGAGGAGGGAATCTACCGGATCATCGAAATTATCCAGGCCAGGCTGAAGGAGAACGGCGAGGTGGGTATGTACACCAGCCATTCCGAATCTGACCCCCTGATCACCGTGTACGCGTGCCATTTCCTTACCGAGGCCCGGAACGCCGGGTACTATGTGTCCCAGGGCCTCATGGACCAGCTTACCGCCGCGCTGCGGAGCCTGGCTTCCTCCGGCGAGGCTTCCGGCGGCCTTTACGGCTTTTCCAACCGGGCCTACGCCGTCTATGTACTCACCCTCAACGAGATCGTCACCACCCCCCTGCTGGAATCCCTCAAGCGGGACATGAATCGTTACGGCCGGGAGCCGGAAACGGATCTGCCGGGCCTCTACCTGGCGGGGACCTATGCGCTGCTGCAGAAAAGCGCGGACGCCTCTTCCATCCTGGGCCGGATCAACCGGACCCTGCGGAAGGACGATTCCCTGCGCTATGTCGATTCCCTCCTCTACTACGGCCTTTACCTGAACATCCTGTCCCGGCACTTCCCCCAGCGCCTGCGGGACCTGTCGGAGGGGCTCCTGCTTTCCATGGCGGAGCAGTTGGAACACCAGGGCTACACCACCATTTCCGCCAACTTCGCCCTCATGGGGCTGGACGCGTACCTCAAGACCCTGGCGCCGGGCGGGGCTGGGGAGACGGCCTTTACGGCCCTGGAAATCCTCAGGGAAAACCGGAGCCGGGAACTCGGTTTTACCGGGGAACCCCTCTTTACCGCCGCCTATAGCGCCGAGGCCGAAAAGATCCGGCTGGAAAGCCGGAGCAGCCTTAACCTTTTCTACCAGATGACCAGCGCCGGTTTCGACCTGGAACTCCCCGCCCAGGAGCAGAAAAACGGCATCGAGGTGTACCGGGAATTCCTGGATTCCCAGGGCAAGACCCCGGAATCCCTCAAGGCCGGGGACGAAGTAACGGTGAGGCTTACCTTCCGCAGCCTGAACAGCCAGCGGATCGCCGATGTGGCCCTGGTGGACCTGTTCCCCGCGGGCCTGGAGGCGGACATCCAGTCCGTCAGAGACGCCGCGGAGGGGAGCGGGTGGCGGCCCGATTATGCGGACATCCGGGAGGACCGGCTGGTCCTTTACGGCAGCCTGAGCCCCCAGGCGGCCACCTTTAGCTACCGGGCCAGGGCCGTCGGCGCCGGCCTTTTCACCGTGCCCCCCCTCTTTGCGGAGGCCATGTACGACAAGACCCTCTGGGCCCAGCGGCCCCAGGAAAATCTGAGGATAGGCAAATAGGGCATGGCCTTCCCCCGGTTGCGGACTCTCCTAATCCTCATCCCGGTTCTGATCCTGGCCCTGTTTCTGGCTTACCAGGCGGTTTTTCTGGACCCCCTGGAGGCCGTATCCTTCTCCCGCGCCTATACCGACCGGGAGGGGTGGCTCCTCAACATCTTTCTTACCGAAGACGACAAGTACCGCCTCCGTACCCCCCTGGCGGATGTTCCCCCCGCCCTGGTGGAGGCCGTGCTGCTCCAGGAGGACCGTTACTTTTACGGCCACGGGGGCATCAACCCCGCGGCCATGCTCCGGGCGGGCTGGGAGACCTACGTTAAGAAAAGCCGCCGCATGGGGGCCTCCACCATCACCATGCAGCTTGCCCGGCTCCGCTACGGCCTTTACACCCGGAACCTGCGGGGGAAACTGCTCCAAAGCCTCTGCGCCCTGTTCCTGGAAATTTGCCTGTCCAAGCAGGAGATTCTGGAAGCCTACCTGAACCTGGCCCCCCTGGGGGGCAATATCGAAGGTTACGGCGCGGCCGCCTGGTACTACTTCAACAAGGACCTCCGGGAACTCACCGGCGGGGAACTGCTCACCCTGGCGGTGATCCCCCAAAATCCGGGCCGCCGGGCCCCCCTCCGGGGCCTGCCCCCGGAACTCATGGAGGCCCGGTCCAAGCTCTACGAGTCCTGGCTGGCCTCCCACCCCGGAGATTCTTCCCTCAGGACGGAGATGGAACTGCCCCCCTACCTGGTGAACCGCTTTCCCCGGCGGGCCATCCACCTTGCCGAGTACCTCAGACCGCGGGAAGCCCCCCCGGCGGGCAGGACGGACGGACGGCTCGCCCTTACCGTCAACCGGAGCCTTCAGGACCTGGTGGAGCGGGAGATGGAGTCCTACCTGCGGCGGAACAGAAGCTGGGGGATCAACAACGGAAGCGTCCTGCTCCTGGACTGGACCAGCATGGAAATTCTGGCCGCCCTGGGCTCCGCGGACTATGGGGACGATTCGATTCAGGGCCAGGTAAACGGCTTTGCCAGCAAGCGCTCACCCGGCTCCACCCTCAAGCCCTTTGTCTACGCCCTGGCCATGGAGCAGGGGCTCATCCACCCCGAAACCATGCTGAAAGATACCCCCCGGAGCTTCAGCGAATACACCCCGGACAACTACCAGGGGGTTTTTAAGGGGCCGGTCAAGGCCTGGTTTGCCCTGGTGGACAGCCGCAACGTTCCCGCGGTCCAGCTCGCCGCCAACATCCGCAACCCCGATCTCCACGATTTTTTGAAGAACGCCGGGATCACGGGACTCAAGGAAAAGGAGCATTACGGCCTTTCGGCGGTTCTGGGCGCCGCGGACCTCAGCATGCTGGAACTGGCCGGCCTCTACGCCTCCCTGCCCAACGGCGGCCTCCTCCGTTCCCCCCGCTTCTTTCCCGGTGAACCCCAGGACGAGGCGCCCCCCAAACGGATCCTCAGCCCCCAGGCCGCGGCAGTCACCCTGGCCATGCTGGAACGGAACCCCGCCCCCGGTGACACCCCCTACGCCGCGGGCCGGCGGATCCCCGTGGCCTACAAGACCGGCACCTCCATCGGCTTTAAGGACGCATGGTCCATCGCGGTCTTTGACCGCTACGTCCTGGCCGTATGGCTGGGTAATTTCTCCGGCCAGGGGAATCCCGCCCTTATCGGACGGCTTACCGCAACGCCCCTGCAGTTCAGCATCATCGACGCCATTACCGCCCGGATCCCCCCGGGATCATTCCTGGCCCCCCGCCCCATGCCGGAGGGAGTCTCCCCGGTTTCCGTCTGTGCGGTTTCCGGCGATCTGCCCGGCGGCGACTGCCCCCATCTGGTAGACACCTGGTTCATTCCCGGCGTCAGTCCCATCCGCCGCTGCCGTATCCACCGGCGGGTCTACATCGACACCCGCAGCGGCTACCGCACCGACGAAACAAGGGGACCCCATATCAGGAGCGAGGTACGGGAGTTCTGGCCCACCGATGTATTGGAAATCTTTGCCCAGGCCGGACTCCCCCGCTTTCTGCCGCCCCCCTATCCCCCCGCGGCCCCGTCCCGGACCCTGGGATCGTCAGCCCAGGGCTTCCCCCCCTCTATTATCTCCCCCCTCGGCAATACCGACTACATCCTCCGGCCCCGGGACGACCGGCGCAACCGCATCGTCCTCCTGGCCGGCGCGGATCAGGACGGCGGGGAACTCTTCTGGTTCGCCAACACCCTTTTCCTGGGCCGGGCCAAACCCTACGAGCGTTTCCTCTGGCAGGGCGAGCCGGGCCTTTGGGACCTGACGGTGGTAGACTCCCGGGGCCGTTCCGCCGGCCTCCGGGTAAATGTCGAAGTAGAACCAAGGTAAGGGGGGACGGCACCCCCCTCCGCGACGTCCCCGCAATCGTTTTCCGGATTTTTGTTTCATCACCCCAAAACACTTGCAATCCCTCACATTTCCTGTTAACATAGTACCCGTCAATCGGGCCCGTCCCGGTATTTAGCTCCTGGCCTAAGGGGAGGATAACACTCATCATGTTTGCATTTTCTAAAATACCCCCCCCCCCCGCGACATTCGTTAAGTAGTATCAGTTTTATTTTACTGTCCTTAAACCTCTTTAATTTCTTTTTGTTTACTCAAGACCTCATAACACCGCAAATAATTTACTCCGGAGGGAAAAAATGAAAAAGAACGGTTTATTATTGGCTATACTCGGCGTAACGCTGGCATTAGGAATGGCGGTTGTTGGTTGCGATACAGGACTGAAAACGCAAGGAAAAGCAATTGAAAAGATTATAATTGAAACCCCCCCGTTGAAAGTTAACTACCTTATGGGAGAGGCTTTTGATCTTAGCGGGTTATCCGTAACTGTGATTTATACGGATGGAAGTGAAGAACCGACAGCGGCATACACCATTCAAGGTGATACATTTACAGCCGGAACAAGGTCGATTGCCGTTTCTCTTAGCGATAAAACAGCCACTTTTGATGTTGTTGTGGAAAATACGTTGGTAGATACCGGATTGCCGGTCGTATATATTGAGACTCAAAATCGGCAACACATAAACTCAAAAGAAACGTATATAACGGCCAATATGATTATAAAAGACCATAACAACATTGTCCATGAAAACACAATGCGTATACGCGGACGGGGCAATGCGACATGGACTTATCCTAAAAAGCCTTATAAAATTAAATTGGACAGTAAGGCGAATTTCTTTAGTATGGGGAATGACAAGGATTGGGTATTATTGGCAAATTATTGCGATAAGTCACTCATGCGGACAGGACTCGCGTTCGAGATGAGCAAAATTCTCAATTTTGCATGGACTCCGGATGCAGAATTTGTTGAATTAGTGCTTAACGGCGAATATCAGGGAAATTATCAACTTGTTGAGGGTATTAAGCAGGATACGAAGCGTGTAAATATTCCAAGCGATGGTTTTATTGTCGAGCGCGATGGTTATTATTTGCAGGAACCAAAATATTTTGTAACAAATGAAGGATTTGGTTATTCGTTTAAGAATCCTGACACTGACGATCTGACCAATGACCAATGGGATTACATTAAAAATTACCTCAATGGATTTGAGACGGTACTTTATTCTGATGGGTTTAATGATCCTGACGATGGATACCAAAAATATATTGATATTGATAGTTTTGCCGGCTGGTTTTTATTGCAGAACATAATAGCAAACATGGATACCAACCCATATTTGACAAAATCAGATTTTACCCCGTCATCAAAAGTATTTATGGGACCGCCTTGGGATTTTGAATGGTCAAATGGTATTGGCTGGTATGACGGACCGCGTCCACGCCCCGCTAATTATTGGGTATGTAACGGGTGGTATTATGAGAAATTGCTGACTGATACCGCATTTGTGAATAAGTTAAAAGAATTGTGGTCAACATATAGGTCACCAATCAATCAGGCGGCGCTTCAGTACATCGATAACACAAAAGTAAAGCTTACGCAATCGCAGAAATTGAATTTTAGAAGATGGGATATATTAAATACCCGTGTTAGTGTTGAAGGGATTCCATTGGGTAGTTTTGACGCAGAAGTGGGATGTGATAGGCAATTTTTTGTTAATCATATGGCTTGGCTTGATACCGCTATTAATGGTTTATGAGAAATATTGGTTAAGAAATTAATATCAAAAATAAGAAGCTCGCCGCGTTTCCGTGCGTGATGCTTTGTAACATGGAGCATATAGGCAATCTCGGCAGCCCTGGACAGGCACCCAGGGACACCCGCCAGGTGTAAAAACTGTTTGGCGGGGGATAGCCGATTATAAGCAATTTTGCGCCCCTGGAAGCCTGCGATTTCCTTATTCAGGGCACAAAAAATGTTGTATAGTTTTCATGTTATGTACTATTTTTTAAAATTTCTTAAAATGACATTGAAAAATTGACATAATATTTTATGATGAAAGTTATCAATATTGAGGGGAAGAAGCTATAAAAATCAAAGAATATGTAATATTTAGTGTTATATTATTATTTTTCTGTTTTTTTTCTTGTGATACAGGAACAGGAAATGAAAATCCCGATCCAGACACTCATGTTATATTGATAGGTTTAGATGGGTGGGGCTCATACAGCCTGCAAAATGAAAATCATTTGAATAATATGCCTTTTGTAAGAACATTAATGTCAAATGGGGCATATACATTAAGAAATCTTTGTGTAATGCCTTCTATAACTGCGCCAAATTGGGAATCCATGTTTACTGGAGTTACCCCAGATATGCATGGTATAACTGAAAATCCCGGAAATAACAGAAATCCAATAATAACCGATGAATATGGTTTCTTTCCCAGTTTTTTTTCAGTTATGAAAAAGCAAAAACCTGATTCTATAATAGGTTATTTTTATGAAAAATCTGGAAGAATGGAATATTTGGTACCCCCGGAGACAATAAATAGAATGATGCATATACCTGATTTTTCAAAAGATTCTCGGCCTGTTCTAGAAGATATAACATATTTTTTGAAAAATCTTAGACCGGATTTAACGTGTATAATATTCCAGGAACCCGATGCCGTAGGACATGCAATCGGCCATGGTACAGAAGATTATTATGATAAATTGGAAATATTAGATAAACAAATAGAAAGAATTGTACAGGCAACAAAGAACGCTGGGTTGTATGATGATACAATATTTATATTATCTGCTGATCATGGAGGAGTAAATAAAAGTATGGGCAGGGATCATGGCGGTGATACACCCTCTGAAAGAGAGATACCATTTATTATTTTTGGAAAAGGAATAAAACAGGGCCATGTTATTACAGCCGAAGTAAATACATATGATACGGCAGCGACAATAGCATATATACTTAATATTCATCGCCCTGATATATGGATTGGCAGACCTGTTTTAGAAGCATTTAAGTAAAAATATTCCCCCCAAATAAACCGCTTCCCCATTAAGCCCCAGGGCAGCTCCGGTGGCACTATTAGGTGTATCACGCCCCTGCGGAGTAAACGCTGGCTGCCCTGGGCGTATCCTACTTCCAGCCCTCGGGGTAGAGGACCAGCTTGGCCGGACCCCGGGGCAGGAGCATGCGGCAGAGTTCCTGTATGTCCGCGGGGACGACCCCCCGGTAGAGTTCCGGCCGCTTATCCAGCCGGGAGAGGGGGGTATCCAGCAGCACTGCCGAATTAGCGTAGCTTTGGGCGATGTAGAGGTTGCTCTGCACCGAAGCCTCCCAGTCCTTTTTCACGGCCTCCAGGGATTTGGTAAGGGTATCCCCGTCCAGGGGGCCTTCGGCGGTCCGCCGTAACAGGTCCTCCACCGCGGCGGAAAGCTCCTCGCTCCGCCTGGGATCGCAGGCAAAGTAAATCTGCATCACCAGTTCTCCGGCTGGAATCGGGGAAAGGGAAACGTATACGCTGATCGAATAGACTCCCCCCAGCTTTTCCCGAATATCCCTGGTAAGGAGTATGTCCAGGTACTCGCTGAGAACCGAGGCTTTTACACTCTGTTCCTCCGTGAAGGGCAGGGGAGCGTACCAGCCCAGGTAGACTATGCTCTGTTCCTCCTTGCCCTTGTAGACCCTTTCATCGGTCTTGCCGGGCCTGCGCAGCCGGAGGTCCGTCCAGGTGTTCCAGGATTCCGAAGGGGGGATAGCGGCAAGCCAGGTCTCCACCAGGCCCCGCATCTGCTCGATGTCAAGGTTTCCGGTAAAAATAAAGGTATAGTCCGCAGGGTTAAGGCCGCGCTTAAGGAAAGATACGGCCTCCTCCGAATCAAAGTCGGCCAGGTTCTCCACGGTAAGGGGCTCAAAATAGGGGTGCCCCCCGGAGGTCATGCGGAGTACCGCATCGGCAAAGACCGTGTCCGGGTCCTCCCCCCGCTGGACCAGGCTGGTCCGGTAGGAGTCCAGCACCGTGCGGACGGCGTCCTCGCTGAGCCGGGGTCCGGTAAAGGAGAGGTAGAGCATCTCCATAAGGCTTGCCAGGTCGCCGGAACTGGAGGAACCCTGGAAACCCCGGTAGTAGCTCCCCGTCCAGAAGGAGAGGCTTACCTGCTTACCGGTCAGGAGCTTTACCAGTTGGGGCCGGGACCAGGGGCCAAGGCCGGAGGCCTCCGCCATTTCCGCGGCCAGGGAGACGGAGACATATTCTTCCGGGACCGCGCTTGCCGTACCCCCCCTGGCCATGGCGTAAAGGACGATCTCGTTGTTCCGGTTCCGGGTTTCCTTAAGAATCACGGAGGCGCCGTTCTCCAGTTCCCAGATACGGGCCCCGGTTTCACTGTCCAGGGTTTCGGAGCGGATCGATCCGGCTTTCGGCCTCTGGGGGACCAGGGCGCCGCCGGATGCGGTTTCCGCCGGGGGCTGCAGCTTCAGGCGGGCGCTTTCCCTCACCATGTCCCTGATCCGCGCTTCGCCGGGCAGTTTTTCCTTTTCGGATTCCGGGGCGATGATAAGAACCGTCAGGTCGCCGCTTTCAAAATACTCCCGTACCTGCCGGGCAATATCCTCCACGCCGATGAGGGGCAAGAGTTCCCTGGCCGCCCCGTACTCCCAGGTTATGTCCGGCAGGCTTTCCCCCTCAAGGAAGTATTCCGTAAGGCCGGAAACGTAGCGTCCCGACTGCTGGCGGTCCTTTTCGGACACCATCTGCTCCAGATCGGAGAGGAGGGCGGCCTTGGCCATATCGATCTCCCCCCGGGTAAAGCCGAAACGGCGCAGGGATTCCTTTTCCCGCAGCAGTTCCCCCAGGCTTTCCTCGATCTCGCCGGTCTTCGACTCCGCCAGCAGCAGGTAGTAGCGGGAGGAACTGCCGTAACGCATAGTCCCCCCCATGGCGCCGATGTAGGGGGCCTCGGGCTGTTGGGATCTCTCGTCAAAGCGCAGGGACAGCATCCGCTGGATCAGGTTGTCCATTAGGTCCCCCCGGTAGCCTTCCAGGGTCGGCCGGCGGGCCTGGGGGGAACGCTTAAAGTAGAGGGCCGCCTGGCTAAAGGTAAGTTCCGGGTCCGTTATGGTGAAGGTCCTGAAATTCCCCTTCTTGGGGGCCGTGAGTTCGTAGCGGGGCCGTTCCAGCGCCCCGGCGGCCGGCGGACCCGCAAAGTAGGAGGCAAGTTCCGCTTCCAGCGCAGCGCCGTCAAAGTCTCCCACCACGATAAGGGCCATGTTATCCGGCCGGTACCAGCGGCGGTAAAAGTCTTCCAGCCGTTGGGCCGGGGCGTTTTGGATGATCTCCGGCAGGCCGATGGGATCGCGGACCGCATAGGGGGAGCCTTCAAAGAGGGCCGGCATCATCTGCTGCCGTATCCTGCTTACGGCCCCCAGGCTGGACCGGTACTCCTCCATGATGACCAGACGCTCGTCGTCCACATCCTTGGGATCAAAGGTGATGGCCCTGGTCCAGTCGTCCAGCACCTCCAGGGCCTTGGCGGGGACCTTTTTAAGCCCGTCCCCCGTAGATTCCACCGGCACCTCAATGCCGAAGACCGTGCGGTTGTAGCTGGTATACGCGTTTACCTCCGGCCCAAAGCGCATCCCCAGGGATCGCAGGTAGTCTACGAGTTCGGATTCGGGGAACCGGGCGGTACCGTTAAAGGCCATGTGCTCCACAAAGTGGGCCAGGCCCCGCTCGTGCTCCTCCTCCAGCACCGACCCGGCGTCTACCGCCAGGGTAAGGTAGGCGCGGTTTTCCGGCCGGGAATTCTCCAGGATAAAGTACCTAAGCCCCCCCGGAAGGACGCCGGTACGGACCTGTTCCATGAAGGGAATAGGGTCCCCTCCCGCCCCCAGCCCTCCGTAGGCTTCGATTCCCGGCCCCTTGCCGGGCGCCGTAGTACAGGAAAAGAGAGCCGCCGACAGAATCAGGGCTCCAACCGCGAGAAGGGTCAGCTTTTTTCGATTAGAATTGAAGACAATCATAGATACAGTATAATATAATATGTCAAAGTAACCATTCAGGAGTAAGGGGTGTAAGATGAGATTGCTGACGAGATCGGATTTTGACGGACTGGCCTGCGGGGCCCTGCTCCTTTACCTGGGAGTTATTGACGAATGGAAGTTTGTGCATCCCAAGGATATCCAGGACGGCCTGGTAACCGCCACGGGGGACGATATTTTGGCCAATATCCCCTACGTAAAGGGCTGCAGGCTGTGGTTTGACCACCATTCCAGCGAAACCGAACGGCTGGGGGCCAAGACCTACTTTGAAGGGGTTTCCCGGCTGGCCCCAAGCTGCGCCAGGGTGGTCTACGACTACTACGGCGGGGATGAAAAGCTGGGCCGTTTTTCCCGGATGGTGGAATACGTGGACAAGGTGGACTCCGGGAACCTGACCAAGGACGAAATCCTGGATCCCAAGGGCTGGGTGCTCCTGGGCTTCATCATGGACCCCCGGACCGGCCTTGGGCGTTTCAGGAATTTCACCATTAGCAACTACGATCTGATGAAAAAACTGGCCCTGGCTTGTTCGGAAAAAACCATCGACGAGATTCTTGAGATGAGCGATGTAAAGGAACGGCTGGACCTGTACTTTGAACAGGACGCCCTGTTCAGGGAAATGATCACGCGTTACGCCAGGATCGAAGGAAACGCCCTGATCCTGGACCTGCGGGGGGTGGACCCCATCTACGCGGGCAACCGCTTCCTCATCTATACCCTCTACCCCCAGCAGAACATCTCTATCTGGATAGTGGAAGGCCGGGAGAAGACCAACACCGCCATCACCGTGGGTTACAGCGTCATCAACCGCAGCGCCACGGTGGACGTGGGGAGCCTCCTGTACCACTACGGCGGCGGCGGCCACCGCCAGGTCGGCACCTGCCAGGTGGAAAACGACAAGGCCGGCGATGTTATCCGGGAGATAGTGGACAAGGTAAAGTAGGGGTTTTAGCGTATACCGGAGGTCTCCGTGCAAAAATTTTTACGCCGTCTCTGCCGTGTCTCCCTGGGCTTTATGCTTACCTGTGTATCGTGTAAAACGGTCCTGGGGATACCGGAATTTGAAGCGGGCGGAAATAACGTGCAGGAGACAGCTATGAACCCCGGAAAAGATACGGATGAACCAATCGCCTTAAAATACCCTGTTTTGCTTGTTCACGGCGCCGGGTTTAGGGACAAGACCCTGGGCTTTATCAATTACTGGGGCCGCATCCCTAAGTACCTTGCCCGGAAGGGCGTTGCGGTATACTACGGCGGCACCGATGCCTGGGGCTCCATCGAGGGGAATGCGGAAAAAATCAAGCTTGCCGTACTGGGCGTACTCGTCAGGGAAGGGGTAGAAAAGGTAAACATTATTGCCCACTCAAGGGGCGGCCTTGAGGCGCGGTACCTGATAAGCTCGCTGGGTATGGACGGCGCGGTTGCCTCGTTAACCACTATTTCAACTCCCCATCACGGGGTCAAGGCCATGGACATGACCGTGGATACCCCGGACGGGCTTTACAAATTTACTTCATTTTTTGTGGACATCTGGTTCAAAATGCTGGGCGATAAGGACCCCGATTTTTTTACCAGCAGCCGGCAGCTTTCCGAACGCCGCTGCCTGGAATTTAATAAAATTAATCCCGACATGGATACGGTATACTACCAAAGCTATGCGGCTAAAATGAAATTCTTTTTCAGCGATCCCACCCTCATGTTCCTGAATCCCCTGATAAAAATAACCGACGGCGATAACGACGGCCTATGCCCGGTTGATTCGGCGCAGTGGGGTGATTTCAAGGGAGTCATAACCACCGGCGGCGCCTTTGGCATATCCCATGCGGGAATCGTTGACAGCTACCGCATAAACTACAAGGGAGTACATATCCCCGAATTGTATGTAAGCATCGCCAGGGATCTATCCGCCAGGGGATTTTGACGCTGCTAGCGCAACGGCATTAGCGCCACGCGAACACCGTGTCCGCCAGTTCCCTGGCAAAGGCCGCGGTATCCCGCCGGGAGGCCGAAGGCAAAAGGATGTCCCTGCCCGCCAGGGATCGGCCCTGGCCGGAGAGTTCGCAGTAGACCGCCCAGCCGGGCCGGTCAGCCAGTTCCTCAAAGTTCAGGGACAGGCTCAGGCGGGCCGTACCGGTTTCCCGCAGCCCCGCCTTCCCGAGCATCCGTGTTAACCGCTTGAAGGGCGGTTCCGTCCCGCCGGGGCCCGGCGGAACGCTAAAGCGCAGTTCCACCGGCAGGGCGATGCCCTGCTGCCTGACCGCGCCGGGGTTGAGGAGGTAGAGTTCCTCCGCGAAGCGCCGGGCAGGCGAACCGCCGGCATTGCCTTCAGCAAGCCCGGCATTGCTTTCAGCAAGCCTGGCAAAGGTGTCGGCGATCATGTCCCGCTCCCAAAGGGAATCAAAGTCCCACAGGGCTTTTTCCAGCAGGTCCGTCCGCTTCAAAAGCTGCCCCTCCTCGTAGTTATACTCCGGCTCGGACTCGGGGATCAGGGGGACTTCAAAGTTCCGGGCCTCCCGCAGGTAACTCAGGGCCCGGCGGGGGTAAGCCTCAAAGGCCCGGTAATACTGAATCAGCGCGTCCAGGTGGGGCTCCTCGTAGGAGGCGGCCGAAAGGCGGCTGTACTTGCGGAACAGGTGGCGGTGGACTTCGGCCTTAAACCAGTAGGAAAACTCCCTGGCCCTGCTTTGTATCCATTCCCCCGGCGCGGGGTAGGGCCGGGCCCCCTCGGTCTTGGTAAGCCCATCGTAGGTTTTGTAGAGAATTTCGTGGATGTCCCGGCGGTAGCGTACCGGATCAATGCCGTAGTTCATCATCCAGGAAAGGTCCCCCGATTTAAGGCAGTCCTCCGCATAGATCCTGGCCTCTTCCAGGCGGCCGGCGATCTGGTACACCAGGGCCAGGTTGAGCCGGGAGAGGGGGGAGGTGTCCATCTCGTAGGCCGCCTCGTAGTCGGAAAGGGCGGACCGGAAATCGAGCTGCCGCAGGTAGAGTTCCCCCCTGGCAAGGCGGCCCGAGGAGCGGTTGAGCTGGGCCAGGGATGCGTTGGTCTGCTCAAAGGCCAAATCAAAGCGGTAGAAGCGGCTTTCCAGAATCGAAAGGTTGTAGTGGGCCACCGAGGAAAAATGGATGTCCTGCCGCAGTTCTCCCCCCGCGATGGCCCTGAGATACCAGCGTTTTCCCTCGTCATAGCGGAACATGTCGGAGTTCAGGGTCCCCAGGGTCATGGCGTAGTCCGGGTCGTCGGGGAACTTTTCCATGGCGGAGCGGAGGAGCCGTTCCCCGTCGGCCTGGCGGTGGACCTTGTAGTACATCCAGCCAAGCTGCCCGATGGCGTCCCGGTGTTCGCTGTCAAGGGCCAGGGTCCGCTCCAGGTAATCCACCGCCAGGGTATCCAGGTTAAGGTGGCCGGCGGTCCGGGCCATGCTGTAGAGGAGTTCCGGCGTCCGGGGATCGATCTTTTCCGCCCGGCGGTACTCATCCCAGGCAAGGCTGTACAGGCTCCGGCTCTGGTACAGGTTCCCCAGGGCCCAGGGGAAACGGATATCACCGGGGTACTGTTCCGTCCCCGAATCGTAGAGTTCGATGGCCCGCTCCCAGTACTCCGCCCGTTCCGCGGCCAGGGCCTCTTCCATCAGGGCGTCGGGCCCCTCCTGGGCGGGGAGCAGGGCTCCCAGCATAAGGAGAATCAGGGCCGGCAGTTTTTTTACGCTCATAGCGGCCGCCTCCCGGGAATAAGACCAAAGGTAAGACACGCGAGGACCCGCCGCCACAGGGGCACATAGCGCCGGTACGCGGCGGTGAAGAAGGGCCACAGGGCCTCCATGGCCTCAAAATCCCCGGCGCTAAAGTCCGGGGCAAAGCGGGCCCTGGCCTGGCCCTCGTAGAGCCGGTAAACCCAGGCGCGGTCCATGGCTTTGACCGAGGGAAGGGCGGGCAGGAGGCCGTCGATCTCCCTGGCCCACTCCGCTTCCCCCCTGTCTCCGGGCCGCCGCAGTCCCGCCAGACGGAGCAGATGGATCCCCCGCCCCCAGAGCCGCCGGGCCTTCTTCCTCCGGTCCCTTGTCAGGCTATAGGCAAGGAAGGGTCCCAGGCGGAACAGGGCGCAGCCCAGGGTAAACGCGGCGGCCAGCAGCGCCGGCCACCAGCGCCGGGCCAGGGCCGCTAAATCCGCGGCCGGCGAGGGACCCGCGGCTTTTTCCTCTTCCTCCGCCCCCTCCCGGCGCTGCAGCTTATTACGGTTGCCGAAGATCTCCCGCATCAGGTCTTCAAAAAGTTCCTTGGGCACCCCGGCGGAGATGCGGAATTCCTCCCCCTCCGCCAGATTTTCCGTGGTAGGATCATACTCTATCCAGCCGAAACCGGGAAACCACACCTCTACCCATGCGTGGGCCATGTCGGAGCGGACGGGGTAATAGTTAAAGGTGTTGGTGGAGGGGTCCAGGAAGAAGCCCGCCCCCACCCTGGCCGGTATACCCAGGGACCGGAGGAGCAGGGCGCAGGAAAAGGCAAAGTAGGAACAGTAACCCTTTTTCGAGGTAAAAAGAAAATGACTCAGCTGATCCCCGTCCACCGCAATCCCCGCCCTCAGGCTGTAGCGGTAATCCCCGAATTTAAGCCATTCGTAGATTCCCTGCACCTTTTCCCAGTAACCCTCCAGCCCTAACGTGATCTCCTCCGCATATTCCAGGAGCCGCTTGTCGCCGCCGTATTCGGTGTAGAGCCGGTATTCGGCATCGCTTAATTCCAGCTTCTCCGCGGAGGGGGGCCAGAGCTCCAGGTCCATGAGCTCAATGGGGATCACGTCGCTGGCAAGGCTGCGGACCGCGTAAACCGAACTAAAAGAAGAAGCGTCCCAATTCTGGAAGGGGATCACCTGGACCGGCTGGTTCATGCCGATAAAGGCCTGGGAATCAAAATTCACCAGGTAGTATTCCTGATCGACCGTCACGGTGGCCCGTAATTTTTCCGCCGCTTCCCGGCCGCTCAGACTCATGGTCCGGTTGGGCAGCCGCTGGGGATGGTCCCGCTCGTCGTACTCATCCACCCGGAAAAAACCCTGAGCCTTACTGTAGCCGGACAGTACATAGCGGCGCAGGAGGATGTGATAATCTTCACTGTCTTTCTTGACGATGAGGACCAGATCATCGTTCATGCTGATCTGGCTTTCCAGTTTCAGGACCTTGGAAAAATCAAAGCTGAATATATCCGGGGCCAGGAGGCCGCCCCCCTGTTCCACCGCCTTTTCCTGGGAGGGCCGGATAAAGAGGCCGCCCCCCAGGGCAACCAGGAGCAGCAGCATGGCGGTGGCCCAAACCCGCTCCCCCCGGCGGAGATGCCATTCCGGGGGCAGGGATCGAATCAGGGCCGCCAGTTCCAAAAATCCCGCCAGGGCGAAGACGGCGATCATCACCACGGGCCAGCGGTAGGGTTCCAGGTCCCCGGTATGGGCAAAGCTGTAAATCAGGAGGAGGATGAGAAGATCGATCCCCACGCAGGCCCGTAAGAATTTCCGGGAACGGATGGAAAAATAGGCGCTGAATGCGGCCCAATAGTAGGGGAGCAGAAAGACAAAGGTATTGCGGTCGTAGTCCAGGAGCAGGCCGTCCAGGACCGGGGCCATACCGTGGGGGCCTGACACAAAAATCCGGGGAACACCGATAAGGAGCCGCAGGGCCGGGGGCAACAGGGCCAGGAAAAGCAGGGCGGGAAAGATCTTGGCCCTTTTTAGGGGCAGGAAAGCGGGGACCAGAAAGGCCGCCAGCAGGGCCGCGGCAAAGACCGGCATATCCGCCATATCTCCGGCCAAAAGGGCCGTCTGGCCCAGGATAAGAAAGAGGGCCGCGGAACGCAGGAAAAGGGCGGCCTTCATACCGGGACCGCCGGGCCGTAGGGGTCTTGCCTCGGGTCCCGGCTTACCTCCATGGCAAAGGCCCGGACCGCGTTCCTTGCGCCGTAGATCCGGGCGCAGGTTTCCGCCTCCTCCCGCAGCTCCCCGGTGTAGAGGAAGATGATATCGCAGGGTAACGCGTTCCCGGCCCGGCGGGAAAGGAAACGGTCCAGGGCGCCGGAATCTTGGCCTCCGGTGGTCCGGGGCAGGGCCAGGATGCAGGTCCCCCCTTCCGCCGCGGGGAGTTCCGGGGCCTGCCCGGAACCCGGTCTTGCGGAGCTTTTTTTTGCGGAACCCCGCCTTGCGGAGCCCGGCCCCCGGCCCCGCTCCAAGGCCCGGCGCTCCCCGGCGGGCAGGGGAAGGGCCGCGGGCCAGGCCATGGCCCTGGCCAGTTCCGCCGGGTCCCCGCCCCGCAGCGCTCCCCCCGTGTACCCCGTCAGCACCTCCATGCCCCGGCCGCTCAGGTCCAGGCTTATGGCCAGAACCTGTTCGCAGAGCAGGTCCACCGCCTCCCTGGCGGCCTGGGGGCTAAAGAGGCCGGGATCGGCCTCGGTGTCCGCCAGGATAAGGAGCCGGGCCCGGGGCGGGGGTTCGGTCTCCCCCTCCCGGACAAACAGGGAATTGGCGGGGCCGTGGCTGTAAAGCTTCCAGTTGATCCGCCGGGGATCGTCGCCGGGGATGTAGGGCCGGTGGTCAATCAGGTCATCGGTACGCCGGTAGTGGGGGCCGCTGTGCTGTTCCCGGCCCCCGGTCCGGGGCCTCAGCGCCAGAGGCTCCTCCGCGGGCCGGGGGCTTGCCAGAACCCTGGCCCCTTCAAGGCCCCCCGGCGGCAAGATCCCGCCCCCGGCAGCGCCCTCCGGGGAAACGGCCTCCGCAGGCAGGGCCCAGGAAAAATCGAAAATCCCGAAGGCGTCAAAGATCGCCAGCTCATCCCGGCCGGCGTAGTAGGCCCCCCGGCCGGGAATGTCAAAACGCCCTCCCGGAATGCCGGGGTCAAAGGTATGCTCCACCCGCCGGCCGTCCCGTGTTTCCATGCGGACCCGGCAGCGGGCCAGAATCCCCGGTATCCGAAAAAACCGCTCCTCGGGGCAGACAATCTCCACCACGCCGCCGGCGGCGATAGCACGGGGAACCAGGCGTATCCGGATGGACCGGGCCTTTTTCCGGTGAATCATGGCGATCACCAGGCCCAGGATAAGACAGTACATCCAGACCGAAAGGCAGACCGCGCCCACCAGACTCAGGGCAAGCTCCTGCCGCCAGTTCCCCGCCCCAAAGGCCGCGGCAATAATGATAAGGAGGAAGAAGCCGCAGGGAGACAGCCTCGGACGGGGCAGAGGCCCGCTAGATTGTTTTGATCCCATCAAGTCGGGCAAGACAGATCTCCCTGATAAGTTTACCGGCCTCGGAGCGGGGGTCCCGCAGCCTTAGCCGGTGAGCCAGCACCGGGCCGGCCAGGGCAACCAGGTCCTCGTCGGTGACGTAGGTCCTCCCCCTCACCAGGGCCAGGGCCCGGGCGGCTTCCAGGAGATGCAGGGCGGCCCGGGGACTTGCCCCCAGGGTAAAACCCCGGTGAATACGGGTGTCCCGGACCGTGTCAACGATAGCCTCTTTCAGGGCGGAATGGCAGAAGACTCCCGCGGCCGTCTCCCGGGCCGCCATAAATTCCCCCGGACTGCAGACAGGCTCCAGCGCGGCCAGGACCTTCTCCGAAGGCATATCGTCAAGGATAGCGATCTCCGCCTCCCGGCTGGGGTACCCCAGGGAGAGACGCATCATGAAACGGTCAAGCTGGGCCGCGGGCAGGGGGAAGGTCCCCTCGCTCTCGATAGGATTCTCCGTGGCAATCACAAAAAAAGGCTCCGGCGGCCGGTGGGTAACCGCCCCGATGGTCACCTGCCGTTCCGCCATCACCTCCAGCAGCGCGGACTGCACCTTGGGGGTAGTCCGGTTGATCTCGTCGGCCAGCACAATGTTCGCCAGCACCGGCCCCGGCACAAAGCGGAAGCGCCGGGTCTTAGGGTCAAACACCTCGACGCCGGTAATGTCGTAGGGCAGCAGGTCCGGGGTAAACTGGATACGCTTAAAAACCAGGGGCCGCCGCCCCCCGCCGATAAGCTTCGCAAAGGTCTTGGCCACCGTGGTCTTTCCCAGCCCGGGGTTATCCTCGATAAGGACATGGCCCCCCGCCAGGATGGCGGCGGTCAAGAGTTCCAGGAAATCCCTCTTTCCCCGGATAATCCGGGACGCCCCTTCCACCAGGGCCGATACGGCCGCTCCGGCAACCGCCAGGGTGGACGCCTCGGGGACAGGGAATTCCATTTCTTCCATACCTTAGAGTCTACCATGAAGGGGGGGCCGTTTACCAGTCACGGGAACCGTAGCCCCGCATTGGTTTTTGGCCGGCCTGTCGGTTTTTTTCCGCAGCCTAAAGCGTTCCCCTGGCCTAGGCCATGCCGCATTATTGCCGGGACACGCTCGCCAGCTCGCGTGCAAGCCTTGGCCCCCCTCGCTCCATAGTCCTCATTCCGCCCTCCGCCCTCCATTCCGGTCTATTCCGCTGCCCCCATCCCCATAAAAAACGAAGACCCCGCTCCTTGCGCTAAAGTTGAGCCGCGGATAAAATAGAAGGTGAAAGACTCAAGGCCGGAGGTACAATCATGAAGAAAATTCTTTCTTTTCTAATCTTTTCCTGCTTTCTTTGTATCTGCTCATACGGCAAAACCTCACTTTGGAAGATTTACGACGGGGATAGGATCCTCTATTTAGGCGGAACCATTCATCTTTTGCGTGAATCCGATTACCCGCTGCCGGAAGCCTTTCATGCCGCCTTTGATGCGTCCGGCGTCATGGTATTCGAATGTCCGAATAACGCCGGGGATATATCAAACAGTGAGCCCTTTCAAGCATTTCTCAATTTAGTCAGCCAAATAGCAGCGTTGATACAAGACGAACCGGTTAAATCTTTTCTGGCCCTGGCAATGCAATTTCAGACAGCTGTCTACGACAACGAAAGAGTCTATAACAGTATTTCCGATCCGTCCATTCAGCTTCAAACCGCGGAAGAATCCGAAATGCGTGTCAATATAATCAACATGGCCCTGGAGATTCAAAGATCCCAGGGAAATGAGCAGATTATGGAATACATGGAATTAAACCGGCAGCTTTTGGCCATGCTGGAAGATGAACAGATTAACATGATTATCGGCAGGTATATTTTGTCCGATAACAGGACGCTGCAGACGGTCCTGGACAGGGAAACCTTTAACGCATTAAGGGCAAAATGCGAAGAGTTCGATTACCCTGTCACCGATCTGATGGTCCTAAAGCCCTATGTCGCCTATACCGTATTAAGTCTCCATTTGGTGGGCCGGTTTGCGCAGGCCCAGGGGGTTGATAATTTTTTCAAAGACAAATCCATAGACGGCGGCGATAAAAATATTGAATATTTTGAATCTGACGAATTTCAACTTGACTTAATCACAAACCTGGGAGACGGGTACGGTAATGCATACTATTCCTACCTGTTTCAGAATTTTGGATCCTATGAGGAGAATAGAACGGCCTTTGATACCATGGTCGAATGCTGGAAAAACGGTATCCAGGACAGCGAGGAAGACCTTCAGTATGAATACCTGCGGGAGAATTTTCCCGCCGTCTATGAAGCATTGATTAAAAATAGAAATAATGCGTGGATGCCGGTCATAGAAAATTATTTAAAGACCCAGGATATTGAATTTATACTTGTCGGCAACGGGCACATGTATGGTCCCGACGGCTTACTGACGCAGTTGGAAGAACGGGGATACCGCATTGAACAGCAATAGGGGCGGCCCTGTTAATTGACAAGGCAAGGAGGAAATCAGGATGAGCCTGAAAAGCTTTGTTTGTTTTGCGCCCATGCTTGCTGTGTTAATATTGGCGGGTTGTAAGAAACCGGTATCGGAAACACAGTATTACTATTATGAATCTTTCACAATTTTAAAAACAAACTATAATTCCCTTACCAGTCCGTATCCGGAAACTTATGATACTTTAAAAGATTATAGGAATAGGCTTCGGGCATATCAGGTTTCATCTCTTGGATCGCGAAACGTAACGCAGGCCGATATATATAAATTCCTAACCGATCGCGGCAAGACTTCCGGTGAAGCGGATAATACTATTTCATTTCTCGATTCAACGGGAAATTGGGTCGGGGTATTTGACTATGTGCCGAACAATACCTATTTTGTTATTGTATACTTTGAAAAATTATAAGGGAACCGCCCGGCTGACGGCCGGGCGGAAACGGTAACGCTAAAATCCCTTAACGCCGCCGCCTATGTCAGGTCTTTTCTAAAGCCCATCTCAGCGGCGGTAGGATTCTTGGGTTTCTACGCTAGACCCAGTATTGTATACTCAGGATGAATAGTTGATCTTTGCATCCTTAGCCATAGGGTTTCCCTAAAATTTTTCAGTTTGATATAACATTCATCATGATAATATCGGATTTCCTATGTCCATGTATACATCGGCCCCAGGACTGTTGGAAACTACATCCCCGGAAAGGCGGAAGCTCAGTATCTTAACGGTTTCTACATTTACGGAGATCTTTCGGCGCCAATCGGTACGGTGCAGCGGCGGTGAAACATATAATTCCTTACCATCTCCCAACAAGGTAAAGCACAGGTTAATCGTCTTTGCATGCCGATCCCAGATAATATGATCCCTGTCAATGATAATGGGCATCCATGCATCAATGTCAAAACCGCAGGTAAATTCAAGATAATGGTAATGGCCGGAAATATCAAAATCTAATTCGCTGTTACGCATAAAACTAAAACTATGAGGATAGCGCAGGCTGTTCATGGATGCAGGAAGTTTACCGTAAGTTCCATTGGCACAGTAGTTTTTTATAGGCATCCAGGGGCCATTCGTACAGACTCGGGAAAAGGGAAAATCGCTTAGATATATCGCATGGTCAGGTTTATTCTGTACCGGATCGGGAAAGTGAAGTTCCGGTGGGAAAACCCATGAGGCACAGATAAGTTCCGCCTGCCGGCCGCTCCCTATCAGTGATAATTCCAGACACGAAGTTCGGGCTTCCCAGCGAATGGAGATACTTTCCTTTGTCAGTATGCCAGCCGGTTTTTCATCCATATAAAGCCGCATTGTTACACCGGTTCCTGCCGGGGCATTTATCAGCAGATGAAATATTCCCTCTTTTTGCCAAAATACCATATATTGCCACAGTCCTAGAGCTCCTTCTATTCTTTTGACAATTAATACCTCTTCTTGGTTAGAATGGGGTTCTACTATAAAATATTGACTAGCCTGCCTGTTCTCATTACTGTTCATAAGCACATAAGTACGGCCTGTATCGGTAAGGTATATATCCCCGGTAAATGTTTCAGGATACAGAGGATCAAGCAGGGTATTTACTTCAGCAGGATCGGTGATACTATCGGCGTTGATAAATGTGTACTTACCAAAGCTATCTTTTCGGTCGGTTGCCAGGGGGAGGTAAAAATACCGGCTTTGTTTAAGAAAAATCTCAAAACCGTGATCTATGCCATAAATATTTTGGAATACCCGTCGGTATTTTCCACCTACCCAGGCATCACCCAAATTCTCACATTCTCCTTCCGCATCAACCACTGCAGATATTTTCTCCAGAACTTGTAGTTTTTTAGGAATCAATTTGTAATGGATAATGCTTTGCATCAAGGAAAGAGCAGCCAAGCCCTGATCTGACCATTCAAGATCGTCATTACCACGGGCCTGTATCAGCCATCCTTCCCCCTCCATGGAATAATAACATGCGCCGATGGAGAGTCCGGTAAGAATCATTTGAGCGGTCATACAGGGAGAAATTTGTTGTTCATTCCCTTGAAGATAACCGTAGTAGTTCCCCGGATCATCCCGAAAACCTGCGTCATTCCAATACCAGTTTTCAGGCTGTACTCCGATATGGGCGCAGCCCCCATCTATCCATGCGCCTAGGATTGCGCCAAAACTGGTATACGCCGCATTACCGTGATTCTGCTTATAAGCCAGGGTAATATAGCTGTGATACTCTCGAAAAAAATTCATATATATCGGCCGCTTGATAAAGGATGCCAGATCAAGATAATTACGATTCCCATCAGCATAAAAAACAGGTACACCATATTTAGCACAAAGCATGATGACTCGCTTGAAATACTCAA
The DNA here is from genome assembly GCA_031274285.1 of Treponema sp. GTDB lineage: Bacteria > Spirochaetota > Spirochaetia > Treponematales > Breznakiellaceae > JAISFT01. Next base: position 55,609 of record JAISQJ010000162.1, on the reverse strand, counting down.
TCTTCCAATCCCCTTCTTTCTTGATACCCATATATTGTTCCACAAGGCCAACACTTTTCATATTTCGTGCATGCTGTAACAAATATTCTATCGTCGAAAGAGGTGTAATGGTATACAATTCCCCATTTACCAGATGAGGACCTGCCGCTCCTAGATGCCAGGGATAGCCCTTGCCATCAATATCCATTAGGAAATTGAGTAATTCTGCAGAAGGGGAACGGTATGATGCACAGTTACCAATGGCCGAATAGGGCTTAAGACTGTCAGGCAGAAGATCGTAAACCCGTCCATAATCATGATCGCCGTAATCAAAGATGGTAAAGTAGGGTTTTTCGGGGGAAAGATCCCAGCGCAAGGGTGATTTTTGGTGGGCGGTATTGCAGGTAAAGCAAAGTATTTCAGAGGATTCTCCCGTATTGGACTTAACGCGAGCAAAAACTGTTCCATCTTTGGGCAGCAGGCATTCAGGGGCAAAAAAGAATCCCACCTTGCAGCCTGGAATTTGTTCTACATTTACGCTTATACAATCAATAAAGTCGATGTCGGACCCGTATTCCAGATGATAAGAGGTGGCGTTGGGCATGGCCTGCCAGACAAAATGTGTAGCAATATCTGTGATGCATTGATTGGTCAATGGTACAACCCAAATAATCATGGCAGGCCCTCCTTCCTCTACTTGTACTTTTCCAGAAACGCAGCGTACTGAGTTCTGAATTCCTGGGTCAACTTATCTAGTCCTGCATTCCGCAGCCTGGTACTAAATTCCCCAATTTTTGCTGCAGTTTGATCCCCAAAGGCGCCGCACTCGAAACTATTGCTATATTCTTCGATAAGTGCCGAAATAACCGTCCATTCGGTAGAAATCTTCCCCATGTCAATCCGGAATCCGTCGATAACCGGCTCAAATACACGGGGTTCCAGGGAATTGAAAATGGATATCCGGGCAGGCGGGGTAGACGAATCATAGGCGAGCCTTAAGGAGTTGGGATTCCCTAATGCCCAGGCCCAGCTGTTAAAGTTATAATCCGATGCTTCCGGTCCGGGTAAGTAGGTACCATCGCCTTGATCCAGATAATGCCTGCCCTCAATACCGCCCTGTAGTAGATTAACCAGACCGAGGTTCGTTTTCATTAAATCGATCACTAAGGCCGCTCGTTCAGGATTCTCCGAGGAAGTGCTAATTGCCCAGCAATCCCCGCTATAACTAGCTCGCCGTACCATCTTACCCGGCGAAAGGTCATAGTATCCCGCCTTACCAAGGCGGTTTGCCTCCATATTTATCCCGGCTGTAAAAACGGCATCATTCCAAAATATACTGGCACTGGTACCCTGAGCAAAGGAATCGGTGGTTTGAATGGTATTATTCATCACATTCCTGCTCCAAACGCCCTTTTCTGCCCACTCCCGCATTTCCATGGCAAAATTACGGTACCATTCACTTGTATATAAAAATACAAGGTCATTGGGTGCCGGCTCCTGATGATTATTATTCTGCCATGCAAAGTAGACCGGGTTTTCGGTTAGCTGTACATCCAAGGTCTGCAGATAGACAAGTAAAACTTCTTCATTTTCCCCGGCACTTGCCAATGCCTGAATACCCTTTTCATTTTCTGCAATAGCAAATAGATAATTCTTCATAGTGGCCCAATCCCTTGGTGGGGTAAGGCCGTATTTTTCCCGTAGATCATCGCGAATACCTACAAATTTATAGCCCTGGGTTCCGGCGTACATACGAGGAATAGCGTAAATTTTCCCCCCCGTCAATACCTGGGGCCAAGAATTTGGAGGCTGCATTTTATTCACGTTAGGCATCCATCTGGAAACAAAATCGTCGGTCAACTCCACGAACGCACCTTTGCCGGCCTCTTGATCATAAAAGGCCCAAGAAGATGTGAAAATAATGTCTACATCATCACCACCGGAAAGTACCAATGGATACTTTACTTCATAATCAGACCATGCAAGAAAAACCATTTCAACTTCAGTATTGAGTGTGGGTTTGAAATAGTCCGCATTGGCCTTGGCAATAATTTCATCCATGTCTTTTGGTACATCTCCAAGCATGTAGATATATATCTTTAAGGGCTGGGATAGATCATAATCCGCATAAATAGGACTATTGCTCTTAAAAGATGCTGCCCCTCCATCACTTTTTTGCCTGTTCCCTCCGGCAGAGAGAAAACCTGCCGCCATGACGCAAAGAAATACCGATAAAACCATTCTTTTCATTTTTTCCTCCTAAGGATATTTATTAGGGAAATTATCCCTTTACCGCACCGATGGTCAATCCCCGAACAAAATATTTTTGAACAAAAGGGTAAGCCAAAAGCATAGGACCCGTGGCAATAACGGTCATAGCCATCTTCATACCTTCCATGGGAACCTGGCCCGCAAAGGATATTCCTGTCCTTTCTGCTACTCTCCGCATGGCCTGGGCGCTGTTAAGGATGTTTTGAAGGTAATACTGCAGGGTCCACAAGTCACTACGACGATTATTGATAAAAAGCATACAGTTATACCAGTCGTTCCAGTAACTAAGAGCAGTGAATAACCCTATGGTTGCCAGCAGAGGGATACTTATAGGCAGTATAATCCGAAAATAAATGGTTATATCATTGGCGCCGTCAATTTTGGCGGATTCAATTATCTCAAATGGGATAGACTTGAAATAGTTTTTGCAGATAATCATGTTCCATACCGAAAAGAGACTTGGAATAATAAGGGCATAGATCCGGTTTGTAAAATGTAGGGTTCTGACGCAAAGCAGGTACCAGGGTACCAGTCCGCCGTTAAAAAGGGTAGTAAAAAAGAAAAAGAAGCTCATCATATTACGGTGATAAAAATCACGACGGCTTAAAACAAAACCGGTGATAGATACCAGTAACAGCGCCAGGCAAGTACCAACTACGGTGACAAAGGCAGTAATACTATAAGAATTTAGAATATCATGAGGGTTTTTGAGGATCATATTATAGCTTGTGACAGAGAATTTCTTGACATAAAAATTATATCCCTCTTTCAGTATGGTACCTTCATCCATAAAAGAGTTGATTAAGACCAGATAGAAGGGTAAAAAACAACTAAATGCAAAAATGGCCAGTACCAGATAGCCCAGAGTATGAAATATCAGCGTATCAACAGATATTCTCTGCTTGTTTATTTTTATCCATGCTAAATTCATTAAACCTTTCCTTGCTCTCTGGGCCTTGATTAAAAGAGTGTATAATCAGGCTCTATTTTTTTAACCGCAAAATTGGCGGCTAATATGGAAATAAAACAAAGGATACTCTGATATAAACCGGCGGCGGCAGCCATGCCGGTATTTGGAGAGTTAACCAAAGATCTGTATACAAAGGTATCAATTATGTCACTTACCTCCATAAGCAATTGAGATCGGCCTACAATCTGATAAAACATTCCAAAGTCACCCCGGAATATTTGTCCAATGGATAAAAGCAGCATAATTACCATGGTAGGCCGCAGGTATGCGATGGTGATATGCCAGATTCGCTGCCAGATATTTGCACCGTCTATTTCCGCAGCCTCAAGCATTTCCTGATCCATGCCGGTAATTGAGGCCAGGTAAATGATAGCGCCATAGCCGGTGTTTTTCCAAAGCTTCACCAGTACCAGTACCACGGGAAAGAAGGCGGGGTTACCGTAAATATTCATTCGCTCCCGGCCTAAAGCATTGAGGATAGTGTTAATGGCGCCGGTCTCATAACCAAAAATACTCATCATTATTGAAGCAACTACAACCCAGGAAATAAAAAATGGCAGGAAAGTCATGGACTGAAACACCTTTTTCAAGTTTTTGAGACGAAGCTCACTGATGATAACCGCAATTCCCACCTCAACGATCATGCCAAAGGCTATAAAACAAGCATTATAGGCCAAGGTATTACGGGTAAGGGTCCATAACTTATCCGAAACTAGTAGATACCTAAAGTTGGCAAGTCCTATCCAGGGGCTGCCTATGATGCCCATCTTGTTTTTGTAGTCCTTAAAGGCGGTTATGATGCCGCCCATGGGAATATAGGAAAAGATGACAATAAAAGTAATGGCCGGTAAAAGCATGATCCATAAAAAACGATTCTCCCAGAGTTTGGTTAAAAATATTTTTTTCTTACCCGCTATTGCCATTTTCCCGCCATTAGTGAAATCAGCTGTGGTTGCCTAATTTCATAAAGTGAGTATAAAGGTTATTTGGTATCCCTGTAACAATACTTTTTTATGATTCCGTGTCATATTCTTAATATCTTGTAGAAAAAACATGAAAAAATCACTTTTCTTTTTTATAAACTTATATTAGAATTATAAGCTATGTCGATAATTCTTTTGGTTGATGACGAGGTATTAACCAGGAATGGAATTCGGGATAATATCGCCTGGGATGAAATCGGTATAGATACGGTCTTAACCGCCAGGAACGGCATTGAGGCATTGGAAGTTCTATCCGATCGGCGTCCTGATATTTTGATCACCGATATTAGGATGCCCCGTATGAATGGTATTGATCTGGCAAATCATATCCGTGGAGCTTTCCCCGACTGTGTGATACTGTTTCTCAGCGGTTATTCGGACGAGGAATATCTACGGTCGGCAATCAAAGTCAAGGCGGAACAGTACGTCAACAAGCCTGTCAATCTTGAGATGTTAAGCGAGACCCTGGGGGAAATCATGGAGGAACTTCGGGAGCGGCAGCGCAGAGGACGGCAGGCGGAACTATCCTCCAGAGTTGCCCTAGGCCTTATGATGAGCCGCCCCTTGGCAGATAAGGCCGAGCTTTATGAAGCCCTAGGTTCAATAAAGCTGAGGGGGTCCATTGGCCCTGGGCCGGGATACCCCCTTTCTTGTCTTATCTTTCAGGCTGCAATTTCTGATGACAGCCCCGGGGAAGATCTTGACATCAGGCAGCTTCAGGAGGATGTGAACGGCCTTTTTGCGGGCCACGGATTTATACCTATCATCTATGCGGATGCGGAAAATACGGTGGTCTGTTTTTTGTTTTCTGCTGCCCACGGTAAGAACCTCCATAACAATGGTGAACATATCCGCCAGATACTCAGGAATCACCGGAACCTCTTTCCCCTAGAATATGCCATAGCACTGGGGGAGACCGTTCCTTCTGTTGAGCGTTCATCACATGCATTTGCCACCGCCAAGGCTCGACTCAAAACAAGTTTTTATTTAGGCACGTCAGAATTGCTTTCCGAGAAAGATATTTCCTTCTCCATGGATATATCCCTTTGTAATGCTGTTAATAATATCAAAACCGATATTTCCCGGGGCCGGTATGATGGGATAAAAAGAGATATTCAGAAACTTAAAGAAAATTTTACAGAGACACTGCCCCCGGTGGAACATACCAAGGCTTTACTGCATGATCTTCTGTTGGCAATTGAATGGAAAGTCGGCGGAAATGAGCCCCTGCCCATAGGGGTTTTTGAAAATATTTCCACTTTGGATGGCTGCATGGGCATCATTATGGACCGGGTTGCCTTCCTTGAACATGGACATGAAGGCGGCGGACGGCTTGCGGATCGGGCCCGTGATATTATTGATAATAAATTCGGCGATCTGAATCTTTCCATCACCATGCTCTGTGACGAACTGGCCTTGACCGCCCCCTATCTCTGCTATCTCTTTAAACAGCGTCATGGTATGACCATCAACCATTATATCAACAAGATACGGATCGAGACCGCAAAAAATTTATTAACTTTCTCGCAGCTTAAGATACATGATATCGCCCATCGGTGCGGCTTTAACAATACCAATTATTTTACCAGATCATTCAAGAAAAACACCGGTCAGCTCCCAACCCAGTACCGCTTAAAGGATCGCGTATGAGTAAACTTCGTACAATCCTTGATATTTTTCGTTATGATATTCCATTTTCTAAAAAACTTAACCGGCTGTATATTGTCATTTTTATTGCCCCCCTGCTCCTAATAAATTTTGGCTTGGCTTCTTATGTGGCGGGCCTTTTGGAACATCAACTGCAGTATTCGGCAACGGCGAACTTTCAACAAACATTACAGTATTTAAAGGAAAATATTTCCAATTATGATACCCTGGCCTTTACCCTGTCACGAATAGATTATTTTCAAACTCTTTATCATAACCAGAATAGGATGGAGGATTATTCCGCCAACGAGATGAATACTGTAAAAAGGTACTTGGAACATGCGATATACACCACGGTTAGCCGATCCTCCATTGCCGGCTTTTATTTATACTTTGACGGTAAACTGGGTATCCTCGCCAATGGGATAAACTATTTTAGTTTCGACGCTGTAAAAAATGATATATGGTTCAGGGAGTTTAAAACATTTTTTGCACAGCACCGGAGGTCATTTTTACTATGTCCACCGGCCTGGATCAGGCAGGGAGAAGACCATCGTACCTTTTATGCCAGGACTATCTGCAGTTCAGAAAATTACCAGGATCTTTTCGGCATCGTAAGAATCGATATTCCGTTAACGGATTTTACCGATATCCTGAATAAGAATAGCTCTATTGATGGTACAATTTCCTATATCCTAAATTATAAACAAGAAATTATCGCCTCCATCGGATCATTTCCCGGCGATATTCAGTTAGAGAATTTTGTGCCCTATAAAACCAGGGCCGATGATACTACGGGGCAGTACAAGACTGTACTAGGGCGGGACTATATTGTTTATCAGGCGCCTATTGGTAATTACCGTACCAATCTTATTACCGTCATCCCTTTAAATTCCATACGCAGTGACAGCCGTCAGTTACAGCTCGCTGCCTTCTTGATACTTATACTGCTGAGTTGTATTGCGGGTTTTTTCTTTAAGATAGAATTTTCCAATTTAACTGCCAGGGTCAAGATACTTATTGATTATATGCAGACCACCAATAATGGAACCCTCACACCCATCACCGAATACGCCGGCAGGGATGAAATTGGCCAACTCATCGTCAATTACAACACAATGGTAAAAAATCTACAGGATTTTGCTGAATACAAATACCAGAGCGGCATGGAATTAAAAAGCTATGAATTACAGGTGCTGCAGGAACAGATCAATCCGCACTTTCTCTACAACACTTTGGAGATGATTAATTGGCTCGCAAAAAACGGCCGTAACGAGAAGGTCAGCGTTGCTGTGGATGCCCTGGCGCAATTTTACCAAGCCGCTCTGGGCGGGGGAAAAAATATCGTCCCCCTGCAAAACGAATTGGCCCATGTTCAGGCCTATGTTGATCTACAAAATATGCGTTTTGAAAATGTGCTATGTTACCGCTGTGAATATCCTGAAGAATCCCTCTCCTGTATGGTGCCTAGGACTATCCTGCAGCCCATTGTGGAGAATGCTATTATCCATGGTATTTTGGAAAAAGAATCCGGGACCGGCAGCATCCTGGTGAAGATTGAACCGGGGGATGGTATTTTAAGAATATACATACAGGACGATGGGATTGGCATGACCGCCGAAGAGGCGGAAAAACTAAACAATGGAAGGGTTAACGGCGGCTATGGGGCGGCCAATGTAGCTAAGCGCCTTAGGCTGATGTACGGACCCGGTTATGGCCTTTTTTACCAAAGTGAAAAAGGCCGGGGGACCCGCGTAACCCTTACATTGCCGGCTACACCGGCCTAATGTTTTTACTCCGCAGTCTAAAGTTACTGTTCTTTTTCCTTGTTAAAGCCCTGGGCGAATTGGTAGATCATGCTGTCCATCTGTTTTTTCGAAGTAATTCCGTAGGAGTCCAGTACCGCCACATCAAACTGATCAAAGACGACATTCTTATTTTCATATTCGCAGAACATGTTGGCCAGGTACACCGCCTGGACCAGGTCCCGGTACTCCGGGGCGGCGGAATCCGGATCGTGGTGGTAGCGGATAGCCATGACCAGGGGTTCGGGGAAATTCCACTTCTCCGCGATGAGGGCGCCGATTTCCGCATGGTTAAGGCCGGCGGAAAGGTCCTCAAAGGTGGACAGGGGCAGACCCTTCTCCTGGCAGAAGCTGCGGATATTGTTGAGCAGTTCGGGGTGGACATTGGAAAAAACGATCTTCCCCATGTCGTGAAGGATGCCGCTGACGTAAATATCATCCAGCAAGTTTTTTTCCCGCTTAAAATTCCTGACCATGTTGTACGCATAGAAGGCGACCTTGTAGGAATGTTCCCACAGGGCCTTTTTATCCGTGGTGTCGTCCCCCAGGATCTTCTGGGTTCCGTAGGAGTAGAGCAGATTCTTGATGCCCCGGATGCCCACCATTTTTACCGCCTCCGCGATGGTATCCACCTTCTTAACCAGCATGTACTGGGCGGAGTTGACGATCTTGAGGAGGTCCGCGGTCATGGCCGGGTCCTGGGAGATATGCCGGGCAATGACCCCCATTTCGGCGCGGGGATCGTTGATCATCTTCTGGATGGCCAGGATATTCTCCGGGAACTGGGGCAGGGAGTTGACCTGATCCACCACGGTCTTGGATAGGAGGGAAAGATTCTCCACACGGGTCTTATCCAGGGGCACGATGAGCCGGGCAACGGTTTCCCTATCCGTGGAGAGGATGTCGAAGCAGTCTTCGTCCAGGCCCATCTTTTTGAGCATCAGGACCAGAATCACCAGCCCCAGACCGGCGCCTTCCGAATTGTCCAGTACCTGGGAAAGGGCGTCTTCCAGGGAGTTGTACTGCCGGGACCGGGCCAGTTTATCGTGGATGCGGATAAGTTCCGTCTTGGTTACGGCCACGTTGTTGCGGACTTCGATATACACAATGTTCTTCCGCACCTGGAGGATCAGCTTGATGTAGAGGCCCTTCTCCTTCTGCAGTTGAAGGTAGTGGGCGATGTTGGAAAGGGTGGTTTCCTTAAAGGAACTCATCCCCTCCTTGTACTGTGCGGGGTTGGTCAGGTCCAGGCCCTTCTCCATGAAGTAGACCCGCTTGGTGTTGGCCTTCTTGGCGTTCACCGCCAGCTCCTGGACGCAGTAGACAATATAGTCCTTCAGTTTTTCCTGATGGACTTCCTGCAGGAACAGGGCCAATATCTGCTCTATGTATAGTTCGATTTCATGGGGCAGGGTAAACGTGGTGATGGTAAGGGGCACCCCTGCCTGTATCGCCTTTCTTACCTTTACCTCATCAACAATCAGCTCCTGGGCTGCCACTCTGTGCCTTCCTTTCCAGGTTTTCCAAAAGCTTTGCCATCACTGACCATCTTATAATACCTGGAATCGCAGCGGGGATCAATGCGTTCCGGGGGATAAAGATACCGGACCCGCCGACGATTCCCTATAAGTATACGAGAATTTACGGTAAAATAGGGGACCATGCGGGAAATTTGGATTCCGGAGTTTCTGAGCTCTCTTTTCGTACTGATCTTCCTGGTCCGTCCCCTGTTCAAGGGTCTGTGGCCCCTGGACGGCATCGCATGGTTTCCCGTCCTGGCCCTGGGGGTGGCATGCGCCCTCTTCCCCGCCTATGGGTACCGGCCCGAATGTGTTCCCCTGCTGGCGAATCAAGGTTTTATGGCTCTGATGAACCTCGGCCCCCTCCTCAAGGGGAGCCGCCATATCGCAGGTTTCCGCCAACGGGGCCCCCTGTTCACTGTTTCCGCCCTGGTTTTCCTGGTCCTGGTTACCGGAATGGCCCTATGGTTCGCCCCTCCGGACCTTCCCCCCGCGGGAGCGCGGCTGGTGGTTCAGGTGCGGGGCAGGAACGGGGCCTTCGGCGGCTATAAGCTGCATGTTTTCGGGGGGGAAGGCCGGGAATCCCCCCCGGCGGCGGATTCCCCGGCCGGTCCTTCCTCGGCCCGGCCGGTCATCTTCCTGGTCCCCCCGGACTTCGGCGGCCTGGATGCGGTGGACGGCGTCTGTTCCGCCCTGGGGGACCGGGGCTTTACCGTGATTAGCTATACCCGGCCCGGTTTCCTTTCCCCCCTGGACCTGGCCGGGCTTTGGTCCGCCTTCCGCAAGGGGACCGTCTTAAAAAAGGCCAATGATTTCGGCCGGGCCCTGGAGGAGGGGAGGCGGCGGGAGCTGACATTCCTCCTTCCCTACGTCAAAGAAAACCTGGCGGCCCTGGCTCCCGCCGCGGATGGGGACCTCCTTTTCCTTGCGGGCTGGGGCGCCGGGGGGGCCGCCCTGGTTTCCCTGGTCCCGGAGTCCTCCGGGCCGGGCTATCCCGGGATCTGGGGCCCGGCGGCCGCCCGCCGGACCGGCCTTCCCGCGCGGAGCCCCCTTCCCTACGGCGTCCGCGGCCTCGTGGCGGTGGAAAGCCGCCTGTGGACCGCCTGGGACCCGGCGCCGGCCCCGGAACGAAGTGCCGGCCCCCGGATCCTGGAGTCCCTGCGAAACTGGGCCGCCCGGCTGCGGCCGGAGCGGATCGGCGGCCTGGGAACGGTACCCCGGCCCGCCTGCCCTGTGTTGTACCTGGTTTCCGACCGGGCCCTGGGCGGCGGGGAGGGGAGCTACGCAGCCCTCTTTTCCGCCCTGCGGAATTCCGGCGGCCCCGCGGCCCTGGCCGCCATGGAGGGGGCGGGGCCCCTGGACTACACGGATTTCCCCGCGGAGCGTTCCCTCTACTCCGCCCTGTTTCCGGGCCGGTCTAGGGGATCGGGCCGCGGTGTTTTTCCGGGCTCGGAGGCCCTGAGTTCCAGCCGGTACACCGCCGCCCTCATCGCCCGCTTCTGTCAGCTTACCGTCCCCGGCAGGATTCCCGCCGGGGATTCGGAGGCCGGAACCCGGTTCCAGGGCCGTCCGGTCCTGGAACTGGAAACCCGGTATTGGAATTTTGGGGATCTCGATTTATACTAAGCGGGTGATATCTGCCTTTAGTACCCGGACCCTGGACGCGTATTTCAAAAGCCTCTTGGACATCGACGGGTTTGCCGGCATCGACGATTCCATGAACGGCCTGCAGGTAGATAACGACGGGTCGGAACTAGGAAAAATCGCCTTTGCGGTGGATGCGAACCTGGAAACCATTACCCGTGCCGCCTCCTGCGGCGCGGGGCTGCTCTTTGTGCACCACGGCCTGTTCTGGGGCGCCCCCCTGGCGGTAACAGGGAACCACCGGGGGCGGCTCAAGTACCTCCTGGATCACAACATCGCCCTCTATGCGGTGCACCTGCCCCTGGATCAGCACCCCCGGCTGGGAAATAATGCGGCCCTGGCGGAACTTTTGGGACTTAAGGAACCGGAACCCTTCGGCCTATACCATGGCCGTAAAATAGGGTATAAGGGGCTGCTCGATCCTCCCATCCCCATCGAGGAGGCGGTAAAGCGGATCAGTTTTATGGGCCGTCCGGCCTTGGGGGTATTTCCCTTCGGCAGGGAATTGAACGGAACCTGCGCGGTAATCTCCGGGGGTGCGCCACGGGAAGCCCTGCAGGCCATTGAAGCGGGAATCGATCTCTACGTCACCGGGGAAGCGAGTCATTCCGTCTACCCGGAAGCCCAGGAGGCGGGGCTGAACATGATTTCCGGGGGCCACTATGCCACCGAGGTATGGGGAGTCCGCCGGATGATGGAACGCTGCGCCGTGGATTTATCCATCGACAGCGAATTTCTTGACGTTCCCACCGGCCTCTAGCTGTGCGGGGGCGCATAAAAACGGAGTATATGTGAGCGAAGATATCAAAGGAAAGCTGCTGCCCTTCAGCCTGACTGCCCTGATAATCCTGCTTGATCAGGGAGTTAAATCCTTCATCGTCGGCAGGTGGCCCCGGGAAGGCAGCCTGATCAAAGACGTGTTTGACAACGGCCTCGTGTACATCGTCCATGTGCGGAACAAGGCAATCGCCTTCAGCCTGGGACATAACCTGCCGGAAAACCTGCGGCCCTTTTTGTTTATCCTGGTCCCCATCCTGGTGCTGGCTTTTCTGCTCTGGTATTACATGCGGTCCCAGGAATTCTCCACCCCCCAGCGCTGGGCCCTGGCGGGGATCGTGGGCGGCGGCCTGGGGAATATCATCGACCGTATCTTTAGGCCCGACGGGGTAGTGGATTTTATCAGCGTAAAATTTTTCGGCCTTTTTTGGATGGAGCGGTTCCCCACGTTTAATATCGCCGATTCAAGTGTGGTAGTTTGCTGCGCCCTTTTTCTTATCACCATCATAACCGGATCAAAAAAATCGCCGGGGGAGGGAACGATCAATGAACAAACGGACTAATACCCTGCTCTTTATCCTGGGGGCCACCGTATTTAACGTGCTGCTCTATATCATCAGTTTTTTGCTGCTGCTGCTCATGTACTCACGGATCATCGCCTTTATTCCGGAATCCGCCCAGCAGTGGGGGCTCATCGTCATCCTCATACTCCCCATCGCCATAAGCTTTGTGGTGTACCGGCTGCTCCTCAAGGTGGTGCTCAAAAAATTCGATGTGGACAAATATTTTGCCCCCCTCTTCGGCGCCCGCCGGCCTCCCAGAAAAAATCCCTAATCCCGCCGGATCCTGTTAAGTTGTAGGGGGGACGGCACAGGTGCCGCGGTCTCCCCCCTCCGGCGCAGCCGCGGGCGGCTGCGCCGTTCCCCCCTCCGGCGCAGCCGCGGGCGGCTGCGCCGTTCCCCCCTCTGCGGGGGCGGCGTTTAGCCGCCAGTGCCCCCGCAACGCCCCCGCTATTCGAAGGGGGGGGTAAAACCTCCCGGCCGGCGATACCCCGCCGAACCGAAGGTTCATTGCGTCTCTGCGGCGGGGGGCGTCATTCGGCCCGCAGCGGGAAGGGCGGCAGTTTATCCAGTGTCGCCCCCCGAACGGCTACCGCCGCGGCGCCGGCCGCGTTGGCCCTTTCGCAGGCTTCCTGCAGGGTCATCCCCTGTTTAAGGCAGGCGATTACCGCGCCGCAGTGGGCGTCCCCGGCGCCCACCGTATCGATCACTTCGGCGGGAAGGCCGGGGACCAGGCGCCCCTCCGGCTTGTCCCTTTCCCGGTAGTAACAGCCCTCCGCCCCCAGGGTGATCACCAGATCGTTTCCGGTCCTTTGGAAAAGAAAATCCGCCGCCGCTTCCACCGTATCCCTGCCGGAAAAGCCGCGGGCCTCGCTTCCGTTCAGATGGAGGACGGGGCCCCTGCTCCCGGTAGTACGGCGGCTGAGGAGCCGTTCCATACGGCCGGGGGGGATGTGGGCAATCCGGGGGCCGGGGGCAAAGTAGAGATCCAAATCGGGATGTTCATAGACAAAATCCACGATTTCACCCCCCGTGGGATCCTCCACCTCGATGCCGCAGATAAAGACGCTGTCGGTCCGGGAATAGTCAAGCCCCTCCATCCAGGTCCGGGAAAAAAGGTACTCCGCCCCGTGGTGGGACAAAAAACTCCGCTCCCCGTCCCCCTCAATAAGGCAGTAGCAGCAGCCGTTTTCCGCCTCCAGATTTACAAAGGGATCTATACCCTCGGCGGAAAGCCAGTCCCGGACCATGCGGCCCCAGATACCGCTCCCCACGGGGGAACAGAGCATGGCGGGGCTTTGGAACAGGCGTAACGTTTTATACACATTGTAGGCACAGCCGCCGATGCGGCACAGGGAGGAAGTGATATTGATATCCTCCCCCCGGCGGGGAAGGCGGGGCACGGTGATCAGTATATCTACCACCGTGGACCCGATTACCAGGGTTTGTTTCACGACCGCCCTTCAATCTCGTTTATTAACATAGCATACGTTTCGCTCAGGCTGTCCCAGTAAAGGCCGGTATCTTTATCGGAGAGGAGCTTATAGGTGTTTGACAAAAGAAACCTTTCCATCATTTTTGTGATGGGTTCATGGTACTGTTTTGCGGCCCTTGCGACCATGAAACCCGTGATGCTGTCAATGGCGCCGTCAATTAAGGTTTCAGTTAATTCCAATTTTAAACGCCTCCTTAAACCGCAGAGAAGATACGGCCCGCCTTGTTCCAAAAAACACTTGGTTGTATAACCTTTTTATTGAATCGTTTCGCCTTGACAGCGGCGAATTTAGCCGCCTGTTCCCGTTGATTTGTTGTGTAAAAACCACGGCCAAAATCCTTGCCGTGGGCGCTTTTGTCTAAATCAATATCACTAACCCTGTCCATTGATCCGTGATAAAGGAGATTGTCTAATTCCGGGTAAATCATTTATTGTACGGTACCGCCCTGTCCTGAAATATAGCGTGTGATGTCATCTACCACATAGTTATTATCATAGTAATGCAATAATTCGTAGTTGTCGGCCAGAAAATGAATAAGGCGGTACTTTTGCGCCAGTCTTATATACTGGTCTCGGGAGAGTCCGTAGGCTTTTCTCATGGCAGTTCCCATAAAGCTAATCCAGGTTGCCACAAGCTGTTCATGGCTCATGTGTAGCCGCTCCTTATATTCGATTTCCGCCCCGCCTGGGCACGGTGTTCATACCGATTAAATAAGAGTATATCCCATTTTTTCCCCCTTGAGTAGGTGGATTTCCAAAATTTTGCCGGCCGGGTACCGGGATGGCGTCTTTTATGGTTTGCAGGCTATACTGGGGACGGAGGATCTTATGGCGAACAAAAATAGAGCGGAACGGGCCGAAAGGACCGCTTGGTTCCGGGACGCCCGGTTTGGGATGTTTATCCATTGGGGGCTTTACGCGATTCCGGCCAGGGGGGAGTGGGTGCGGAGCGTGGAGCGGATACCGCAGGAGGACTATCTTGAGTTCTTTAGGGAATTTACGGCGGCGGAGTATGAGCCCCGGCTCTGGGCTCAGGCGGCTAAAAAGGCGGGGATGAAGTACGCGGTTCTTACGGCCAAACACCACGACGGCTTTTGTCTGTGGGACACGGCGTTGACCGATTTTAAATCAACCAACACGCCGGCGGGCCGGGACCTGGTGCGGGAATACCTGGAGGCTTTCCGGGCGGAGGGCATAAAGGTGGGGCTCTACTTTTCTATTATTGACTGGCGGCACCCGGACTTTCCCCACTTTGGCGACCGGCAGCACCCTTTGCGGGACGATCCCGCCGAGAAAAACGACGGGAGGGATTTTGAACGCTACCTGGATTTTATGCACGGCCAGGTGCGGGAGCTGCTTACTTCTTACGGCCGGCTGGATATTATGTGGTTCGATTTTTCCTACGGCGAGATGAAGGGCCCCAAGTGGAAGGCCCGGGAGTTGATCGAAATGGTCCGTTCTCTTCAGCCCTGGGTGATCACGGACAACCGGCTGGAAGGTTCGGGGGAGGAATCGGGGACTATTCTAAAAGAGGAACCTTCGGATTTTGCCGGCGACTTTGCCTGCCCTGAGCAGATGATTCCGCCGGGGGGTATAAAAAATGAGCTGGGGGAAAGTGTTCCCTGGGAGGCCTGTATTACCCTGAACAACCACTGGGGTTATTGCGCTGCCGACCGTCATTGGAAAAGCGCGGAAATGGTGATACGGATGCTGGTGGAGTGCGTGTCAAAAAACGGCAATCTCCTGCTTAACGTAGGGCCCGACGCCAAGGGCCGCATCCCCGGGGCTTCCATCGAGATTCTGGAGGAGGTGGGCCGCTGGATGGCGGACAACGGCGAAAGTATTTATGGCTGCGGCGCTTCGGACTACCCCAAGCCGGAATGGGGCCGTTTTACCCAAAGGGGGAAGAAGCTCTACGCCCATGTTCTGGAAGCCCAGGCCGGCGGCGTCTGCCTGCCAAACCTGGCGGGGAAGATCGGGTCCCTGCGGCTCTTAAGCGACGGCAGCGAGATCAAGCGGGCCGCCTACTGGAACCTGGCCGAATACCCGGAGCACGCCTTCTTTCACCTGAACCCCCAGAGTTTTGACAGCTACCCCTTAAGCGATCCCCGGGATACGGTGGTGGAAATAAGGCTTAACTAAAGTCCGGTGACGGCAGGATCGAATACCTCTATCCACTTCCGTATGGTCTCTGATTTTGGATGTTCCTGTTTATGGATAAGGTAGTTTTGAACCGGCGGTATGCTGCCGTCCAGCAGGGGTATCTCCAGGATTGAGCCCTCGGCGATTTCTTTTTCCACCAACCTTTTCGGCAGAAAGGTATAGCGGCTGCCCCGCTTGAGGAAGGGGATGACCTTGTGGCAGATATCAATGTCAAGGGGAAACTGCCGGTGTCCGGGGAACAGCCAGGTATAGGTAGGGGTATAGAGAAAATTGGAATATAAAACAGGCAGGTTGTTTATTTGACACGAGGGAACGCCGTTGATATATTCCCGGTTCTGGCCCCCGGTTACAAGAATCACCTCGTCCTCGCTGATCATTGCGCAGTTAAAACCGGGATGATTCAGGGGATGATGGGTGTAGCCAATATCAATTGACCCCTGCCTGAGCGAGGCGATGATCTCCATGGTGTGGGCGAATACAAGCTTAAGCGAAATATCGGGATACCGCTGCATAAAGTTTTCTATGTTCTCGTAGAGGTACAGGTCATAAAAAGCGTATGCGCTGCCCAATACCAGCCGGTCGGAAAAGACCCCGGATAAACTTACCTGTTCAACGGCCTTGTCCTCCAGGTCGATAATCTGCCCGGCGTACTCCAGCAGCGCCTTGCCGGCCAGGGTTAATTCCGCATAGCTGCGGCTGCGGACAAACAGCTTCTGACCCAGCTCCCTTTCCAGTTCGCTTATACGTTTGCTTATGGTTGACTGGGCCGCAAAGAGTTCCTTCGCGGTCTTAGAAAAACTGCCGTTTTCCGCCAGGGTTATAAAGGTTTTCAAAAAATAAGTATTCATAGGGGACCTCCGGCAGCTATCGAAAAATTGAATTGAAGCTATCGAAATAATTCGCTTGACACCATAATAGCACGGAGGGTATAAGTTTTCAAGTAATAGTTAGCCATAGCTAACTATTCGATATAGTGATTGCGGCTATGCGCTTAACGAATAAAAACCATAAGGTTTGGCGATGCGGCATGATGTAAGGAGGATAAAAATGGAAAACGATGGGAAAAAATTACGGCGCCTGATAATCGGCTCCGTGCTGCTATGCGCCCTGCTGGGCGCTTGCGGTGCTAAAAAAACCGCCGCCTCTTCCGGTGGGGCAGAATTAGTAGTGGCGGGCAATGAAATTGCCATCGGCGTTGATCCTACGGTTTACCCGGCGGCGGATTACCTGCTGAACATGGGGGCCGCAGAGGTACTGTTCAAGGCCGATGCGGCGGGAGAAATTCAGCCCATGCTCGCCAAGAGGATTGTTAAAATTGACGCCCATACTTGGGAGATTGAGCTGCGGCCGGAAGCCCGCTTTTGGAGCGGAACGCCGGTGACGGCCAAGGCCGTTATCGGATCCCTGGAACGGTCAAGAAAGCTGGATATGAAAGCCTATCCCTATGTGGAAGGGATCACTTTTACCGTCCTTTCTGATTATACCATCCGGGCGCTTACCGAACAGCCTAATGTGGATGTAAGCAAGAGCCTGTCCAATGCTCAGCTTGTTATTCACAATACTGACGAGAAATATACCTACACCGGCATTGAAAGTGCGGACTACACGGGCATGTATAAAATTATAGAATTTTTGCCCCGCCAAAAGATGGTGTTTTCGATTAACGAAAATTACTGGGGGCAGAAGCCGAATATTCCGAGGGTGGTTCATGAGGAAATCGGCGATGGAGATGCCCGCGCCCTGGCCGCCCTGAGCGGGCGTTACCATGTGGTTTTGAATATTCCCTTTACGGCCATAGAGCAATTCAAGACCAGTGACGTTTCTCATATCAGCGTTGTTCCCGCCGCCAATACTCAGACCATTTACCTTAACCTGAACAGTCCCCAGCTTCAGGATAAGCGTGTACGGCAGGCCTTGAGCTGGGGCTTGGACCGGGATGAACTGATCCGGCTTGGCGAGGAGGGATTAGGTACGCCGGTCACCACCTGGATCGGTTCTAACCCCGCTTTTTCGGAATTAAGAACCGCCTATTTTGAATCCTATAACCCGGATAAGGCGGCCAGGCTGCTCGATGAAGCGGGATGGCTGCGGGGCTCCGATGGGATACGCTACAAGGACGGGAAACCGTTAACCATGTTCCTGCGGACCTTTAGGAACGACAAGGCTTTAGGAGAGGCCATACAAATTCAATGGTCGCGGCTTGGGGTGAATACGACGGTGCAGCACGGAGACTATTCTCTTATTCAAACCGCCCGGGAGACCGGAGAATGGGACGGGAGCATCGAAGCCTGGGGAACCTTCGGCAATCTGGCGGCCCAGCTTAAAGGACAATACGCTCCGGGAGGGTCCGGTAACTATGGCGGATTTGACGATGAATATACCAACCAATTACTCGATCAAATAGCCAACGCCCCGGAAGAGGAGGACCGGCGCGATCTGGCGGCCAAGCTGACCATGCACATTGCCGATCTGTCCCCCGCTATTTACCTTTGCCCTCGGCCGGAACCCACCGCGGTTAGTAATTCACTGGAAGGTTTTGTGCCCCACTTCCGGCAGTTTGAAAATGTAGTTAACGCCAATCTTCGTATTGTCAATTAGTGCGAGGACCTATGATCCTTACGATTTTCAGGCGGGTAGGAGGATCCTTGCTGACCTTGCTGCTGGCGTCCCTGGTTCTCTTTATCATGATCCGTCTTGCGCCGGGGGATCCCATCATGCTCCTTATGGGCCAGCCCGGTGATCTCGGTATCAGTGATACCAAACTGATGCGGGAACGCATTGAGGCCATACGGGCGGAGCATGGACTGGATCAGGGTATCATGACACAGTACGGCCGCTGGCTCAAAAACCTGGTTACCCTCAATCTGGGCAATTCCATACAGACCAGGCGGCCGGTCATTACCGAGATTGGGGAGCGCGTACCCGCGACCCTGCTCTTATCATTCGCTGCCCTCTTTTTGCAGATACTGCTGGGTACGGCAGGGGGAACCTATACCGCCGTGAAGGCAGGAAAACCCTCCGATGGGGCGATTCGGCTGGTCTGTGTCTTTTTCGCTTCCGTTCCGGGCTTTGTCATTGCCCTTTTTTTATTATCGATCTGCGCGGTGAAGTTCCATGTTTATGAAATAAGCAGTTCAGGGGGAATCCATAGGCTCTGGCTGCCCGCCCTTACCCTGGCCCTGGCGGGAGCGCCCCAGATTATCCGCATGATACGGGCCAATATACTTTCCGAGCTGGGACAGGTGTACGTAAGTTCCGCCATATCAAGGGGATTGTCAAAAGGGCTGGTGGTAAAAAATGCCCTTCAGAACGCCTTGCTGCCGGCGGTTACCGCCATCGGCCTGTCCCTTACCCATTTAACCGGCGGCGCCGTGGTGATTGAAAGCATCTTTTCCTGGCCGGGCATTGGAAACTATGCCATGAACAGCATATTGATGCACGATTATCCGGCTATACAGGGCTATGCGGTGCTTACGGTATCGGCGGTCATCATCATCAATCTTATGGTGGATTTGACCTATATTTTGATCGATCCTCGGATCCGCGGGAACGAGGGCTAAGGGAGTACCACCGATGGGAAAAAAATGTCCGCTAAATCTGGCATCAGGTTGTGTCCTTCTGACGCTTATCATTATCCTTGTTGCCGGGGGGCCCCTTTTCGCAGTCCACGATCCCCTCGCGGCTAACGCGGATAATAGACTGGCGGGACTTAGCGGGGATCACCCTTTTGGTACCGACCGTTACGGCAGGGACGTGTTTTCCCGTACCCTCTACGGGGGCAGAACAACGCTCATATCATCCTTTGCGGCCCTGGGCGCAGCGCTGGCCCTGGGCGTGGCGCTGGGTATGTTTACCGGCATGTTCAACCGGACCTTTTTTGATGCGGTAGTAATGCGGTTGGTAGACGTGCTGATGTCTTTCCCCTTTATGGTATTCGCCATGGTGATCGCTGCACTGTTCGGGGCAAGTTTGCTAAATCTCCTGGCCGCCGTGATTGCCGTGTGGTGGGTGCCGTTTGCCCGTTTAGCCCGTAGTATTGTACTTCAAACCAAAAATGAAATATCGGTAGTTGCAGCTAAAGCATTAGGAGCATCCAGCGGCAGGATTATCTTGTTTGAGATGCTCCCCAAAGTCATTAGTCCGGTGTTTATTATGGCGACCTTCGAGCTAGGTACGCTGATCCTATCAATTTCGGCCCTTTCTTTTCTTGGATTGGGCGCCCAGCCGCCCAGCCCGGAATGGGGCAGTATGCTGTCTGATGGCCGGGCACATTTTTTTCAGGCTCCCCACATATTGCTGGGACCGGCGCTGTTTATCATGCTGACAGTCCTTGCCCTCAATCTGATCGGAGAGGGCTTACGGGACAGGATGGATCCCTATGAGATCATCCGGATGTAAGGGAAAAAGAACGTCATGAACCCGGAAACCGTACTGGCGCTGAAAAACCTGAATGTCCGCTATATACAAAACGACAAGCAGATGATAGTTCTGGATTGCCTGTCATTTGAACTGCGCTGCGGCGAGGTGTTAGCCCTGCTAGGTGAAAGCGGGTCAGGCAAATCAACTTGTGCCAAAGCGATGATGGGCTTGCTTCCTCCGTCAGCCATTGTCAGCGATGGAGTAATGTGTGTCGGGGAACTCTCCGTTAATCTGTCAAATTCCCTTATTGACTGGCGGCGGATTCGGGGAAAAAAAATTACCATGATCTATCAGGACGCGCAGCTTGCCCTTAACCCCATGAAAACTATACGCAGCCATTTTCATGAAACGCTCCTGTTTCATAAGATGGGGGCGGCACGGGAAATTGAGGACATGAGTTTCAATATGCTCAGTTTACTAAATTTTTCTGAACCCGGCAGGGTTCTGTCATCATACCCGTTCCAGCTAAGCGGGGGAATGTGCCAGCGGGTTTGTATCGCACTGACGCTCTGCCTCCGGCCTGATATTCTGATAGCGGATGAGCCAACTTCCGCGCTTGATGTCATCAGCCAGAAAGAAGTTTTGAGTGTACTGAGAAGTGTACAAAAAAAATTTCATGTGGCGGTACTGCTGATTACCCATGACATAACAGCGGCTTATGCGGCCAGCGATCGGGTGATCGTTTTGGAGAAAGGAAATATCGTTGATGAGGGCATTACAGGCGAGGTGCTTTCCCTGCCAAAATCGCCCTATACGCAAATGCTGATACAGGCGTTTAATTTACCGAAAAGGCGGTCTTCCGGTAAACTTGAGTATCAGGAGACCATACTTGAGGTGGAGCAATTACATAAGGCATACCGGGACGATGTAAAGGTACTCTGCGGCTTGGGCATGAATATCAATAAACGGGAAATAATTGGTATTCTTGGACAAAGCGGCTGCGGTAAGTCTACCCTGGCAAAATGTATTGCCGGGCTCGAAAAGCCGAGCGGAGGAGCAATAAAATTCAGGGGAAGGGATATTACAAGCCTCAAAGGAAAATCAAGGCGGGAGATATGCCGCCATATCCAGATAGTTTTTCAGGATGCCCGGGCAAGTCTGAATCCCAGGCGCAATGCACTTCAGTTGGTGCAAGAACCGCTGAAATATCTGCATATAGATACCGCAAGGGAACGGAAGGAAAAGGCGTATTTCTACCTGGAACAGGCTGGTATTGACGCGGAAACTCAGATCCGCCGCCCCCCGCAACTAAGTACGGGACAGTGTCAACGGATTGCCATAGCCAGAGCTTTGGTACTAGAACCGGAAATTCTTATTTGTGACGAGGCTATTTCTTCCCTGGACACGCAGGTTCAGATGCAGATTTTGGATTTGCTGGAAGAATTACACAAAAAATACGGATTTTCCATAATCATGATCTCCCACGATATGCGGGTGCTACGAAATTTTTGTCATGTGGTAGCTGTGATGAAAGACGGCTATTTCTGCGAAATCAGTCCTGTAGAGCAATTATTCAGCGGCAACGGGCATGAATATACGCAATTTTTGCTTGACAGTGAATTTGTTGATAATGGTATTTTATATAAAGGAACGTAATAGGGTTTATGGAAAGCCAATATGATCTGACCGAGGGGAATATTTGGAAAAGGCTGATATTCTTTTTTTTTCCGATTCTTGCCGGGAGCTTGTTACAGCAGCTTTATACCACCGCGGACGCCGTTATCATCGGCCGCTTTGCGGGAAAAGACGCGCTGGCGTCTATTGACGCCATATACAACCTGACAAAGCTTCCGGTTAATTTTTTCATTGGGCTTTCCACGGGGGCAACTATTATCATCTCCCAATATTTGGGCGCAAAGGACAACGAAAAACTGACCATGGCGGTACATACAGCGGTCGCATTCGCCTTTACCGGCGGTTTACTATTGTCGATAGCCGGTATTTTGTTGTCCCCGGTTTGTCTGTATTTATTGCGAGTTCCGGGGGATATTTATAACTATACATTATCTTACGCGAGAATATACTTTGCGGGTATGGCCGTATCCATGACTTATAACATCGGTGCGGGTATCTTGCGGGCCGTAGGGAATTCTAAAACGCCTTTTTATTTTTTGATCGCCGCCAGCACTGTCAACGTAGTTCTGGATCTAGTATTCGTGGGGGTCTTTCGCTGGCATGCGGCGGGAGCCGCCTTCGCCACCGTGCTTTCCCAGCTTCTCAGCGCGGTACTGGTGATGGGAACGCTGCTAAGTACCAGGCTGCCCTGCCGGATAAGGTGGCGGGATATTAGATTCCGCAGTCC
This sequence comes from Treponema sp., assembly GCA_031274285.1. Classification (GTDB taxonomy): domain Bacteria; phylum Spirochaetota; class Spirochaetia; order Treponematales; family Breznakiellaceae; genus JAISFT01. Next base: position 33,074 of record JAISQJ010000162.1, on the reverse strand, counting down.
CGTACTACAAAAGATTTTTCTCTTGGGCCTGCCCGTGGGTATTCAGTCCTCCCTGTATCCGGTGGCCAACATGATGATCCAGTCCAGGATCAACGCCTTTGGTACCAATGTTATTGCGGCCTGGGCGGTCTGTGGAAAACTTGATTTTCTGATCTGGCTCACCGTAGATTCCCTGGGGGCCGCCCTTTCCACCTTTGTAGCCCAAAATTTCGGGGCCCGGCTTTATGCCAGGGCGGGGAAGGGGGTGCGTGTCTGCATCGGCATGTCCCTGGTCTGTGTCTGCGCCATTAGCGCGGTGCTATACTTTGGCTGCGGGCCGCTGGGCCGGTTGTTTGTAAATGACGATGAAGTCATTAGCCTTATCAGCTTCCTTATGCGGTTTTTAGCTCCGCTTTATTTTATTTATATAGGGGGGGAGGTACTATCCGGGGCGATCCGCGGGACCGGTGAAACTTTTATGCCTATGATACTGACCCTGCTGGGCACCTGCGCCTGTAGAATTATTTGGATTTTATTTGTTGTTCCTTTTCAACCGGCATTGAAGATGGTGATTTGGAGCTATCCTGTTTCGTGGATCGTGACATCATTATCATTTATCGTGTTTTATCAATTTAGGAAATCTTCGGTCCTGCAGCCCGCCCGTTGACAAAAGATCCGGGGGACGTTATACTGAAATCATCGATCATTAATCGATCAGGTAAGCAATCAATCAGCCAAAGGAACGGGACCGGGATGATGAACAGAGAATAAAACAGAGAGGTAGACCAAAGGCGGCGCGGCCTCTTTGTTGTTCTTTAATTTATTCCCGGTTGAAATTCCAAAGTTAAGCTTTTTTAACCGGGGGCGCCGTATCGATACGGAGGGTCCCCATGGTTTTATGTTTTAATTCCGTTTATTTTTCCTACCCCCAATCTATAGAACCGGTATTACGGGATATGAGCCTGGAATTTCACGATGACTGGACCGGCGTTACCGGGGACAACGGCGCGGGGAAGTCGACCTTCCTGATGCTGGCCGCGGGAATTCTGGAGCCCCAATCGGGGAACATTTCCCCTGCCGCCCTGTCCGGGCCCGCCGGCGGGGCCGTTGCCGCCGCTGCCGGGTCCGGGTCCGGCGCCGCCTCCGTTGCCGCCGCCGGGACCCGGGGCCTGTATTGCCCCCAGCGTACCGACCAAGTGCCCGAGGGCTGGGAAGATTTTTTCTTTGATGGCGGCGGCAGTCTGATGTCGCGGCTGGGCATTAAGGCCGATTGGCCCTACCGCTGGGAAAGCCTGAGTCACGGGGAACGCAAACGGCTGCAGTTGGGCATTGCCCTGTGGCGGCAGCCGGAGCTGCTCCTCATCGATGAGCCGACCAACCATCTGGACCGGGAGGCCAAGGCCCTGATTGGTTCCGCCTTAGAATCCTACTCCGGCATAGGTTTGCTGGTCAGCCATGACCGCGCCCTGCTGGACCGGCTTTGCGGCCAATGCCTTTTTATCCGGCGGGGAAGGGCGATGCTGCGGCCCGGCGGCATTTCCCGGGGGCTTGCCGAGGAGGAACGGGAGGCCCGGGAAGGCCGCCGCCAAAGGGCTCTGTTGACCCGGGAGCGGGACCGCCTGGCGGCGGCGGCGGAGGACCGGCGGCGGGTGGTGGAGGGTTCAAAAAACCGCCTGTCTAAAAAGAACCTTAAGCCCGGGGACAGCGACGCCAGGGGCAAGATCAACCTGGCCCGGCTTTCCGGCAAAGACCGGGCCGGGGCGGATCAGTACAAACGTATGGAAAACCGCCTGGCCGGTTTGGAAAAAACCCTGGCCGCCGCCGCCGTCCCTCCTTCGCGGAAACAGGGCCTGACCCTATTAACGGAGCGGGGGAAGATGGACCGGATCGCCCTTATCCCCGCGGGGAGCATCCTCCTGGGCGGGGAAGGGGTCCCGGGGGGCCGCCTTCTTTCCTTTCCCGAACTCCTCATCCGCCCCGGCGACCGGATCGCCCTCACCGGGCCCAACGGGGCGGGCAAATCAAGCCTGGTACGGCATATCGTAAAACAGATTCCCTCCCGCCTCCTGTATATCCCCCAGGAAATAAGCGCCGGGGAGGGCCAAGCGGCGCTGGAGAACATGAGGGAGGAAACGGAAAAGGACCGCGGGGAGATCCTGGCCCGTTTCTCCCGCCTCGGTTCAGACCCCGGCCTGCTCCTCCAATCCCGGCTCCCCAGCCCCGGGGAAATCAGGAAGCTCCTTATCGCCCGGGGGGTGTTTTCCCAGCCCGCGATTATCATCATGGACGAGCCCACCAACCACCTGGACCTCAGCTCCATCCGCCTGCTGGAAGAACTCCTGGCGGAAGTTCCCTGCGCCCTGCTGCTGGTAAGCCACGACGAGGCCTTTCTGGCCGCCTTAACGGGCCGTGAATGGCATATCAGCGGGGGGATGCTGACTATGGGATAATGTGCCGGACCGGTCGGCTTGCAAAATGCCCGGTTTATGGGGTATTTTCTGGGCTGTTCAGAAAAAAACGCAAAAAAGGAGCGACGCATGAAAAAGGCATTAATGGCCCTGGCCCTGACCGTGAGTACCACGGCCTTTGCGGAAATTCCTGCCTTTCAACTAAGCGCCGGTGTGGGCGCCTTATTGGATCTGGGCTTCGCCAAGGCCGATAGGGCAGGCCAGGAATATTATTCCCGTTCCACCGTCGGCTTCGGCAGCTATGGGTTTCTCGACGCCACCTTTGCGGAACTTGATATAAGCTATTACGCCGGGACTTCCAAAATGACTCTCCGCCGGGTTTACTCGGAGGATAAGGGCAGGTTCAATGCCTTAAACATCGGTCTGCTGGGCAAATTCCCCTTTGACCTGGGGCGCGTTACCCTTTTCCCCCTCATGGGTATTGATTACCAGGTCACCCTTTCCTTTATAGACGGGTCCAGGCTCAACTATACAGATGCCACCGAGTATTTCAGCGCCCTGTGGTTCAAATTCGGCGCCGGTATGGATATTGATGTCACCGAGAAGACTTATTTCCGGGCCGAGCTCCTCTACGGTCTGCGGCTACGAAACAAATTGGAAAAGGAACTTGCCGGCGAGAGTCCCCAGGTAACTATGGGACTTGGACATGGACCGGCAATAAGGCTGGCCGCGGGCTACAAATTTTAGCTACTCGAAGGCCTTAGGCTTTCCCAGAATTTCAGAGAAAATCACCGCCTGCCGCAGGGGGGAGAGGCGGCCGGTACGGCGGAAGAAGGCCGCGGCCCTGCTCGCGGGAGCCTCCCCGTGGGGGGGCTGATGGGGGAGCTCTCCGGCGGAAGGCCCTCCCACGGCGGGAGAGGCCCCGGACAGGGCTTCCCCGGCGGAGGCTTCCCCAAAGGGGGGCTCACCGCCTGCGGGCTCACTAAAGGCTGACCCGCCAAAGCTGGGCTCACCAAGGGCGGGCTCGCCGAAGGCGGGCTCACTGAGCCTGAAGTTCGCGGGCCGGATGATCGTTTCGGGCTCCGGGGCCCTTCTTACCGGGGGCAGGGACATTCCGCCGGCAGGGGAGAGGAGGGGCCGGGCTCTGTCTTCGCCGGAACCGTAGGCCTGCCGGTCCTCTTCATCATCCGGTTTCAGCCTGGTCCACACATCGGTGTATTCCTCCTCCCGGTCCTCCTGTTCCCCCAGATCATCGGCCTGCGGCTTCTTGCGGGCGGAATTCCTCATGCCCACGATGATCCTGATGGCCACGGAAGTTACCACCAGGATGGGCACGAGGTTTGAAAAGATGAAGTTTAGCAGGTTCCTCATTTCTCGCCCGGCGTCCCGATGGAGGAACGCATCTCCGTATCGGCCTGGATATTCTTGAGCCGGTAATAATCCATGACCCCCAGGTGGCCGTTCTTAAAGGCTTCGGCGATGGCCAGGGGAATCTCCGCCTCCGCCAGCACCACCTTGGCCCGGTTTTCCTGGACCAGGGCTATCATCTCCTGCTCCCGGGCCTGGGCCGCGGCCCGGCGTTTTTCCGCCTCCGCCTGGAAGCGCCGCTTGTCCGCCTCAGCCTGGTCGGCCTGGAGTTTGGCCCCCACGTTGGCCCCCACGTCGATGTCGGCGATGTCAATCGAGAGAATCTCGAAGGCGGTCCCCGCGTCCAGGCCCTTGTCCAGCACCCGCTTGGAAATGGTGTCGGGATTTTCCAACACCGACTTGTAGGACTCCGAAGAACCGATGGTGGTAACGATTCCCTCTCCCACCCGGGCGATGATGGTCTCCTCCGTGGCGCCCCCCACCAGCCGTTCAATGTTGGCCCGCACCGTGACCCGGGCCTTTACCTGAAGCTGGATACCGTCCTTGGCCACCGCATCGATGGTATGCTTGCCCTTGGTCGTATCGGGGCAGTCGATGACCTTGGGGTTCACGCTGGTCCGCACCGCCTCCAGCACATCCCGGCCCGCCAGGTCTATGGCCGCGGCCCGCTGGAAGGGCAGGGGAATATTGGCCTTGTTGGCCGCCACCAGGGCGCGGCTTACCTTTATCACATCCCCCCTGGCCAGGAAGTGGGTTTCCAGCATATCGCTTTCCACATCGATCCCCGCCTTGGAGAGCATAATCCGGGAATCCACGATAGCCGCGGCGTTCACGTGCCGCAGCCACATGCCGATGAGCTTCCCCATCCCCACCGAGGCCCCGGACAGGAAGGCCCGGAACCAGAGACCGAAGAACCGGAAAAAGAGAATCAGGAACCCCAGGGCGATAAGGCCCGCGGCGATTAAGATAATAAGGTATGGCATAAACACTCCTATAAAAATATTTTCCGCTTGAAATTACACAAGCCGCACCGTAATGTTGTTACCCCTGACCCGGATAACCCTGACCCCCCGGCCGGGCTCCGCAAAAAGGCCCTCCGCCTGGGCTTCGTACACTTCCCCGTCGATCTCCACCCTCCCCACCGGGTGCAGGGTGGTGGCGGCCACGCCGGTTTTCCCCACCAGGGATTGGTAGCTTTCCGCTCCTGCCGCCTCCGGCGCGTTCCCCTGGTCCCCCGGCTGGAGGGGGCCGGCGGCGGTTCCGGTAAGCCGGGTCTGCAGGGTAAGCCGGTTAAAGAGCCGGATTTTGGGCCCCAGCAGCACAATGACGGCGATGCCGGTGACGGCCGCCAGGAGGCCGGTAAAGACCACCAGGGCGTTCCTCCCCATCATGGTCCATTCCCAGTCGAAGCGGGGGATCACAAAGTCCTGCATGGATAACATCAGGGAAAGGCCGATGAGGATAAAGCCCGAAATACCCATGAAGCCGAATCCCGGGGTCACAAAGATCTCCACCACCAGGAGGCCCAGACCCAGGAGAAAGAGGACGATCTCCAGGGAACCCACCCTGCCCAGCATGGCCCCGGATCCAAAGACCGTGACAAAGGCGATGATCGCCGTGACGCCGGGAATTCCGAAGCCGGGGCTGTTGATTTCGAGGAAGATCATCACCAGGCCCAGGATGATGAGCAGGGCCTGGACCGGAGCGGAGGTGAGGATCGAGACGATCTCATCCGCGGCGCCGGGGACGCTTTCCACCGCCGGAGAGGGCGCCCCGATTGCCGCCAGCAGGCTTTCCCGGTCGTCCGCCAGGCCCCTGGCCAGGCCGTAACGGACGGCCTCCCCGCTGGTCAGGGAGAGGAGTTTCCCCTTGGGGGAAATTACCCCCCGGCGCTGCGGCTCGGGCCCCCCGGTCTGGGCGTCTTTTTCCATCAGTTCCAGTTCCTGCAGGGAAAGGACCTTCAGTTCTCCCTCCACCAGGACTTCCCAAATTTCCACATCGTAGTCCACCATGGCCCTGGCCAGTTCCACCGGATGCTTGTTCCGCTCCGCCAGGGCCGCAATCTGGGACCGCACCGCGGCCACGGTTTTCTCCCCGGTTCCCTCGGACTGACCGTCCGCCCCGATGGTTACCGGCGCCGCCGCCCCCAGGGAGGTTCCGGCGGCCATATAAATATCCTGGCAGGCCAGGGCAATCAGGGCCCCGGCGGACCAGCTTACCCCCATGGAATCCCCGCCGGAATTCACCCAGGCGATGGTCCGGGCGTTCTTGATGGACGTAATGAAGGAGGTGATCTGCAGGGCGGAATCCACCCGGCCGCCGAAGGTATCAATCTCAAAGATGATGTACCGGGCCCCCTGGGCCTGGGCCTTGCCCCCCTCCCGCCGCACAAAGGCCGCCAGGGAAGGCTCAATATCACCCCGGATGGGAATGATCCAGGCTGCGCCGGTCTTGCCGTCCCCCGCCTCCGCAGGGGCCTGGGAAAAGAGCGGGAAAGCGACGGCGGCAAAGAAAAGGCACAATCCAAACAGGCGATGGAATTTCATGGTGGTAGTATAGCACGATACCCGGTTCTTGTGCGCCCCGCCCCGCGGATGACGAGGTAGACCCCCATGGCCAGGAGGGAGAAAATCGTGTAGCTCCCGAAGAGGGCCCGGTAGCCGAGGTACTCGACGATGAAGCCCCCCAGGATATTCCCCAGGAAGGTGGGAAACCCGGTACCCAGGGAAAGGTAGATGGTCATCCCCAGGGCCCGGCGTTCGGGGGGGATGTTGGCGCTGATAAAGGCCACCGCCGCGGAGTGGAACAGGCCGTAGCAGAGGGAGTGGAGCAGTTGGGCCGCCACAATGGCGGGAGGGTAGGGGAACAGGGCATAGATAAGGAGCCGCAAAATTAGGGCGAAGCAGGTAAGAAAGATGACCTTTAGGGGGCTCTTGAAATACCGGATGATCCGCCGGGAGAAAAAGATCAGCGGCGTTTCCGCGGCCGCCGCAATGGCCCAGATCATGCCCACCGCGTCCCACTTGATATATTCCACCACGTAGAGGGAGATAAACGAAGCCACCGGGGCCATGGCGATGCGGGTCAGGGCGATCATGAGGAGCCCCAGGGTAAAGAAGGGAGTCCATATCCTGAGCGGCGCCGTAGCCGGCCTGGGAGCGGCGTCCTGGCGCAGGGCGGTAAAGCGGGCCGGCACAAGGCACATCATCACCAGGGCAATGGAGGAGAGGATGGCGATCCAGATACCGATGTTAAGGGCGCTGTTCCTGGGCAGGTAGGGGAACCACTGGAGAAAGAGGACCGAAAGGATAAAGCCCACCGAACCGAAGGACCGGATCTTGCCGTAGTTGCCCTCCTTCCCCACCACGATGGTGGTCATGGCCTCCATCAGGGGAAGGCCGGACTTGACGCCCACGGCCAGGACGCAGAGGAGGAGGGCGCTGGGCAGGGGCCGGTGGATAAGGGCCAGGGGCAGGGCCGGCAGCAGCATGAGCAGCACAGAGATGAGGAGTCCCGGCTTGTAGCGGCCCCAGCGATCCACCAGGAAACCCAGGACAAAGGGTCCCACGATTCCCGCTCCCTCGTAGATTCCCATGAGCAGGCCCACCATGGAGGGGCTGTAGCCCAGGGTCCGTATCAGGATGGGGAGAAAGGGGGAAATGACCCCCAGGACCGCATAGTTGGCCATGAACGCGGGGATGATAGAACGGTAAGGTCCTGGCTGACTCGCCGGTTTTTTTGGGCCCATGGATTCTGGGAGCGTATTGCGAATAGGGAAAAAGGGCAAGCTGAGGTTTAAGGCTGGTCCCTTGGGCTCTATCCATAGTATGCTCGGATGATTAAGGAGGCCATCATGTCTGATAATCCTTGGCAAAGTCCGGAAACACAGGCCGCGGCGGAGGAAGCCGCCCCCCAGGGGATTTTAACGGCGCTCATGATCCGTTACCTTAAGGAAGCCTCTCCCTGGCTCCGTTTCATCGGCGTCCTGGGCTATATTGGAGCGATCTTCCTTGTTGGCTCGGGCCTTATTATGACAATTGCCCTGCTGGCCACCGGCGGCGCTGATGCGGGGATCGGATTGGCCGCGGTTTCAACCTTTATGGGCCTTATCTATGTGGTCCTGGGGGCCTTGGCCTTTTTTCCCGCCCGTTTTACCCATGGGTTTGGGCTGAAGATACGGAACTACCTGGCCAGCGGCGCGGAAAAAGACCTGGAAGACGCGTTTAAGAGCAACAAGTCCCTGTGGAAATTCAGCGGGATTATGGCGATTGTTTACCTGGCCTTTATTCCCATCGGTATCGGCGTCGCCGTGATCGCCGCGGTTTCCTCGATTTTCTAAGGTTCCGCCTGTGGATACCCTTCCCTATTCCGGTCCGGAATCCATCGATACCGCCATAACGGTGGAGTCCCCGGAGGGGATCGAATTTACCCTGTTCCCCGCGGGACCGGCGATCCGAAGCTGCGCCTGGGGGATCGATCAGATCGCCCAATGGACCATCATCATTACTATCAACGTGGTGTCGGAATTCTTCGGGGAAGACGGGGGCGCCTGGATGATGCTCCTGTTGATTTTCTGCGTGGATTGGTTCTACCACACCCTATGGGAGATCTTTTGCCGGGGACAGACTCCGGGGAAGAAGCTCCTGGGGATCAGGGTACTCCGAAGCGACGGCTCCCCGGTGAATCCCGGCGCTTCCTTTCTGCGGAACCTCCTGCGTTTCGCCGATACCTTTCTCTTTCTCTGTCCCGTGGCCCTGCTGACCATGATGTTGAGCCGGGGTTTCCGCCGTCTGGGAGACTGGACCGCCGATACCCTGGTGGTCTACACCGCCCAGTCCCTCTCCGTATCCGCGCTGGCGGGAAAGACCCCCGGACCCCCGGACCCCTTTTCCCCCCAGGGGGGAGGGGAGGGCGGCGGAGTCATAGGCGGGGAGGAAAGGCAGGGTATTCTGATGTTTACCCGCCGTTACCCCCTGTTGGGCAGGGCCAGGGCCGATGAGATTGCCGCCCCCCTGGTGGAGTCCCTAAGGAGGGAGGGGGACTATGGGGAGGACCGGCCCCGGGAAGGGGCCGCGGACTACCTCCTGGCCATCGGCAGAAGGCTTTTGGGGGATTGATGACGGAGCGCAACTTTGTTACCAGGCGTACTACCTGCTGGCAGGAATTTTCCCAAACCCTGGGCAGTTCCCGGAAGATGCGGGAACGGGCCTGGCGTTTTCCCCAGGACTTCCGGGAACTCTCCCAGGACCTTAACACCGCCAGGGCCCACGGATTCGATCCCGCCCTCATTGAGCGGCTCAACCGCATGGTCCTGGAGGGCCAGCAGCGGCTCTACGATTGCCGTACCTTTTCCCTTAAACCGGTTTTAACCTTTATCACCCGGACCTTCCCCCGGCAGGTGCGGGCGAACTGGCGGGGCCTGGCCGCGGCCAGCCTTATTTTTTACGGCCTGGCCCTGTTTTTTGCCTTCCTCTGCATCCGTTTTCCCGAAGCGGCCTACCAGGTGCTGCCGGATTATACGGCGGAATCCCTGGAGGAAATGTACAATCCCCAAAGCTCCCATTTTCTTACGCCCCGGGGAGTTACCGGCGATGCGGATATGTTCGGCTATTATATCTACAACAACATTTCCATTGCCTTTAGAACCTTTGCGGGGGGAATCCTGGGAGGTGTGGGAAGTTTGTTTTTCCTGGCCTACAACGCGTTGGTTCTGGGGGCTGCCGCGGGGCACATCGTTAACCTGGGATTTGGGGAAACCTTTTTTTCCTTCATCATCGGCCACAGCAGTTTCGAGCTTACGGCGATCATCTTTTCCGCCCAGGCCGGGCTGCTCCTGGGTTACCGTTTCTTTGCCCTCCGGGGCCTAAGCCGGGGCGCTTCCCTTAGAAGGGCGGGGAGGGAAGCTCTGCCCATTATCTCAGGCGCGGCCCTGCTCCTGGTCGCCGCCGCGGCGGTGGAAGCTTTCTGGTCCCCCCGGTTCCAGGCGGGCGCGGTTATTCATTATGTCCTGGGGGGCCTGGGCTGGGTTCTCCTGATCCTCTACTTTGCCCTGGCCGGCCGCGGGAAAGCCGCCGGCCCTGAAGACGGAGCTTCTCCCCGGGAAGGGGGGGCTTCCCGTGCATAACGCGGGGATTCTCAGGCTTAGACGGCGGAGCCTCTGGGAAGCGGCGGATTCGGGACTGCTCCTGTGGCGGCGGAACCTGGGCTATTTTATCCCCTTCTTCGCCATTCCCCTGTGGATCTGCGCCTTTGCCCTCCGGTTTTTGCCCGCCCTGGCGCCGCAGGTCCTCCTTCCCCCGCAGGACGATTCGGTAATTTCATTCCCGGGAGGACTACCCCTGATCTGGTCCTGGGCCATCCTCTGGTGGCTCAATCCCCTCTTCGACCGGCTGATCCTCCACGTGGCGGCGAAGCGGTTCTTTGAACCCCAGGTCTCCTTCCGCCGGATTTTTCAGGGTCTGGGAAAAAGCCTGGGCCGGGGCCTAGCGGGGGACCTGCTCTGGCGGCGTCTTAGTCCCTGGCGGGCGGCCGTCTTGCCCCTGCGTCTCCTTGAGCAGGGGCCCGGAGGCCGGCGCCTGCGGGAACGGAAGCGGGCCCTTTCCCAGGGGGGGCTCCATTTCTGCATCTTCCTTACGGGCTGGTGCTTTACCCTCCAATGGATACTCCTGGCCGGGGAAGCCCTCTTTGTGCTGATGATCTCCGGGCTGTTCTTTAACGTACAGCTATCGGGCTTTACCGATATTTTTCTGGGAAAGGGACTGTACTACTACACCGCCTGGTGTGTGAATTACCTGGTGGTGGAAAGCCTGTACGTATGCATGGGATTCGGCCTCTATCTAAACAGCCGGGTGGAGGTTGAAGGCTGGGATATTGAACTCCTGTTCCGAAAATTTACCGCCCGCCGCGCCCGCGGGGAATGAGCAAAATGAGGAGCATAAGGTGAGGACTTTTTTTCTTTTCCCGGTCACGCTGCTGTTCTGCCTTGCCCTCCCCCCCCTGCCGGCCGCGGAAAGCCCGGCCGCGGAAACCGGCCTGTCCCCGGAAATAGGGGCCGGCCTGCCCCTTGAGAGTCTGGAGCGTCTCCTGGAACGGGACATGGGGGGCCGGAAGAAAACCTGGGGCCTCCGTTTTAAGAATCAGGAAGAGGAATCGCCGCTGCCCAAGATTGAGATCCCCTGGATGCGTTTTTTTCAGGAGGCCGGAGCCCTTATTCTGCGGGGGGGCCTGATCCTGGTCATTGCGGCCGTGGCCCTGGCCTGCGGCATCTATGTCTACCGTCATAGGGGAGGCTTCCCCAGGGAAAGCCGGCCCCCGGCGGCCTTTAATCCGCAAAGCCCCCCCAAGCCCGCGGAGCCGGCGCGGCTCCTGGAAGAGGCCGGCGATTCCTACCGCCGGGGCAGGGTGCGGGAGGCCTGGGGCCTCTGCTACGCCGCCTCCCTGGGGGCCCTGGGCCGGTCCCATGGCTTCCGCTTCCCCCCCGGCGCCACCGAGTACCGCTGCCTTGCCCTTTTCCGCTCCCGGCAAAACCGCTCCCCCCTCGCCGCGGGGCCCCGGCCGGAAACGGCCTTTGCGGAGCTTATCCGCCATTGGGTGGCCCTTGCCTACGGGGGAAGCCTGCCCCCGGAGGGGGCCTTCGAGGAATCCCTGGCCTGGGTCGCCTCCCTGGATGAGGGGGCGGGCCATGAGTAGGGCCGCGTCCAGGCCGCCTTCCGGGTCGAAACCGGGCCCCCGTTCCGCGGGCGGTTACGGGGCCTTCATCGGCATCGCCATCTCCGCCCTGGTTGTGCTGGCCCTGCTTATCGTTACCCGGCTTGAAATCTACGAGCGGACCCGGTGGGTCAGACCCTCCGCCGAAGTCCGGTCCAACAATTTTTATGCCCTGGGACAGTGGCTTACGGAAAACGGCCATCCGGTCCGCTTCAGCCCCCGCTGGGCAGGCATGAAGGACCTCTTTCCCCGGGAAGGGGGGCTCTATGTCCAGTCCTCCCTCTTTGACTGGGAAGACGAGGGGCTTCTGCCCTGGGTGCGGGAGGGGGGCTCCCTGATCATCTCCATTGATAATCACTGGAATGGGGGGGATGACGACGGCCTGGGGGCCCTGGAAAGCATCCTTGAGGGCCTGGGAATAAGGTCCCTGCCCCCGCCGGACGAAAACAGTATTCCTGCGGATGATAGTATTCCTGCGGATGACGAAGACCCTGCGGATGATAGCAGCTCTGCGGAAGAGGACGAAACCCTCGATTTCGGGGAGGAACCGCTGTTTTTCCCGAACTACGATTATCAGATCGCCTTTGAGGATCTGCTTTCCGGCCCTCCCCCGGAAGGGAATCTGGTCCTCCGGGATTCGGCGGGAACCATCCGCCTTATCCGCAGGGCCCTGGGGAAGGGACGGGTCACCGTGACCGGGCTGTGTTTTTTCATGTATAATTGGGGTCTGGACGAAGAGGTGAACGCCCGGCTTGCCTGGGAGCTTACCGGCGGGTCCCTGGGTCAGGAACGGCCGGGGATGCTTTTTATCAGGGGACGGCGGGGGGCCGCGGGACTCTTCGGGAATCTCAGCGAGCGGGGAAACCTGCTGCCCCCGGTCCTATCCGGCCTGGTCCTTATCATCATCGGCTTCTGGACGGTGCTGGCCCCCTTCGGCCTGCCGGAGCCCGAGGAGCCGGGACTGCGGAACGCCATCGGCAGCCGTTTCTCCACGGAAGCCCGCTTTCTCCGCCGCTACGGCGCCCTGAGGACCTATGCCGAAACCTACCTGCGGGAACTGCGCCGCCTGAGCGGGGGGCGGGCCTTGGGACCGGAAATCAACGAAGTGGAAGAAGCCTTGGCGGCCGGAAAGAGAATCGGCCCAAGAAAGACGGCCGTCTACCTAAAAAATCTTATGTCGGCCTTGGAGCGTATATGAGCGATTTTCAAACCGCGGCGGAGGCCCTGGATAGGATCAAGGAGGAGATCGGCCATGCCTTTATCGGGCAAAGGGAGCTGGTGAACCATGCCCTTATCACCCTCCTGGCCGGGGGGCACCTCCTGGTGGAGGGCGCGCCGGGGCTGGGGAAGACCCTCCTGGTCCGCTGCCTGGCCCAGTCCATAGGCGGCGATTCCCGGCGGGTCCAGTTTACCCCGGACCTGATGCCCAGCGACATTACCGGCAACGTGATGCTGGATACCCGGACCGGCCAGTTCAATACCCGCAAGGGGCCGGTTTTTACCAACCTGTTTATCGCCGACGAGATCAACCGGGCGCCGGCCAAAACCCAGGCCGCCCTGTTCGAGGCCATGCAGGAATTCCAGGTAAGCCTTGACGGGGAAAGCTATGCCCTGCCGGAGCCCTTCATGGTTTTGGCCACCCAGAATCCCCTGGAGCACGAGGGGACCTATCCCCTGCCCGACGCCCAGAAGGACCGTTTCCTGATGAAGGTAACGGTCCCCTATCCCGGCGTGGAGGAGGAAAAGGAGATGGTAAGCCGGGTCCTCAGGGGTGTAAGCGGGGCGGCCCTGCAGGTGGGGTCCGTAAGAACCGTGCTGAGCACCGGGGATTTTGCGGCCCTCAGGGATCAGGCCTCCTCCCTGGAAGTTGATCCCGCGGTTCTGGACTATGCGGTGCGGATCTGCGGGGCCACCCGTTCCGACCCCGGCATACAGGCCGGCGCGGGCCCCCGGGGCAGCCTTGCCCTGGTCCGCTGCGCCCGGGCCCTGGCCTTGCTGGAGGGCCGGGGTTTTGTGATCCCCGATGACATCAACGCCCTGGCGGTGCCGGTGCTGGCCCACCGGATTACCATTTCCGCGGAAAGCGAGCTGGAGGGCATAGGGGAGCGCAGAATCATCGAGCAGATCCTGGCCCGCACCCCCGCACCCCGGATCGGTGTCCTGGAGAATCGGTGAGGAGCGGCCCCGCCCTCCTGATCGCGGCGCTCCTGGCCCTGGGCCTGGGTGCGGGGGCGTTTTTTTCAGATACCCTGTTTCTGGTCTGGCTGATCTACTGTTTTTCCCTGCTCCCCCTTGCCGCCCTGGATGCGGTGCTGCTGTTATTTTTCTCCCGCCGCTATAGGGCGGAGCGGGAACTGCCCCTTACCCTGGCCCAGGGGGAACAGGTAAAGGTGCTGCTCCGTATTCAAAATGAAGGGGGCCTGGTGCCCACGGCCCTGCGGATCTTCGATCTGTACCCCTCCCTGATGGACTGCGGCGCCTTTCCCGCCCGGCTTTCACGGGAGGCCCTAAGGGGGGGGACTCTGGAATTTACCTACACCCTTATGCCCAGGGAACGGGGGCCCTGGATTTTTTCCGGCCTGGACTTTCTTTACAGTTCCCCCCTGTATTTCTGGCGGCGCAGGGTTTTTTGCGAATGCCGGAGCCGGGGAAAGACCTTCCCCGATTTCAAGAAACTCATGGCGGGACAGGCCCTGCGGGGCCTTTTGGAGGAACAGGGCTTGAGGGAAATAAGACGGCGGGGACAGGGCCTTGAATTCCGGGACCTTCGGGAATACCAGGAGGGGGACCCCGTCAAGTCCATCGACTGGCGGGCCACCGGCAGGCAGCGGGCTCCCAACGGCCTCTGGCGTTTCATCGTCCGGGATTACCAGGAGGAGCAGGATCAGCAGGTTCTCTGCATCCTGGATACGGGCTACCGGCTCCGGGAGGCCGAATTCGACGCGGCCCTGCAGGGGACCATGCTCCTGTGCTACACCGCGCTGAAACACGGGGACGCCGCCTCGGTGATGAGCTTTGGCGCGGTGGAACGCTGGGTCCCGCCCCGCAAGGGGCTGCGCAGCTTTAACGTGATCATGAACCGGCTTTACGATCTGCGCCGCAGTTCCGCGCCCTCCTCCCCTTTTTCCGCCCTGGAAAGCGCCCTGGGCCGGCTTCGCCGCCGCAGCTTTATCATTTTGATCAGCAATTTCCGGGAGGAAGACGGCCCCTCCCTGTCCTGGATACTCCCCCAGGTAAGGCGGAAGCATCTGCTCCTGCTGGTGAGTTTTCGGGAGGCCGAGGCGGAAAAACTGGCCCGCAGAACTACTGCGGAACTGTTCGGCCCCGGCGCGGCAAGATCCCCGGATAAAGTTCTGGAAAGCGCCGCCGCCTTCTCTTACCTGGTTTCCCGCCGGCGGCTCTACCAAAGCTGGGAACACCAGGGGCTCTTGACCATGGAAGCGCCGTCGGAGAATTTCTCCTCCGCCCTGGTAAACCGTTACCTGGAAGTAAAACGGGGAGGAAAGCTGTAGGACCCTGCGGGACCAAAAAAGGAGGGGCCCCCCAAAAAACTTTTTTGAAATGCACAGCCGGGCTTCTCCGGTAAATACTACCGCCGGAACCGGAGCCGTGGATAATAGTCCGTTAAAACCCCTGGTATAATCTTACGTTTATTCTATTGACTTCTATTGACTTCTATTGACTTCAAATCAGTTTAGGGATATACTTAGTATATCCTGCGGTTTGAGGTGAAATTTATGACAACGGCGGTCGTAAAATGGGGAAATAGTCAAGGAATACGGCTCCCCAAGAATTTACTTGAAAATATTAATATATCAGAAAATGATACGGTTGAATTGTTAGTTAAAGATAATTCAATTATTATAAGAAAATCTATAGAAAAAAAACATCAGACGACCATGGAAAGGTTAATCCAATTTTACGGCGAAGATATGACTAAAGTAAGGCAAAATAATAAACCGGAAGAAATTGATTGGGGAAAACCAATGGGAAAAGAAATATGGTGAAACAGGGAGATATTATTTGGCTTGATTTTGATCCGCAGACAGGCTATGAACAACGGGGAAGAAGACCGGCATTGGTAGTGAGTAATAGTGCTTTTAATAATTTTTCAAAGATGGCAATAGTTTGCCCTATAACACATAGAGATAAAAATCATCCATTCCATGTAAAATTAAATGATAAAGTAAAAACGCAAGGTGTTGTTCTTTGTGACCAGGTACGAACATTGGATATTAATGCCCGTAATTTTGAATTCATAGAACGATTATCCGAAGATACATTATTCGAGGTTATAGATATAATAAATGGATTTATTGAAATTGAAAACCAATAGACCGTGTTAGCGGCGTTATAGCCTATTTTGCTAAAAGGCCCGCCAGGGAGGGAATGGAAATAAAATTTCCCACCGCCCCGCCCAGGGTGGAGAGGAAGAATACCAGGAGCGCCCGGCTGATCCGGTTCCGGTAGAGCCCCTTGAGGCTGGACACGTCGGCGGCGATGTTCTGCGCGTCCTCCACCCGGGGCTTCCGCAGGGCGGCCTCCACGATGCCGGAAAAGAAACCGACCCCGATAAAGGGGTTAATCGTGGCTATGGGGGCCCCCACAAAGGAAACCAGCGCCGAAAGGGGGTGGCCCAGGGCAATGACGGTCCCCAGGGCCGCCAGGGAGCCGTTCAGCAGGACCCAGCGCAGCAGCATGGTCGAACTGATGTCCAGCCCGGAGCGGAAGAATCCTGCGGCGATAAGGGCAACGATCAGTAGGGGGATGATCCATCCGGCGGACCTGGCGAGGAAACTTTTCCTGGGGATGGTGTCTAATTCGGCGGTGTCGGCGGGACATTCCCCGGCGGCGATTTTTTCCAGTTGCGCCCTGATGCCCTGCAGGTGGCCGGCCCCCACCACCGCGGCGGCTCGGATAACACCGTTCCCCGGCACGGCGCTTTGCCAGATCTTGGCCGCCAGATAACGGTCCCGTTCGTCGATCAGGGTGGACTTAACCGGCGGCAGATATTGGGATAATTCGGCCATCATGCCGTCAAGCTCGCTGGCTTTTTTCAG
The DNA here is from genome assembly GCA_031274285.1 of Treponema sp. Lineage (GTDB taxonomy): Bacteria > Spirochaetota > Spirochaetia > Treponematales > Breznakiellaceae > JAISFT01. The sequence goes on along the minus strand of JAISQJ010000162.1, from coordinate 16,552 downwards.
ATTTTCGATCTCCCCTTCGCTTAGTTTTTCCGTGCTGAAGGCCCCGGCGATAAGGGAGGAAAGGAGCTTGCATTTATTCCACAGCCCGCAACGGGCCCAGGCCCGGCGCAGGGTGATCTGCACTTCCCGGTCGCAGAAATAGCAGGGGATCCCCAACTCTTCCGCGGTCAGTACCGCGGTTTTCATTTCTTCCCCCGGCTTGACCCCCAGTTCGTTCCCCATGCGCTGCTGAAAACCGGTAAGCACCAGATTGGCGATAAGGAGAAAGCCCTTGCCCTCTTTGAGGATTTTAGAAACGTCAAGCCGCTCCCAGTTTTCCTTTCCCGTCATGGAACGGTAGCGGCCCTGGTCCAGTTCCACACAGACCAGATCGGGACGCTCGTCCCGGATTATCCGGCTTACCTCTTCAATGCTCTCCCGTGATACGTGGGCGGTGCCGATGAGGGTTATCTCCCTATTGATGGCCAGGGATAGGCGTACACAGTGATCGTTCATGGTTTTGTCCCTAATAGGCCGCGAGGTTCCGTTCCTCCAGGGCCCACAGGACGAGCCGCCATTCGGGAATGGTCATTCGCTGTTCCAGATTCATTATTTCGGAGAGCATGATCTCCGCCAGCCTGGTATTTCCCTTGATATCGTAGTAATTCGCCAGGTAGTAGAGCATCCGGGCCTTGAGCTTGGGGTCTTTCTCCTGGTTAACCCGCCGGGCGACCCCGTCGTCCCCGTTCATCTCCAGGTAAAGCCTGATCATGGCGTATTCCATACTGTTCCGCTGGAGTTTCCGCAGGGCCAGATTGGCAAAATCCCGGATATTCCCCGGCTGTTCAAGACGCCGCCAGTTCATCATCCCCAGCAGGGCATAAGTCCACTCGGCGGGGGCAAGGTTGTAAGCCTGGATAAAAGCGTCCCTGGCCTCCTGCCAGCGGTGGTTCCGCATCAACAGCATGCCCAGCCCTTCCAGGCCGAAGTAGTAATCGGGACGGAGCGCGACCAGGGTCCGGTAATCCGCTTCCGCCCCGGCATAATCCCCGGCCTCGTCCTTGATCCCCGCGGTGTATACGTAGGAGAGGAAATGATCGGGATTGAGGCTCTGGGCCCTGGTGAATTCCTCCAGGGCCAGGGGCTTGCGGTTCAGATCCACCAGCGTCATGCCCCGATCCATGGCAATCCAGTAATCCCCCGCGTCAAGGTCCCTGGCGGTATTCAGGTCCTCCAGGGCCTGGAGGGGAAAGCCCGCATCCCGGTAGAGCTGGGCCCGGCCGCTCCAAAACCTGGCATCGGCGGGGTAGCGTTTAATCCCCCGGTTGAGCAGTTCCTCCGCCTTTCGGGGGTCCCTGGCAAAACGGTAGGCCTCGGCCCGGCCCAGGAGGGCGTCGGGATTATCCGGTTCCGCGGCCAGGGCCTGGTCAAAGAAGGCCGCGGCCTGGGAGGGGGACCGGTTCTGGCCCCGGACGGCTAGGTTCCCCAGGTCCACCAGGGCGGGGACATGCAGGGGATCGATCTTGAGGATCCGTTCAAGCGCGGCCTTCTGCTCCCGTTCCCTGCCGAGGGCCCCTTCCAGGGAGGAAAGGACCAGCAGGGCCTCGGTATTTTCCGGTTCCCGGACCCGGACCGCCTCGGTAATCTCCCTGGCCTCGGGGTAGCGCCCCGCGGAACAGAGGATCGAAGCCTTGAGCAGAAGAATCCGGCCGCTCTCCGCATCCTCCCCGTCTATGAGGTCAAAGAGGGCCAGGGCGCCCTCGTAATCCCCGGCATCAAGCAGGACAAATACCCGCTCCAGAATATGCTCCAGGCTTTCGGCCTCCTCCTCATCCGGCGGCAGTTCCGCGACGGGGGCCGGAATTTCCGGCGTTTCGGGGCTTGCGATCTCCGCCGGGGGTTCCGGTAGTACCGTCGGCATTACCGGTTCCGCCGGCGTTCCGGGGCCCGGAATTTCCGGGGGCGAGAGGCAGGCCGAAACCAGGATCAAAACGGCGAGGGAAATAATTGCCAGGGGGATTTTTCTCATTCCTTTCGTTACCTAACCTTGTGGTGGACGGACCCGCGATTCCTAAAACTTTATTAGATTATCGGTAAATCCGCAATGCGTCACGTTGAAATACCGCGGGAAAAAAGACTAAACTACACTGATGAGAAAATCCGTTTTCCTCCGCTTCTTTGGTCTCTTGGGACTCTACGGCCTTATCTTTGTGGTAATGTCAAGCTTCCAGTTCGCCAAAAAGGGCAGCTTTTCCCTGCGGGTCCACCATTTAACCGCGGAAGGCCGGTACCGTGCGTTGGAGGAAGGGGAGCTGCTTCCCCTCGCCGAATCTTCCCCCCTTGCCGGGGACACCCGGATCCTCTACGGCGGTCTTGAGTTTCTCCTCCCCGGCGCGGGTCCCGATGAGCCGTCCCTGTACCTGATAGACGAGGAGGGCGGCCGCTACCCCTGTTTCGCCGAATACATGGTCCGGGACGGCGAGGGTCTGCGCTTTTACCTGAGCGGGGACGCGGAGCTTTTCTTTGACGCGGGCGGGGACGGCCTGGAACTGCAGATCGCCGGGGATTTCAAGGACGATACCTTCACCGGCCTGGAGCTCACCTACCGGCCCCTGCGGACTTCACGGGTCCGGGATGAGGGGAACGGTCAGTGGGCGATCAGCGCCGAAGGCCGGGACTACCACTTCGGCCGGATCGGAGCCCAGGACCGGGGGGTCCTGGTTTTGCAGAAGGGCGGCCCGCCGATCTCGTACCGGGCCGTGGAGCGGGAACGGGTATGGCGGAGGGAGGATTATGTCCTGGCGGAAGCGGCGGAGGACGGGTCCTACCGGGAAGCCCTGCTCCAATGGAGCGATAAGAACTATAGCCTCTGGGGCCGGCTCATCTCCTCCCGCGCCGACGAGGACCTGGTTATCGCCTATGAGGGGGAAGCCCTGCGCCGGGGGACCTACAAGGCCGCCCTTTCCGCGGTGCCCCGGACCTTTCTTTCAAGCCCCCGGCGGAGCTACGAATCTTCGGTATACCTGGGGGACATGGCCGCGGCTTACCGGGGCCTCACGGTGGCCGAAGGGGAACAGATGGCCCATCTCGTGGCCTTCCTGGACCGGGGTTCCACGGACTTTCTTTTGGAAAGAGGCAGCCTTGAATTTCTTGCCCTCCGGGGCCGGGAGGACCTTCTGGACCGGGGGATCGCCCTGATCCGGACTATGAATCCCCCTTCCCTAAGGCCGGAACAGATTCCCGGACTCCTTGAGGCCCTGACGGAGCTAAGGGTCTACAGGCCCCGGGTCTTTGACGGGGAGGACTCCGGAAAATTTGACGATCTGACCGCGCAGGCGGAGCTCATCCTTTCCGAATGCCTTAACCGCGTGAGCGCGGAAGGGGACCTGATTCTGGCCTTCCGGGACGGCAGGGCGGACACGGAATGGAACCTCCGGCTGGGGAAAGCCCTGGCCGATTGGGGGGAAGGGGCAAACGGGGACCTGGCCGCCATAGGCCGCTCCATCGTCCTTTCCGTCCTGTCCCTGGAAGACGGGGAGGGGAGGGTTCCCTCGTCCCTGATCCTTGACGAAGGGGCCGGGGAAGATCCGGGCCATGTCAGCACCGCCCGGCTTTACCGGCTCCTGGGGCTTGGGGACTACCGCCCCCGGGCCCGGGCCCTTAGCCCCGCCTTGCCCGGCCTGTGGACATGGACCGCGGCCGCTGAGATTCAGGTGGTCCGGGAAGGGCAGATCCTGGACATTGCCCCAAGCTTTCCTCCGGGGGAAAGCCACTACATGGTTATCCGGGGCCTTGAACCCTTTTACCGGCTCCAGTTTTACGGCATGGACTGGCGTTCGGACCCCAATTTCGAGCGCTACGATTCTTCGGGTTGGGTGTATTACGCGGGGGACCGGACCCTGGTACTCAAGGTAAAGCACCGTTCCGCGGTGGAGCATATCAGAATCTACACCGGCGCCCGGCCCCCCCCGGTTCCGGCCCGGCCGGCCCCGGAAATTTCCCCCGCAACTACGCCCTAAAAGTCCCGGATCGTGTTTCTTTAGAAAAAAACAATGGCAAATTTGCGCTTATCCGTGTATACTAAAGCAACCCGCTCACGATTTACCGGCCTTGGAGCAGGGTATAATTTGACTTTTTAGGGTGCATAGAGTAATCTCGACAGATTATCAATAAGGGAGATAGACGGGGTGACCAAGAGGGATTTCCCCAAAATCCACTTCTATGACCAGGATTTCGTCGATATTTACGACAAAACCTGGGCCTGGATACAGGATTTTTGGAATGGCGGGACCGAGCCGGGCGGAGGGGAAGATAATTTTTTCTCCTACCCCGGCAGCCCCGTAGTGCAGCAGATGGACGCCATCTATTCTTCCTTTTTTCTGGTTTACTCCAACCGGATCTACCAGGCCCATCCCACCCTCGACAGGTTCTACAGCCGCCAGGAACCCAACGGGGCCATCCGCTGCGCCTACAACATCGAAACCGGACAGGCGGTGACCGATGGGGAGAACCCGGAAGGGCTGGGTGTTCCCCTCTTTGCCTGGGCGGAATACAACCTCTACCACAAATCGGCGAACAAGAAGCGGGTCAAGGACGTGCTTCCCATTCTGCACCGCTATACCGGATGGATCGACGCCACCTTCAAGGAACCGAACGGCCTGTACCATGTGCCCCTTTCCGTAACGGGGATGATCAATTCCCCGCGGGAAGATGCGGCCTATCCCCTGGACTTTAATCCATGATGGCCATCAATGTGCTGTACCTTTCCGCCTTGGCCGACATTTTGAACGACAAGGAATCGAGCTTTCAGTTCAAGAAGCAGTATTTTTCCCTCAAAACCCGGATCAACTCCCTGATGTGGAACGGCGGCGACGGCTTTTACCACGATATCGATAGAAACGAGCGGCAGCTTCCGGTAAAGACCATCGCCGGCTACTGGCCCCTTTTGGCGGAGATTCCCAACGACGACAAGGCGGAGCAGATCATAAGCAAACTCCAGGACCCCCGGTATTTTGGGGCCCCCCATCCTTTTCCCTCCCTTTCGGTAAGCGAGAAGAGTTTTGACGAAAACGGTAACGGTTACCGGGGCTCCGTGTTCCCCCACCTGACCTTTATGGTGATCAAGGGGCTGGAACGGTACCAGCGCTGGGACCTGGCCCGGGAAAACGCCATCCGGCACCTTTACTTTATGCTGGATTCCATGAGCCACGACGGCAACCACCACAAGGGGAACCTCTGGGAAGCCTACCTCCCCATGAAGGAGGGTCCCGCCCACTGGCACGGCAGGGCGGATTTCCCCCGGTCCCAGTACCTTACCTACGACGCCCTTTCCACCATCTGCCTTACCATCGAAAATATCGTGGGCCTCTTTATCTCCCTGCCCCGGAAGACCGTGGACTGGATCATCCCCAGCCTGGAGATCATGGGGGTGGAGAACCTTTCCCTTAAAAAAAATATGATCACCATCCTGTCCAACAAAAGCGGCCGGGGCTGGGAGATCCACATGGAAAGCGAAAAGCTTTACTACTTTACGATTAATATTTTGGGAAAAAAGAAAAAAACCCTTCCCATCCCCTCGGGAAAGTGCTCAATGCTCATAGACAAGCTGTAAATTCATGATGGATTCCAGCCGCCTTATCGCTGTTTTGGAAATAGGTTCCACGGGAATCAGGCTCCTGGTGGCGGAGATTCTCAGCGGCGGCCGGTGGCGGGCGGTGGATCAGGCGGAAAAGAGTGTAGCCCTGGGCCGGGACGTGTTTACCTCCGGGGGTATCTCGCGGGAATCCCTTTTGGAGTGCCTTTCGGTGCTGAAAAACTACCGGGAACTGCTGGAAGGCTGGGGTATCCGGGACGGGGACATCCACATCATCGGGACCAGCGCCCTCCGGGCCGCCCGCAACCGGGACCTCTTTGCGGACCGCCTGAGGCAGGAAACGGGGTTTCAGCTTTCCATTGTCGAGGGGATCGAAGAAAACCGGCTCATGTACCTGGCGGTCCGTTTCGCCCTGAAGCAGGACCTGAGCCTCTTTTGGCGGGCCAATTCCATGATCATCGAAATAGGGGGGGGTTCCACGGAAATTATGCTCCTCAGGCGGGGCAAGATGGTGGCGGCCCACAGCCTCGGGCTGGGGACCATCCTCATCGATCAGCAGTCCCGCCTGGGCCCCGCATCCGGCCTTTTCCAGGAACGATACCTGAACGAAAGCATCAGGAGTACCGCCGGGTTTTTAAGCGCCGAACTGGATCTGTCCCATATCAGAACCTTTGTGGTGGCCGGTTCCGACGCCCGGCTGGTTTCGGACCTGGCGGGCCTGGAACTGAACGAAAACTGCCGGATCATCGACCGGGAATCCTTTATCAGTTTTGCGGCCCGGATTCAGCATTACACCGTGGAGGAATGTGTCAAGACTCTCAACATCACCTACGCCCATGCCGAGGGTCTGCTCCCCAGCATCCGTATCTACCGCTTTTTCCTTGAGCAGACCCAGGCCGCCCAGGTGGTGGTTCCCCTGGTTTCCATCCGGGAGGGTTTCCTTATCGATCTGGTCCTGGGGGTGGATTCAAGCCTGCAGGAGGATTTCTATTCCCAGATCATCGCCTCCGCGGTAAACCTGGGACGCCGCTACCACTACGACGAGGCCCACGGCCGGCACGTGGCGGACCTGTGCATGATCATCTTCGATTCCCTGGGCCGGGAGCACGGCATGGGCCGCCGGGAGCGGATCATGCTGGAAACCGCGGCCATCCTCCACGACATCGGTATGTATATCAAGGGTTCGGGCCACCACCGGCACGGCCAGTACATTGTGGCCAACTCGGAGATCTTCGGCCTGCATCCGGAGGAACTGGGGATGATCGCCAACGTGATCCGCTACCACCGGGGGGACCTTCCCTCCCAGCGGGACATCGACTACATCGCCCTTCAGCGGGAGGAGCGGATTCTGGTTCTCAAGATGGCCTCCATCCTCCGGGTGGCGGACGCCCTGGACCGGGGCCACACCCAGCGGGTAAAAAAAGTCAGCCTGGAACGAAAGGGGGAAACCATGGAGATTCATACCGAAGGGGTCCACGACCTTTCCCTGGAACAGATAGGCATGGAGCAAAAGGCCGACCTCTTTGAGGATGTCTTCGGCTGCAAGGTTACCTTGAACTAGCCGCGGGAGGGAGGCTTATGGGCGCCTATTTTAACCGGGACCTGTCCTGGATCGATTTTAACAGCCGGGTGCTGGAGGAGGGGCTGCGAAAGGAACTTCCCCCCCTGGAGCGGTTCCGTTTTCTTTCGATAGTGTCCTCCAACTTTGATGAATTTTTCATGGTCCGGGTGGCGGCGATGAAGCGGGCCCTGCGGAACGGGGGCGGGCCGGACCCTTCGGGCCTAAGCCCCGCGGAGCAGCTTAGAAGGACTTCCGAACGAGTCAGGGCCGTTATCCGGCGCCAGTACGCCTGCCTCATGGAGGAGGTGCTTCCGGCCCTCGCCCGGGGGGGGCTGAAGCTGCTGCGGCCGGAGTCCTATACCAAGGCTCACCGGGACTACCTGGAATCCTACTTTCTTTCCCGAATCTATCCCATCCTTACGCCCCTGCGGATCGAGGCGGAGCTCCCCTCCATCGACAGCTTTAGCATGAACGCCGCCTTCCTCCTGGGTCAGGAACACGCCGATTCCGGGCCGGAAGGCGCCGGGGAGGACCGTATGGCCATGGTCCAGGTTCCCCCGGCCCTGAACCGTATCGTACTGCTCCCGGAGGAGGATGGTCCCGCAGGCCCGCTGCGGCCCTGGGCCCTGCTGGAGGACCTGCTCGTAACCTGGGGGGCCGCGCTGTTCCCCGGCCTGCGGGTCCGGGAGTGCATGCTCTTCAAGGTGAACCGGGACGCGGATTTTTCGGTGGACGAAAAGCGGGACGAAGACTTTATCGAAGCCATGGAGGAGGTCCTGGAAAGCCGGGAAAAATCCATGGCGGTCAGGATGGTCTGTTCACCGGGAAGCGCGCTGCTGCGGGACGAACTTGCCCGCCGCCTTTCCCTGGGGGAGGAGGACCTCTACAGCATGGAGGGACCCCTTAACCTGGGGGGCCTTTTCGACCTGGTCAATATCCAGGGTTTTGACAAGCTCCGGGAAAAGCTCCGGCCCGTTTACCCCAGCCCCGCCTTTAGCGAGGACGAGCCCATGTGGGACCGGATAAGCCGGGAAGACGTGATGATCCACCTGCCCTACCATTCCTTTGATCCGGTGGCCCGCTTTTTCCGGGAAGCCGCCGCAGACCCCCAGGTCATCTCCATCAAGACCGCCCTGTACCGGACCAGCGGGAATTCGCCCATCATCCGGGCCCTGGAAGAGGCGGCGGTAAACGGCAAGCAGGTCACCGCCCTGGTGGAACTCAAGGCCCGTTTCGACGAGGAGCGGAACATCTCCTGGGCCAACCGGCTTGAAAAGGCCGGGGTCATCGTGGTTTACGGCCTGGCCCGGCTCAAGGTCCACGCCAAGATCACCATGGTGATCCGCCGGGAAAACGAGCGGATAAAACGCTACCTCCACCTGTCCACCGGCAACTACAACGATAAATCCGCCCGGACCTACGAGGATATCGGCCTCTTTACCTGCCGGGAAGACATCGCCTTTGATGCGGGGCTCCTCTTTAACATGATCACCGGCTATTCAACCATTCAACCCATGCGGAAACTGGTTATCGCCCCTACCAGCCTCAAGCGGCGGCTCCTGGAACTCATTGACCGGGAGTCAAGCCGGTCCAACCCGGAAAGCCCCGGCCGGATCCTCGTTAAGGTAAACTCCCTGGCGGATACCGATGTCATTGATGCGTTGTACCGGGCTTCCCGGGCGGGGGTTAAGGTCTCCCTCTGCGTCCGGGGCATCTGCCTGCTCATGCCCGGCGTGGCGGGCCTTTCGGAGAACATCCGGGTACGGAGCGTCATCGACCGGTATCTGGAACATTCCCGTATTTACTATTTTGCCAACGGCGGGGCGGAGGAACTCTACCTGTCCAGCGCCGACTGGATGCCCCGCAACCTGGAGCGCCGCATCGAACTGATGTTTCCGGTTCTGTCGGAGCCTATCAGGACGCGGCTCCGGGACAGCCTGGAAGCCTACTTCCGGGACAATACCCAGGCCCGGCTCCTGGACAGCGGCGGGAACTGGACCCTCCAAAGCCCCGGCCCCGGCGAAAGCCCCTTCCGGGTACAGGAGTACCTCCTGTCCAGGGCAGCGGCGGAGTCCCCCGAAAGCGCCCGCAGCGAATTTACGGTCCGCCGCAGTCCCCCCCACCGTTAAGATCACCGTCGCAGGCGGCAAAGTGGTCCGGGGAAAAGGGCCGCAGGCCGCCGGAAGGGGGGCCGGGGGTATAGGGGATGCGCCGCCGCTCCCGCTCGAATTCCGGGTCCGGCAGGGGTATGGCGGAGATGAGGCTCCGGGTATAGGGATGGATGGGACGGCTGTACACCTCGTCCGCGGGGCCCAGTTCCACCAGCCTGCCCCGGTACATCACGGCGATGCGGTCTGAAATATGCTTTACCATGGAAAGATCGTGGGCGATAAAGAGGTAGGTCAGGGATCGCCGGTGCTGAAGCTCCTTGAGGAGGTTTACGATCTGGGCCTGAATCGACACGTCCAGCGCGGAGATGGGCTCGTCACAGACAATGAAGCGGGGTTCCGGCGCCAGGGCCCTGGCGATGCCGATGCGCTGCCGCTGGCCGCCGGAAAATTCATGGGGATAGCGGGAGGCGTGGTCGGGGCTGAGGCCCACCATGCGGAGCAGGGAGGCAATGCGATCGTCCCGCTCCCTCCGGGAGGCGGCAAGGCGGTGGTTGTCGATTCCCTCGGCGATAATATCCTTAACCTTCATCCGGGGGTTAAGGGAAGCGTAGGGGTCCTGAAAGATGATCTGCACTTCCCGCCTGAAATCCAGCAGCTCCTTTTTCTTTTTTATTTCCCGGATATCCCGCCCCTTATAGCGGATGGTCCCGGCGCTGGTATCCAGAAGCTTCAGGATCATCCTGCCGGTGGTGGTTTTCCCGCAGCCCGATTCCCCCACCAGGCCGAAGGTCTCCCCCTCGCGGATGGAAAAACTTACCCCGTCCACCGCGGGTTTTTTCCCGCCCTCGTAGCGGTGGACTATGTTGTCGGCCTCCAGAATCACCGGAGCCGTTTGCCGGGCCAGGCCGCTAGATGCCTCCATGGTTTTCCATCCTTCCCAGGTATTCCGCCCGGCGTTTTTCCAGCGCCTCGGGGACTTTGACCGGCGGGGCACGGGGGTCAAGGAGCCAGGTGGCCGCGTAATGGGTATCGCTGACCGGAAAAAGGGGCGGCTCCCACAGGGCGTCCACCTCCAGGGCATAGGGGTTCCGGGGGGCAAAGGGATCGCCTGACGGCAGGTCTATGAGGCTGGGGGGAGAACCGGGGATGGGGGTAAGGGGGCGGGTACCCTTTTCCAGGGTCGGCATGGCCCCCAGGAGCCCCCAGGTGTAGGGGTGGCGGGGATCGTAGAACACCTCGTCGGCCCGGCCTATCTCGACGATTCTCCCCGCGTACATCACCGCCACCCGGTCGGCCACATTGGCCACCACCCCCAGGTCGTGGGTGATAAATACGATGGAGGTGTTGATCTTCCGCTGAAGTTCCTTGAGGAGATCGATGATCTGGGCCTGCATGGTAACGTCCAGCGCGGTGGTGGGCTCGTCGGCGATAAGCACCTTGGGGTTACAGGCCAGCACGATGGCGATGACGATGCGCTGGCGCTGGCCCCCGGAAAATTCATGGGGGTACTGGCGGCTCCTCCGCAGGGGGTCCTCGATGCCGACCATGGTTAACAGTTCCAGCATGCGCCGGCGGGCCTCCCCGGCCTTCAGGCGGCGGTGCAGGGTGATCGCCTCCTCAATCTGGGCGCCGATGCGCATGGTGGGATCGAGGGATGTCATGGGGTCCTGGAAGATCATGGCAATGTCATTTCCCCGGACGGCGCGCATCCGCCTTTCGCTGAGGGACAGGACTTCAAGATCGTCAAGGAAGATGCGGCCCGAATCGATGGAGGCGTTTTTTGGGAGGAGCCGCATCATGGCCCGGCAGGTTACGGTTTTCCCGCTCCCCGACTCCCCCACAATGGCCAGGGTCTCTCCCTCGTAGAGGGAAAAGCTGAGATTCCGCACCGCCTGGGCAGTACCGCCGAAGGTCGTAAAGGAGACCGATAGATTCTGCACTTCCAGCCTGGGTTTAGCCACCGGTCCTCCTATATATCCTTCATCCGGGGATCAAAGGCGTCCCGCAGCCCGTCGGCGAAGATGTTAAAGGCCAGCATGATCACGCAGAGGATCACCGCGGGGATGCCCATCTGGTAGGGGTAGATCCTGAACACCTTGTAGCCCCCGTTGAGGAGGGTCCCCAGGGACGCGTTGGGAATCTTCATCCCCACCCCGATAAAGCTGAGGAAGGTTTCAAAAAAAATGGCCGTGGGGATGGAAAACATGGTCCTGACCGCCACCATGCCGGCGATATTGGGCAATACGTGGAACAAGGCGATCCGCAGCGGGGAGGTGCCCAGGGCCCGGGCGGCCTGAACGTATTCCAGCGTCCGAATCTTGAGAGTCTGGGCCCGGACTATCCGGGCCATGGGTATCCAGGAGGAAAGGGTCAGGGCCAGGATGATGGAGAGGATGCCGGGACGAAAGATGAGGAGCATGAGGACCACCAGCACCAGGTTAGGAACGCCGTTGATGATCTCCAGCAGCCGCTGCATCATCGTGTCGGTCCTTCCCCCCTTTAATGCGCCGGCAAGGCCGTAAAAAACCCCGATGGTCAGATCCAGGATCGCGGCGATAAAGGCGATGGTAAGGGAAATCCGTGTTCCGTAGAGGGACCGGGAAAGGATGTCCCGGCCGAATTCGTCGGTACCGAAGGGGTAGTAGACTCCGGCGGGAACACCCGCGGCCGCATAGCGGTCGATCCAGGTTCCCCGGAAATGGGCAAAACCGTTGAATCCCCTTATCGAAACACCCGGAATGCGGGGCGGCAGATTGGCGTGGGGGATGTTTTGGCTGTTCGGGTTATGGGGCGCCAGCAGGGGGGCAAGGAACGACAGGCTGATGATAACCAGGAGGATTACCATGGCCGCCACCGCGGCCCGGTTCTTCCGCAGCCGCCGCCACGCATCCTGGGTAAAGGTAAGACTCTGAATCTGCCGGACCGGCTCCGCGGCATCGGGGGCCGGGGGCCGGAAGCGGAAAAGCTCCGCGGATATATCCGTCGGCTTAACGGCGGGCGCGGCGGGGGGCATATTTGGGGAATTCACCGGCGGCCTCCTACCCGCACCCGGGGATCGATAAGCTGGTAGAGTATGTCGGTAATAAAGATCACGGTCACCAGGAGTCCCGAAAAGAGGATGGTTACCGCCATGATCGTGGCGTAATCGTTGGACAGGATAGACTTGGTAAACTGTTCCCCGATACCGGGAACGGCGAAGATGTTTTCCACCACCAGGGAACCGGTCATTAGGGACACGGTCATGGGGCCGATGATGGTGAGGAAGGGGATAAGGGCGTTCCGCAGGCCGTGGGTCAGGACCAGGCGGAATTCCCCCATGCCCTTGGCCCGGGCCAGCTCGATATAATCGCTCCCCAGCACATCGATAAGTTCCGCCCGGATGAACCGGGCCGAATCCGCCATGGGAGAGATGGACAAGGCCAGGGAAGGCAGAATCGTCGAGCGGAAACCGTCGTTCCACAGGCCTATGGGGAGGAGCCGGAGGCTGATGGCAAAGATAAACTGTAACAGGACCGCCACCACAAAATTCGGCGCGGAACGGCCCAGGATGGCAAAAAGGGAACAGAAGGTGTCTATCCAGGTGTTATGCTTCATGGCGGCCGCGGCCCCCAGGACTATGCCCGCCAAGGCGCCGAAGATGACCGCCTGAAGGCCCAGCCGCACCGAGGGCCCCAGCCGGGTTTTGAGCAGGGTACTTACCTTTTGGTCAGAAAATTGCAGGGAGATACCGAAATCCCCCCGGACTATGTTGGCCAGGTAATTCAGATACCGTTCCCCTAAAGGTTTGCTAAGGCCGTACTTTTCGTTCAACATCTGTATCTGTATAGCCGTAAGCCGGGACTGATCCTGGTAGGGAGTTCCGGGGAGGAGGTTCATCAATAAAAAGGTAATGGTGATAATCACATAGAGCGTTATCACCATGTACCCTATCCGGCTGGCAAAAAACCGGAGCCAGCGCTTCATATATTAGTTATTCAAAATAAGCGTGGGTAATGTCAATAGCGGTACCCAGCACGTGGACCACGTAACCCTTGAGTTTCGGGTTGATGAGGTAGCTCTTGGCCGCCTGCACCAGGGGCACCGTAACCACATTGTCAACCAGGTACTTGTTTGCCTCCCGCAGGTGTTCCCAGCGCAGGGCAAAATTGGTACCGTCGCTGTTTTCCAGGGCGTCGATCAGGGCGGTAACTTCCGGCGATACCCAGCGGCCGTGGTTATGCTCGTTGCTGGTTTCAAACTGCTTGATGTAGGTGGCGGGGTTAAACTCCCCGGTCCAGCCCCCCAGGGCCAGGTCGAACTTATAGGCCATCATTTCCTGGAACCGTACCGAGGCGGGCACATTGGCCAGGTCTATCTTGAGGCCCGGCAGGTTGGTCTCGTACACGCTTTGCAGGTACTGGCCGGTCTTGGTGCCCTCGTCGTTATCCGTGGTCACCAGCCGGAGGGTAAGGGTCGAGACCCCCAGTTCCCGCAGGGCCTGGGCAAAATGCCGCTTTGCCTCGGGGATGTTGGTGGAAACCAGGACGCCGAAGTCGTCGGCGATGCTTTTGCCGTTGACCGGACTGACGGCGATGCCGTTGGGGATTACCCCCACCGAGGGGATGCCGTCGCCGTTCAGAATGGATTGGGCCAGCTCGTTCCGGTCCACCGCCAGGAGCAGGGCCTTGCGGAGGTTGAGGTTCTGAAGGTACTGGTTCGAGCTGATTCCCAGTTCCAGATTGGTCATTCTGAGGGTTTTTACCGATACCAGGTCCGCGGTTCCCCGGTATGCGTTGAGGTATTCGCCGGACACCGCGGCGCCGTCCAGATTCCCCGCCTCGTAGAGGGCAACCCCGGTGGCGGTTTCCTTTACCACCTGCACGTTGATCTCGTCAAAATAGATGTTCGCCGCGTCCCAATAGTGGGGGTTCTTCACGTATTTCCACGAAATATTCGCCCCGTTCCAGCCGGTAAGCACAAAGGGGCCGGAGGCCAGGAGATTCTCCGAGGAAAGTCCGTAGGCCGCCCCCTTCTCCTGGGCAAAGGCCCGGTTTACCGGGGCCAGGAGGACGTTAGAAAGCTCCGTGTTGATATAGGGGTTGGGCGCGGTGAGCGTTATCTCCAGGCGGCTGTCCGAAAGCGCCCGGATTCCCAAATTCTCCGGGGGCTGCTTTCCGGCGATAATGTCCGACGCGTTCTTAAAATAGGTTATCCGGTTGGCGCTCTGGGAGCCGGTGGCGGGATCGGCAATCCGCTGGGCCGCATAGACAAAGTCATGGGCCGTGATCCTGGTTCCGTCGGAAAAGGCTATGTTGGGCCTTAGATCGATGGTCAGGGTAAGGCCGTCCGCGCTTACCGCCGGCAGGGCCGCGGCCAGGGCCGGGACCGGCTCGTTATCCCCGTTGATCTTGTAGAGGCTTTCGTTAAACAGTTCAAGCTGCTCCCAACTGATGGTATCGTAGCTCTTGCCGGAGTCCATGGTGGTTACTTCCCCCGGCGCTACCCAATTGAGGGTCTTTAGCCGGGTCCCGGTTTCCGCCCTCCTTCCCGCCCCGTAGGCGGAAAATGCCATGATCGCGGTCAGTACAAGGACCGCCGTTACAACACGTTTCATCTGAAATCTCCTTCATAGGTTAATCTTTCCCACAGCCGGGGAAGCTATACCTTTTTACCAGAGAAATCATAGTACGTCAATGGATTTACTATGGGTTTCAAAATAATTAGCAAAAGCGCTTGACAAAAGTATCAATAAACCGATATTATATGGTTATGGTAAAATATCTGAATTTTGTCATAAATATAGGGAACCAATATTTATTACAAAAAATGGAGAGGGGGATCTCGCTGTAATGAGTATTGAAACTTATGAAGAACTAGCCGGAAAAAGTGAATTATATAAATTAATTCAAGAAGGCATTGATGATATAGAAAACGGAAGAACATTGACGGAAAAAGAAATTATAAATAATATGGAGAAAGCGTTGGGAAAATGATAAAACAGTCTTCCTGATTTTCCTTTGTGCGCCTTCGGCGCCTTTGTGGTTTTTATCCGTGTTTTTAGCCTAATAAATCCACTAGGCGAGGGCAGGGGCCGACCCGCCGGGAGAAACTTGAAAGCGCCGGAAGTTATCTTAATATTAATTGATCATCTTTTCTTTTTTATTCATAATAATTCCCCCATATAATCTAATGATAATCCTCAATTTTTCATATTTATTTCCCGGAATAACACGTAAATCATCTATAACTATTCGCTGCATCCAATATCACTAATTTATCCAACGATCTTTCTAAGATATCTTGGGGAAATCCTTATGTAATATATCATTGTATTAGTATTGTCAAGGATTTCTATTGTTTTTTTTAGAAAATTTTCCCGATTTCGCACTATGGGCCTGTATACGCGCCCCGGTATAGCTGACGGTGGGGTATCGTCATGTAGCATAAAGTATTGACAAAACAATCCAAATATGGTACTATATAAAGTAGGATGGTAAAAATGATAAATTTAGTGGAAGATATTAAGCCCATTTCGTATGTAAAAGCTCATACGGCAGATGTTTTGAAGCAAGTTGGAGAAAAAAATAACCCCATGGTTATTACCCAGAATGGGGAAGCCAGAGCCGTTTTGATGAATGTAAATTATTATCAAAACATTATGGACGCAATAAATTTGCTCAAAATTTTATCCATTGGTGAAAATGATGTAAGAAATGGAAACATAATAACCGAAGAGGAAATGGATAAAAGGATCGAAAAAATATTGGACTAAAAATGAAATATAAAATCAATTGGTCAAAGGATGCAGGTGAGGAATTTATTGAAATAGTATCATGGTATAAATATACTTATGGGAAAAGTGTTGCCCAAAAAATATATTTGAAAATAAAATCACAGGTTAAAAATTTAAAAGACATGCCTGGAATGGGAAAATCTGTGCAAATATTAAAGGATATTGGAATAAATGATTATCGGCAAATAGTCCAAGATAATTGGATAATATATTATAAAGTTGACGGGCAAATAATAAACATAATATCAGTAATAGACGGAAGAAGGAATTTAGAAGAAATATTGTATAAAAAAATAATAGACGGAAAAATAAAATAGTAGTGTGCGGCGGTACTTCGTATAACAGGTCTGTATATGCTTCGCCGCCAGTAGGCGGCTCGGGCTACGAAAAACCGCAGTCGGCCTGTGGCCTTTGTGCGGTTTTTCTCCGCCACATTTTGGCCCGCCGTAATGCTACCGCATTGCTTTATGGGCGGGCCAAAACGTCATATACAAGACGTTATGTGCAATTTGTCCTAAGATTTTTTGTAAATATTA